>CAZEFX010000014.1:0-37586 GCA_964511525.1 uncultured Jutongia sp.
ATGCATCTTCTGCCTGTGAAATGGTTTCAGAGATTTCTCAGTATATTGGAAATGGATTGAAGCTGAAACCGGCAGAGGCAGAGGCTATGTACGCAGGAATTATGATTGATACCAATTATTTTTCAGATAAAACCGGTGTCCGCACCTTTGAAGCCATGGCTTATCTGCGAAGAAATGGTGCAGATGCAGTAAGAGTCCGGAAGGCGTTCCGGGAAAATCTGGAAGAGTATCAGGCAAGGGCAGAGGCCATTAAGGATACCCAGTTGTATCTGGATACCTATGCCATTACAGAAAGCAAGGCAGAAAATGTAGAAAGTCCAACGGTGCTGGCAGCAAAAATTGCCAATTCCTTATTGGACATCAATGGAGTAAAGGCATCCTTTGTCCTGACCAATCATAATGAAAAGATTTATATTAGTGCCCGTTCTATTGACGAGGTCAATGTTCAGATTATGATGGAACAGCTTGGTGGCGGTGGTCATATTAATATGGCGGGAGCCCAGTTGAAAGACAAGACCATGGAAGAGGCAAAGGAAATTATCCGTCAGATGCTTGATAAAATGATTGCAGATGGAGATATTGAATAGAAAGAAAAGGGGAAAAAAGATGGAAGTAATTTTATTAGAAGATGTAAAATCTCTTGGTAAAAAGGGAGAAATGGTAAAGGTCAACGATGGTTATGCAAAAAACTTTTTATTAAAGAAGAAGTTAGGCGTAGAAGCAACTGCTAAGAATAAAAATGATTTGAAATTACAGAAGCAGCATGAAGAGAAGGTGGCACAGGAGAAATTAGATGATGCCAAGGCTTTTGCGGAAGAATTAAAAGAAAAGTCCGTAACGGTTTCTATTAAGACCGGTAGTGGAGGAAGAAGCTTCGGCTCTGTGTCTACAAAGGAATTGGCTCAGGCGGCTAAGGAGCAGTTGGGTTATGACCTGGATAAGAAAAAAATGGTTCTGCCAGAACCTATTAAGAGCCCTGGAATCTTTGATATGCCAATCAAGCTTCATCCAAAGGTGACTGGTACTCTGAAGGTGATTGTGAAAGAGGCGAAATAGAAAGGGTTATACCAATGGAAGAATCTTTGATTAAGCGCATACCACCTCATAGTGTGGAAGCGGAAAGAGCGGTAATCGGTTCTATGATGATGGATAGTGATGCTATTCAGATTGCAGCAGAAAATATAACCGCGGAGGATTTTTATAATGGACAGTATGGTGTGATTTTTAATGCCTTGGTGGATTTACATCATCAGGGCATTGGTGCGGATTTGGTTACCATGCAGAATAAGCTTCGGGAAATGGAAGTGCCGCCAGAGCTTACCAGCATTGAGTTTATTGGTGATATTATCAATAGTGTACCTACCTCTGCCAATATTAAGCATTATGCTAAAATTGTACAGGAAAAATCCGTTCTTCGCCGTCTTATTAAGGTGACAGAAAAAGTAACAGCGGATTGTTATATGGATAAGCAGCCGGTAGAGGATGTTTTGGATGCTACAGAGAAGCAGGTCTTTGAAGTGGTGCAGAAACGTTCTGCCAGTGACTTTGAAGATATTCGGGAAGTAGTGCTTAGAACCTTGGACAGCATCGAACAGGCTGCCAAGCAGAAGGGACATATTACAGGTCTGGAAACCGGATTCCGTGACTTGGATTATAAGACCGCAGGCTTGCAGAAGTCAGATTTGATTTTGATTGCTGCTCGTCCTGCTATGGGAAAGACCGCATTTGTGCTGAATTTGGCAGAATATATTGCCATACATAGCAGTAGCACCATTGCCATGTTTAGCTTGGAAATGAGTAAGGAGCAGCTGGTGAAGCGTATGCTTGCCATGAACTCCAAGGTGGATTCCCAGAAAATCCGAACCGGCAGTCTGGAGGATGAAGAATGGGGAAAGCTGGTGGAAAGTGTCCGAAAACTGGGCAATTCCAATCTTGTAATTGATGATACTTCTGGTATTACCGCAGCAGAGCTTCGTTCCAAATGTCGTAAGCTAAAAATGGAAAAGGGACTGGATTTGGTGATTATTGACTACTTACAGCTGATGTCTGGAAGTGGCAAGAGAAAAAGCGATAACCGACAGCAGGAAATTTCAGATATTTCCCGTTCCTTAAAGGTTATGGCAAGAGAGTTGAATGTGCCGGTTATTGCATTGTCACAGCTTTCCCGTGCAGTAGAGCAAAGACCGGATAAAAAGCCAATGCTCTCGGATTTGCGTGAGTCCGGAGCCATCGAGCAGGATGCAGATATGGTTATGTTCCTGTATCGAGATGAGTATTATAATCCTGACTCAGAATTAAAGGGACAGGCAGAGGTTATTATTGCCAAGCAGAGAAGTGGTCCTACCGGTTCCGTGCATCTGGCATGGTTAGCACAGTATACCAAATTTGGTAATCTGGAGCCGGAACGGCAGTAAAGTACTATAAATATCTCGTATCATGGTAAAAAAACAAATTTTTACTTGATTTGCGAGCATGAACCTAGTAGAATAAACAAGGTGTTTTTATAGAGAAAACAGCTTGTTCAAATAAACTGCAAAGGAAAAATAGAAATGCGCTTTTGCAGGAATCGTCATAGATGGCAGAAATGGAGGAAAAAAGAATGTCACAGGTAAAATTTGATTACTCCCTGGCTCAGAACATTATCTCTGAGGATGAGATGAAGGCTATGGAAAAAATCACAAATGATGCAAAGGATGTTTTAGTTGGAAAGAGTGGAGCAGGAAATGACTTCCTCGGATGGATTGACCTTCCAGTAGATTATGACAAGGAAGAGTTTGACCGCATTCAGAAAGCTGCCGCTAAGATTCAGTCTGATTCCGAAGTGCTTTTAGTAATCGGTATTGGTGGTTCTTACTTAGGAGCAAGAGCTGCAATCGAATTCTTAAGACATAGTTTTTACAACAATGTTTCTAAGGAAATTCGTAAAACACCAGAGATTTATTATTGTGGAAACAATTTGAGCGGAACCTATCTTGCTCAGTTAATCGATGTAATCGGGGATAGAGATTTCTCTGTAAATATTATTAGTAAGTCTGGTACTACTACAGAGCCAGCAGTAGCATTCCGTATCTTTAAGGAAATGTTAGAGAAGAAGTATGGTAAGGCTGAGGCTGCTAAGAGAATTTATGCTACTACAGATAAGGCAAAGGGAGCTTTGAAGAGTCTTGCAACAGAAGAAGGCTACGAAACCTTTGTAGTGCCTGATGATGTAGGAGGACGTTTCTCTGTACTGACAGCAGTAGGTCTTCTTCCAATCGCTGTAAGTGGTGCAGATCTTCCTAAGTTAATGGAAGGTGCTGCTTCTATGAGAGAGATTTGTCTGAATAAGGATTTCGCAGAAAACGATGCTATGAAGTATGCAGCAGTTCGTAATATTCTTCTTCGCAAGGGTAAATCTGTTGAAATTCTTTGTAACTACGAGCCAATTTTCCACTATGTAGCAGAGTGGTGGAAGCAGTTGTTTGGGGAAAGTGAAGGTAAGGATCAGAAGGGGCTGTTCCCAGCATCTGTTGATTTAACTACAGATTTACATTCTATGGGTCAGTTCATTCAGGACGGAAGCCGTATTATGTTTGAAACAGTTATGGAATTAGAGAAGCCTTCCTTTGATATTACTATTCAGGAAGAGGAAGTTGATTTAGATGGTCTGAACTACTTAGCTGGAAAGACTGTTGATTTCATCAACAAGAGTGCTATGAAGGGAACCCTTCTTGCGCATACCGATGGAAACACTCCAAACTTAGTAGTAAAGGTTCCTGAACAGAATGAGTTCTACTTAGGTCAGTTGTTCTATTTTTATGAGTTTGCATGTGGTCTTAGTGGATACATTCTTGGTGTAAATCCATTTAACCAGCCAGGTGTAGAAAGCTACAAGAGCAATATGTTTGCTCTTCTTGGAAAGCCAGGCTATGAGGCTCAGAGAGAAGAATTAATGAAGAGACTGTAAGAGTCCCGTTATAAGAATAAAATGTTTTCAAAATCCGTCACGACATTTGTTGTGGCGGATTTTTTTTACTTTATAGGAAAGTTCGTCCTATAAAGTAAAAAACGCTCCGCTAAGGATGCGCACCTCGCGGAGAAGAAGTTAATTGCTTCGCAATTCCGCTCGGGCGCGAAAGAGTCGCAAGCGACTCTTTGTTCTATACAGCTTTATTAGGTGTAATGAAAAAAATATAGCAAATTATAATTGTATTTTGTGCAATATTTTTACTGTTTCTTTCATTATCTAAGTGATGTTATACTCTAGATAACATTTTGGTCCGAAAAAGCAGATAGGATACGTATATATTTCCTAACAAAACAAGAGAAAGGAAGGTAGCTTATGAGAATTACCAAAAGAAGAGCCATTGCCATAGGAATGGCGGTATGTATGACAGGGGTTTCTGTGTTTGGTGTATCTGGACTTCAGACTCCAGAGAGCAGGGCAGAAGGAAAAACAATAACGGCTGAAAGAACAGCCAAGACAGCGGAAGAAACAACAGGTGAAACCACAGAAGAGAATCCAATTGAGGTGGCTTTTTCACAAAAGGGTGGAACCTTTGAAGAAGAGTTTAATCTGGAACTGACCTGTGAGGATACGGAAGCAGTGATTTATTATACCACGGATGGTAGTGATCCATCTGATCCTGCCAATGAAGCAAGAATTCAGTATACAGAGGCTGGAGTACAGATAACTGACCGCAAAAATGATCCAAATGTATTGTCTGCTTTAGACCCTAATTTATTTGATGCAGCAAATGTAACATGGAATTCTTCTGAAAAAAAATTTGAAACAACATTGGAACTGCCAGCGGATGAAGATGTAGATAAGTGTACAGTTATTAAGGCAGTTGCAGAATTGTCTGACGGAACCTATACAGAGGTAGAGACCAATACTTACTTTGTAGGCGCTATGACAGAGCATATTGAAGGGATCGAAGCCAGCTGTCAGGCAGCAGGAATGGACTTAGCTGTTATGTCTATTAGTATGGATGCCGATGATTTATTTGACTCTACCAAGGGAATATATGTAAAGGGAGACATTTTCAATCAGGCATTAGCCGATTACATTGATGAGCATGGAAATATTTCCAGTTGGGAAAAACCTGTGGATGTTTGTAGAGGGCTGGATGCGAACTACAAGCAGAAGGGCAGAGAGTGGGAAAGAAAGACTCATATTGATTACTTTGAAAGTAATGGTGCAGAAACTACTCTCAAGTATAAGCAGGACTGTGGTATCCGTGTACAGGGAAATTATTCCCGTTCCGATTATCAGAAGGGCTTTCGTCTTTATGCCAGAGATGAATATGGTAAAAAGAACTTTAAGTATGGCTTTTGGAATAATGCCATAGACGACAATGGAAATCTGATTGAAAAATTTAAGACCATTGTATTAAGAAATGGAGGAAACTGTGCATTTACTACAAAATTCTCAGATTCCTACTGGCAGTCTTTGATGAAGGATATTAATTGCGAAACCTTACACGCAAGACCTTGTGTGGTATATATTAACGGAGAATATTGGGGAGTATACGTTCTTCAAGATGATTACCGTGGTTCTTATATGGAAAATGAGCACGGTGTGAACAAGGATGATGTATTGATTTATAAGGGGGATGCAGAGGCAATTCCAGAGCTGGGATATAAGCTGGATGAAGGTGAGCTTCCAGAGGGAGTAACAGACGAGTCTTACTATTTTCAGGAATTAGAAGAGTTTTTGGCATCCCATGACGATGTTTCCAGTGAGGAAGATTATAATGCGTTTTGTCAGATTGTAGATCCGGAATCTGCCATTGATTATTACGCAATCCAGACATGGATTAATAATAAATGGGACTGGCCGGGAAAGAACTGGTCTATGTGGAAGACAAAGACAGTGGATGAGTCCAATCCTTATGCCGATGGCAGATGGCGGTTTATGATATATGATGTAGAGTTTGGTGGAGTGAGCGGTTCGCAGGATGCGTGGGCTAATACGGTGAGAGAGTCTAAATTATTACGGATTGGTTCTAACAAACAAAATGATACTAACTGGGATAAACCAAATGTAAGATGTTTTGCTATGCTTATGACAAACAGAGGATTTAGAGATGCTTATCTTACCCGACTGGAAGAGTTATCTACTACCATGTTTGAAAAAGAAAATGCCATTGCAGTATGTAACAACTATAGAAATATATATGAGCCGATTTTAAATCAGTTCTTTAAGCGTTTTCCTTTGAAGGATACTACTGCAGCAAGTGTTATGGATGGCAACTATGCTTCTGAGAAAACCATTTTAGATTTTCTGGAAGATAGAGCAGAATATATTCCGGACATTGTGGAATACGTTAGAGATTATTATGGAGACGATGAAGCACCAGCCACACCAACACCAAGTCCAACACCAGAACCAACTCCAACAGAAACTGCTGCTACACCAACAAATCCACCGGCACCAGCACCAACGGACACTGTAAAAGTGATTCCTGGAGACGTTAGTGTAACTTTAGAGGATGGTGTAGTCAAGACAGTTACTGTGGATGAAACAGGAGCAGTTACAGCTACCCGATTTACTATTGAAGGCGTAGAGTATTCTTTGAAGTCAGACAATACCCTTGTTGTATCAGCATCGAATAATGCAAAGTGGAAAAATAAGAAAGAAATCATTATTGCAGATGCAGAAGTTGCTGGTGGAGAAATGTATCCTATTACAGAAATTGAAGCAGATGCTTTGAAGGGATTAAAGAAACTGAAAAAAGTAACCATTGGAAGTAATGTTACTACCATTGGAAAAAATGCATTTAAAAACTGTAAGAACTTGAAAACTATTACCATTGAATCCAAGAAAGTAAAGAAGATTGGAAACAATGCATGGAAGGGAATTCATAAAAAAGCCGTATTTACTTGTCCGGCAAAGAAGCTAAAAGCCTATAAGAAGTTATTGAAGGCAAAAACTGGATTTGTGAAAAAGACAATGAAGGTAAAGAAAAATTAGTAAGAAATTATTATTTTAGAAAAAGAAAAGAAGCTTATCATTTATGATGAGTTTCTTTTCTTTTTGGGCAAAATAGGGAATTTTGGAGGGATGTAGGGACTCTACTCTGTTTTTTGCAACATTTTAAGCAAATTATGCACATATAAACGAAGTCTAATTTGTAATATTTTTAGAATTCCATCTATCTGGAAGAAATGATACAATATTTTTTGAAGGTTGAATCACAAAGAGCATAAATAGGAAAGGGGAAAAGGTTATGAAAAAAAGAAAAGGGCTGGCTTTGATGCTGGCTGCAGCAATGACAGTGAATCTTTGGAGCGGAGTAGGAACAGTGGCTATGGCAGAAGAGCTTTCTTCTGTGAATGGAAAAAATATGATTGTAGAACAGCCGGTTCAGATACAGGAAACCCAGAAGGCGAGTAAAGAATATGTCGAGTTCCAAAGAATGAGGGAAGAGAGACAGAAGGAAAGAGAAATAGAGAGAAAAAAGCAGGAAGAGTATAACAGGTTATTAGAAAAGAAGGTAGTAAATAGAAAAAAAGCTTCTGAGGAAGAAACAGCAGTTGTAGCTTCTATGTCTGCTTTGATAAAGGAGGATGGAACCTATCAGGAGGCAGGTGCTGGTTCCAAAATTTCCATTGGAACGGGACAGGAACTACGCTATTTAAGTGAGTATACAGCGGCAGGAATGAATACGGCAGGTGTAACCTTTACACAGATAGAGGATATTGATTGTACTGGTGTTACTATGTCTGCCATTGGTGGCAGAGTAGCTACTGAAGAAGTAGATGAGTGGGGATATCCAGAAATAGAAACCTATTATTTTGAAGGCACTTATGATGGTTCTGAGAAAAAAATTAGCAATGTTACCTTAAGCATTAATATGAAAGAACAAGAGTATTTATATAATCGTCTGGCATTATTTGGGTTGCTTTCCAATGCTACGGTAGAAAATGTAGTCATGGACTCCATGCAATATGAGGTAATCAAAACAGAAGAAGATGCTGCGGAAATATCTATTAGCTATTCTACCATTGCCGGAAGTTTAACAAATAGTACCTTGAAAAATTGTAAGAACTATGCAGATATTGCCATGATAGGGGAGTTTGATTATCTTTCAGGTATGGTAATCAGTGGTGATGAAAGTAGTACCATTGAGAACTGTATCAACTATGGTGATTTGGTAGTAGAGAATCAGGAGGAATACTACAATTATGGTGTTTCTGGAATTGCTTCCTGGAGTGATGGAATGGTAAAGGAATGCCAGAATCATGGAGATATTAAAAATCAGTATAGTGCCAATGGTATTATAGGTGACGTCTATAATACATTGGAAGAGTGTGAAAATACCGGAAGGATTGTTAGTGATAATAGGGCAAGCGGTATTGCCGATTATAATGAAGGAATCCTTCGTGCTTGCAGCAATAAAGGAACTGTGGAGGCTGAAAGCAAAGGAGCTGGAATTGTTTATTTTAATGAAAGCCAAGTGATGAATTGTAGGAATACTGGTAATATCACTGGGGATTATTATGCAGGAGGAATTGCAGATTTTACATATGGTGAGATTAAGCAATGTACGAATCAGGGTACTATAACTGGAAAGGAATACGGAGGAGGAATTATAGCATATTTGCCTTCTGTTTATTTGTCAGGTTGTTTGAATGAAGGGGATATAATATCTGAGCATTATACAGGGGGAATTGCAGGATATTGTTATGGCGGCACTATCAGTACCTGTGTTAATAGAGGACTGATAGAAAGTCAAAAATATGCAGGAGGAGTCCTTGGAGCCGGTGACGGGGAAGTGCTTTACGGTACATTTTGTGTTTGCAACACCCAGAATTTCGGTGAGGTTCTATCGGAACAGTGTGCAGGAGGAATCATAGGACAGGCAGTTAAATTAACTTGTTTAAATCTTTGGAATCATGGAAATGTAACAGGAAAGGAGTCTGCAGGAGGTATTATAGGTTCTGCTGATATAATGGCTTTCTTTGAAGAGTATTTTTCGGAAGAAAAGGAAGAGAGTCCTGAATATTATGAGGAAAGGAAGCAAGAATATCTGTCAGAATCCATGAAAAATGAAATGGCGATTACCATAGCAAATGCTATTAACATAGGCACGATTGTTTCTAATAATGCAGCAGGTGCTATGGTTGGTAAAGCTACGGTATTAGTTGCTATGAGCTGTTGTTATTATCAGAAGGGGTCTTCCGATAAGGTAGTAGTGGGGGATGCTTCCGCTTTTGCAGAAGTTCTGGAGAAGAATGCATGGAACAATGGGCAGTTTATTGAGGAATTAAACCAGAACATAATAAATATCGGAAATAACCGAGCCCTTACCATGGAATACGACAGTGAGGATGTTGTAAAATGGGGGACTGCTATTGTTTTCGAGGTAATAACTAATATGTCGCGTTATGAAGAAGATAATATGACATATGCAGATGTTAATAATTATATTTCTATGGAATTTGTATTGTATGATGTAGATGCCAAGAAATATATTCCCATGAATAAAAATGGGACTGTTTATTATGTTCAAGATGTAACAGTTGGAGAATATGAGATTTATAGAGTCATGGAAGATGACAGTTATTACTCCTTTGATTGCCAGGTTTTCTTTGAAGAGGGGGACAATATGGCATTGAAAAGAAATTCTTTTCCTATATTTCAGATGATTACGGACATTAGTTACCAGAAAAATGAAAATGGTGTTTATGAGTTAGAAGGTAAGGAGCCATATTATATAATTGCATATAATACATATGATGATATTGTTTTACCGGAAGAGCCTGTTCGAGAAGGCTATATTTTCGGAGGCTGGTATACTACACCATATGTTTATAATGAAGAATTATATGAAAGCCTTAAGGAAGAGAAAAAAGCAGGTTTTCTTGCATCAGCAGAGATGTATCAAAGATGGTTTGAAGAAGGAGATGGAGGTTGGTATACGGGGACCAAAGAGGAATATGTAGCGGAATCCTTAGTAGATTCCTATGGATATTCTAATGTAGAAGATTTTATGGCTAACATTGATTCCTATATAGATGAAATTTATGGGGTGGATGATTATGAATCTTCCTACTATAGAGCAAAGATTCTTTATGCGAAATGGATTGATCCAAATGCAAATAAGCAGCCAGAACCAACAAGTACTGCTCCTGTATCAACCAATGCAGCAATCGTATATCACCAGCCGGATGCTAAAAATTACATAGGAACTACAGGGAACTATGTGAAGAAGGCAGGGGTGGTTTATCAGGTTAATGCGAAAAAGAAATCGGCTAAGGTTACTGGTGTTACCAGCCGTCAGGTGAAAAAGCTAGTGGTTCAATCCACCGTAACCAGCAATGGAGTAAAATGCAAAGTGACCTCTATTGATAAGAAAGCCTTTGGGGATTGTAAAAAGTTAAAAAAGATTACGATAAAAGGTAAAAATCTGAAATCGGTTCATAAAACTGCTTTAAAGGGTACGAAGAAGAAAGTGACCATTAAGGCAAATAAGAAGATTAAGAAGTTATTTAAGAAGGCACTAAAGAATCGGTAAGGAACTTCACATAATTTGAATTGTGTTTATATGACGCATAAAAATGTCCCTTGTTTTCCACTTCATTGCAAATCATCATAAATTATTTTTTGACCTCGAAGTTAATGTTGCAACTTCAACATAAGATAACTTGTTGTAAACCAGTACACAGCAAAAAAAGGTCATATATTTTCCGATTGAGTGGTGTTTGAACTCGTCGGTGTTTGAATGATAGCTAGCATTTTATGCGAAGCTATCATTCTATGCACCGCTACGTAGTTCATCCCAAGCCGCAAGGCGTCCACGAAACGGAAATATATATGACCTTTTTTTGCGTCAAGTTGTTACAATTCATATTATGTGAAGAAAAAATATGATTTTGATGCAACATTTGTTACAATTAGGACACATATAACTGAACCGGTTAAAAATAGGGGAAAGGAGGTGCCTTGATGAAAGAAAGCAGGGAGGAAGAACAGATTGAATATATGGTTGCCTTAGTGCGTCAGGCGAAAAAGGGAGACCAGGAAGCCTTTATTGAATTGTATCGTATGCATTATAAAGAAATGTATGCCTATGCCTGCTATATGTTACAGCATCAGCAGGATGCAGAAGATGTTGTAGCAGACACTGTCATGGCAGCCTTCGAGGGGATAGGACGTTTGAAGGATATATACCGTTTTCGGCAATGGATATTTAAGATTTTGTCTAATCAATGTAAAAGAAGGCGGAAAGGATATTCAGAAGATGCCCAGAATACAGTTCGGATCTTGAGGGATGAAGAGTCGAAGACGGAACTATGGAATCAGGTTAGTGATGGAAGAGATATGGCAGCCGATATTACGGACAGACAGTGGGTTCATGAGGCGTTTGCCGCCTTGTCAGAAGAAGAAAAGTATATTGTAAACTCCTTTCTGTTTGGTGGATATAAGGGAGAGGAGATAGCCCAAAGTCTTGGGATTGGTGCCAGTACTCTTCGGTCAAAGTATCGCCGGGCATTATTGAAAATGAAGGAGCGGCTAACGGAATAGGGAGAAAGAAACAGTAGTAAGACTAATGAAATAGGGGAAAGAAATGACAATCAAAAATAACATGGGAGTAGAGAAAGGAGGACTGTTATGAGGGAAGAGAATAGGAAAAATGGAATTGAAAATCTGGCTTCCCATAGAATACATGGCGTGTTGCCCCAAAAATATCATATGGAATACCGTTCGGGTCAGGAAGATTTGATGGAAGACAAGTCTTTAAAGGATATTGAAAATCTGATTCGTGAGACCAGTAAAAATATAGAGGTGCCAGAAAGTCTTCTGCCAGAAAATATGGGAAGAAAGTTATTGTTTCTTCAGAAAAAAAAGAGAAGACGTCGCAGATGGATGATAGGAATTGTGACAGTACTATTGTTGTGTATTGTGGCATTTGGAATCGTAGCTTGGAAGAATCGGCATTTAAATCAGGAGCGGCTGAATTTGAACCAGCTGACTTCTTATGAGGAATTGTATGAGCATTATGTGGATGTAATACGAAATGATGATCCCTATGGGTTATATGGGGAGCAAGCTACGAATTTAAGCGCAGTAATGAGCAGCAGTGGAGAAGTCAATAGTGTTGCGGATGGTGTTGTGATTGACTATGCTGGATTTGATATTTCCACTGGTACGAATCTTAGGGAAACAGGAGTGGGAGAAGGAGACTTTACGGTAACAGATGGAAAATATATTTATACTTTAAATTACGCTTCTATAAGCAGAGATTCAAAAACAGGGATGGAAACCTATGAATTGACCGCTAATCTGAACGAGGTAAATGGAGAAAACATAGTTCTGGCTGGAACTATTCATGACAAATTTCAGGATATTGGAAAAAGTAATTATAATGATTGGGAAGAACCACAAATTTATGTATATGAAAATATGCTGGTTATGGTGCATTCAGAATGTAAAATCCATGATGGATGGGAAATACAGACACGGACAGTATTTTATGATATTTCAAATCGTCAGGAACCAAAGTTTGTAAAGGAAAGCACCCAGTCGGGTCTGTTTAAAGACTGTCGGGAAATAGATGGAAAACTGTATGTAATTAGCATGAAAAATCATATTATGTTAAACGGCCGGGGGAAGGAAAAGGAAAGTCGCTATATTCCCATGGTTGATGGGGAAAAATTACATTTGGAGGATATATATTATCAGAAGGAAATACAGGGCAATTCCATTGACATTGTTACTTCCTGGGATTTGACTAAACAAGGTGAAAAGATAGATGCCAAGGGAATTGTTGGTTATTTTCAGAATGTATATATGACAGAAAAAAGCATTTATTTTTCCAATACGGTATTCCGTAAAGAAGAACAGGAAAATGATGAGAATTATACTCAAATTTCCAAGCTCTCCATTGAGAAGGGAAAGCTACAGGCGGTAGCTACTGTGAAATTTCCAGGAAACTTAGACAGTAGCTTCGCAATTCAGGAGAGGGGAAATGTGTTATGGGTAACAGTACAAAGAAGGCACTATTTTTACCGGGATGAAAATCGTCAGGATTATACAGAGGTTAATGTCTATAGTTTTGATGAAAATATGAATTATTTAGACAGACTGCTGGGACTATGTAAAAATGAAGAAATAAAGGCAGTACGTTATGTAGGAGAGGTAGGATATTTTGTTTCCTATGAAGAAAAGGACCCATTAATTAGTGTAGATTTATCAGATCCCAATAATATAAAAACATTAGATGAATTAGAGCTGCCGGGATTTTCAGAGTATTTACACCCTTTGCAGGAAGATTTAATGCTGGGAATAGGAAAAACAGAAGAGAATAAATTGAAATTGGAATTATATGATGTTGCTGACGCGAAAAAATTATCCCGGCTAGATAAGAAAGTATTATCAGATAAGTGGAATTGTTCGGTATTGGATGATTATAAGTGGCTAATGTGGGACAGCGAAAATCAGTTGATTGGATTTAGTGCGGAAAGCGGTTGCTGGGGGGCTACGAAAGGCGTTGATTATTTCCTTTACACCTATCATCGTGAAAAAGGTCTGGAACAGACTGCAAAGATTGCATTAGATACGAAAAAGAAGTATGGAGACTGGCAGGGCTTTCGCATCGGAAGCTATCTCTATCTTGTAGAAAAAAATTCAAAGCAAGGAAAGATACAGGTGGTAGAGCTTGTCCTAGGTTAATGTTGTTTGTTAAATTGAAAGTTATTACCACAAATTCTTAGCAAGATTAAATTATGGAATAACCAGTGCACAGCAGAAAAAACTCTTTCGTTTTCCAAAGGAGTGGCGTTTGAACTCGCTGGTGTTTAGAGTATAGTACTTGCGTTAGCAAGTAACTATGCTCTTATGCACCATTGCGTAGTTCATCTCGAGCCGCAAGGCGTCCACGAGTTGGAAAACGAAAGACTTTTTTCTGCGTCAACTTGTTATCCACCTACTTCTGCTTTTTGAATCTGGATACTACTAGTGCAGCGCAGAAGATTGCCAGGGCAAAGAGCAGCTGGATACCCATACAGAGGAACAAGCTTTCCTTCTGGGCAGCGGTTCCGGTGTAATCGCTGATAGTCTCTAAGGCATTGATATACCAGTAGGATGGTAGCAGCTGTGCGAATTTTACTACTGCGGGACTCATTACTTCTAAAGGTACGAAGATACCGCCTAAGAAAGAAAGTCCTAAGCCTACTACGTTAGATACCATGTTTAATACCTCTGTGCTTTCTGTCAGATAGCTGATTAAGAAGGTGAGACTTGCTGCTACCAAAAGGAAGAAGAAGCTGTTTAATATGGATAAACGTCCTTGTAAGCTAAACACATCTGAACCAATAAAGAAGTAATTCACTACCATAAAGGTAAGCCAGCAAAACAGTGCGAAGAGACCACTGCAAATACCCAATTGAAGATTTCTCTGCATAGAGGTCAGAGAGGAGCATTGGAGTCTTGTAAGGAGATTTTTCTCCCGGAAGATAATCAGGATACCACCAAGACCTACTGTCAGGATACAGATTAAAATATATGGCATATAGCAGAAGGCGAAATAAATGTTGCTGTTTCCTTCTTCTTTCTGTTCTGTTGAAAAATCAATATCCGCTTCCTGAGTAATAGCTTTTTTGGTAAAACTGCAGGCATTATTTTCATCATATCCCATTGCCAGATAATTTGTTACCAGAGAAAGATACTGGTCGATCTGGGAGTCGATAAACTGACCGGAAGTGCTGCCGGGACGTTTTTTGTTTTCTACAATATGTTTGGTTTTTCCGTCTATAAGATTTTCTTCAAACCCCTTTGGAATGGTCAAAACATAATCTACATTTTCATAATAAAGTTCATCAGCGATTTGTTCGTCCGTATAGGCTTTTGTGGCTACCTCATGAACTTCCTTTAGATAATCGGAAAGTCCTTGACTTAACGTGCTTTTGTCCTTGTCCTGAAGTATCAGGGATAATTGTGTACTTTCAAAGGTTGTTTCACGCTGAGTATTGCCATGCTCTGCGAAAAGTAATTGTAACGCACAGAAAACAACCATGTAAATGACTAAAGTGATTATATTTTGTTTTACATTTAAGAAAAATGCTTTTAAGATTTGCATAGCATCAGAATCCTTTCTTTGAAGCTTAATAATAGGTTTTGCTAAATTATATTTAATCTGCTGTTTTGCGGCGGAGCATCAGATAGCTTCCGAAGCAAAGGATTGCAGCAATGATTAACATAGATATCAGATTTTCCAGATACCGGTCATAACTGCTGTAAACATTCAGACTGTAGAAGCAGTCTGTAAGTAGGGTTGCAGGATTGATTCGATTTACCCAAGGGGCAGAGTGTTCCAGTATATTTGGCATAGTGTTTACCATCAAGCCGCCAAGAAAGCAACAAAGCATGGTGATAGCAAATGCAATGCCTTCTTTTGTGGTTTGACTTCCCTTACCAATGGCAGTGGAAAATGTTCCCAGGGAAACACCGATGATAGAACCTACCAAACTTGCTAGAAGCACCTGTGGCATCCGGTTGCCAAAATCGATTCTTAAGATGAAAATCATATAGGAAAATAAAATCAATACGGACAAGTAATTCACCAATACAGAAGCCCAGAAGTCTGCCAAAATAATTTTTAATTTATGAACAGGGGTTACATTTTTTCTGGCACCGATGGCAGAAAGATGCGGCTGTATGCCAAGGGATACTTTTGCTCCTAAAAGGTGTCCAAAGAGACAAACCATGGCAACCAGTGCATAAAAGTATTGAATCAGACTATCATTTTCATTATCACTAACGGAGATTTCTTTATTGAAAGAATGTTCTTTCTGAAAATTATTTACAGCAGCTTCCAGATTTTGTGGCTGTTCCTTTGCAATCTGAGTGAAGAAGTAGGACTGGCTCAGATACTGAGAAAGGAAAGTATTTAAAATACTCTGATTTAAACCATTTTCCTTTAAAGTCAGTGAAGGAGTTTCTGTCAGATAAAAGATTCCGTCGACCTTTTCCTCTTTCAATAAATTCTTAGCCTTTTCATCGGTAGTCCAGGTAGTATCAAAAAGCTGGTCATCGTTTTCTTTACTAAGTTCTTCGATGATGGCTTTGAAGGTCTGTCCGCTTTCTGGGATAGATGTTTCTTCAGAAACCACAGCTACAGGGACTGGTTCAAAATCATTAGAACCTTGTAACATATTTCCGAATCCCATGTAAAATAAGGTCCCCAGTGCTAAAGGGAATGCTAAAATCCAAAGAATGGTTTCACGGCTGTGAAATAGTTCAATCAGTTTATACTTAAACAAATGAAAAAACATAATATACCTCTTTTCTTTTTGAGTAATAGTTTTTATTAATCTCTATATTTTCTCTATTCTTTTACCGTCAATCCTTATTCGTCTCTTAATTCTTTTCCTGTAATTTCAAGGAAGACATCATTTAGGGTTGGCAGTTCAGAACGTACTCTTCGGAAATGAATTTCTTTTTTCTGTAAATAATCCATAACCCGGATCAGATTGTGTGTACCACCGTTACATTTCAGAGTCAATTGTTGCTCTTCATAATCCGCAGAGTAGATATGAGGAAGCTCCTTTAAGTCTGCTAAAGCATTTTCTGGTAATTCTGGAACCTGAATGAAAATAGTTTCGCTATTTTTAATCATCATTTTCAGTTCATCTGCAGTTCCCTCTGCCAGATTTTTTCCCTTATCAATAATGACGATGCGGGAACAAATCTGCTCTACCTCTTCCATGTAGTGAGAGGTGTAGATGATGGTTGCGCCCTGTCGGTTTAACTCTTGAATCCCTTCCAAAATCTTATTTCTGCTTTGTGGGTCTACTGCTACAGTAGGCTCATCTAAGATGATCAGCTTTGGCTTGTGAGCGATACCACAGGCAATGTTTAATCGGCGGAGAAGACCACCGGAAAGCTTTTCCGGATAGAATTTACGGAAGTCATCCAGTTCTACAAAGCGGATAGCATCTTCTACATATTCTTTTCTAGTCTTTGCATCCTTGATATATAAACCACAGAAGAAGTCGATGTTTTCTTGAACGGTTAAGGTATTAAAAACGGCTACATTCTGAAGGACAATACCAATGTCACGCTTTAAAGAGTAGCTTTCTGGTGTCATTGGCTTTTCAAATACCTTGATGTCTCCTTTGTCGTAAGAAAGAAGTGCCATAAGGCAGTTGAGAGTTGTAGTTTTGCCAGAACCATTTGGACCTAACAAACCAAGTATTTCACCTTCAGTGATTTCCAGATTTAAGTGGTCTACAGCGACTAAATCCTTATAACGCTTTACCAGATTGTTAATTTCAACGATTTTTTTCATGATTTCCCTCCATATTGTAATCTTAATTATTTGGTTATGCTTCTGCTTCTCTTTTATGTTTGCAAGCAGTTATTTTTTTACTTATGATGCAAGTATATCGAAGGGAATGCAGAAAGGAAAGTGAGTTCTGTAAGAAAGTCATGTGACAAATGTCATATCTCTTGTGGTTCTTTCTTAAATCGAATAGAATAGAAGCATGTGAAAAAATGTCAGATACAATTGTTGTTTTTCTGACAGACGGGAGGCAGAACATGAATATACACAAGCTGGGCAACAGACTGGCGCTGATTATTTGTAGCGGATATATTGCTTTGCTGGCAGGGATTACTACAAGCGCGGTAGTGGGGATTTTGCTTGCTTTTATTGTGGGATGTATTGGGCTTTATACCAGCCAGAAAAAAGTGGCTTTGGCAGCAGTAGGATGTTATTTTTTATTTTCCTTTGGCTATCCAGAGATGATATTAATTTATCCGGTGCTTTTATATGAGTTAATTGATCTTCAGAGAGAGGAAGAGATTCAGTGGTGGGCAAGAGGCATGTTTGCGGTGGCAGGTGTCCAATTTTGGATGCATACAGCAGAGTTTTCTGTAATGCTGCTTGTTGGCGTAGTATTGGTTTCTGGACTTGCCGTTTGGCTGAATATTTCAGCTTATCAATATGAAGAAGTGAAGGAAAAGTTTATTGCTACCAGAGACAGTGGAACAGAGCTTGCTATTGAATTAAAAAATGAAAATACTTATTTATTAGAAAAGCAGGATAGTGATATTTATGCTGCAACCTTAAAGGAGCGTAACCGTATTGCCAGAGAAATTCATGACAATGTGGGACACATGCTTTCCAGAGCTATCCTTATGACGGGAGCTTTAATGGCAGTATCCAAGGAGGACGCCACAAAGGATGGGCTTAAGGGATTGAAGGATTGTCTAGATGAAGCCATGACTAATATCCGGCAGAGTGTTCATGACCTCCATGATGAATCCATAGATTTAGAGCAGGCAATAAGAAATCTTTATGGGGATATGAAGGAGTATGATATAAAGCTGGAATATGACATGGAGCGCCATGTTCCAAGAGAAGTAAAATATTCTATGATTGCTATTGTAAAAGAATGTTTGTCAAATATTATGAAACATAGTTCAGGAAACAGGATAAGAATTTCTTTATTAGAGCATCCAAAATTCTATAAGCTTTCTGTAGAGGACAATGGAAGATGTGACAATAGGAACACCAAAGAGGGTGGAATTGGTTTACATAATATAAAGGATAGAGTGGATGGGCTTTCGGGTACTTTGAATATTACAGCAGAAAAGACAGGGTTTAAGGTATATGTATCTATTCCAAAGAAATAAAGCAAAGAAATAAAGATTTGGATGTGTTTTAACAAATAAGAAGGGAGCAGGCTGATATGAAGATTATAGTAGTGGATGATGATAAATTAGTTGCAATGTCTTTAAAGACGATTTTAGAGGCAGATGGAAAGATTCAGGTAGAGGCAGTAGGACACGATGGTACAGAGGCAATTGAATTGTACGAAAAGCACCGGCCGGATGTATTGCTGATGGATATTCGGATGCAGACTATGACGGGGCTGGAAGCAGCAGAAAAGATTATTGCGGTTTACCATGATGCAAAAATATTATTTCTGACCACCTTTTCCGATGATGAGTATATTGTAAAGGCATTACATATTGGAGCCAAAGGTTATATTTTAAAACAGGATTTTGAAGGAATTACTCCGGCTTTGGAGGCTGTATATCGTGGGCAGACAGTGTTCGGGGGACAGGTGGTAGATAAGCTTCCTGCTTTATTACAGGAAGAGAAGCATTTTGATTATGAAAAGGCAGGAATCAGCGAAAAAGAGTATGAAATCATAGAACTGGTGGCTCAAGGACTTAGCAATAAAGAGATTTCAGAGAAAACCTTTTTGTCAGAGGGAACGATTCGGAATTATCTAAGCAATATTTTGAATAAATTAGACCTTCGGGACAGAACCCAGCTAGCAGTATTTTTCTACCAAAATTAAGAGGCTTGCAGCTATAATGCAAGCTTCAACGAATCTTAAGGATATTTTAAAAAAATTAGAAGATGTACATGCTATACTGAATTTGCTGCAAAAGAAGGAGGGAGTGGAATGGAAAAGGCAGAAAAGAAACGGCGCTGTATTATTGATGTAAAGGATTTATATAAGATATATCCTATTGGAAAGAACCGGGTCCGGGCATTGGATGGTGTCAGCTTTCAGATTTATGAAGGGGAGTTTTGTGCTATTGTTGGTGCTTCTGGTTCCGGTAAGTCCACCCTGCTAAATATGCTGGCAGGTTTGGAAAAGCCTACCAAGGGAAGCGTTATGGTAGCAGGAGAGCAGATTGAAAAATATAACGAAAACCGTCTGGTGCGTTTCCGCAGGGAAAAGGTGGGATTTATTTTTCAGTCCTTTAATCTCATTAGTAGTATGAACGCAGTAGAAAATGTAGCATTGCCATTAATGTTTCGTGGCATTCCGAAAAATATGCGTATGAGACGGGCGGAAAAGATGATTGAGCTGGTGGGGTTAAAGTCGTACCGTCTACATAAACCGGGACAGATGTCTGGTGGACAGCAGCAGAGAGTGGGTATGGCAAGAGCGCTGGTGCTAAATCCCAGTATTGTTTTTGCAGATGAGCCTACAGGAAACCTGGATTCCAGTACATCGGCGGAGATGATGGCATTGATGCGTAAGGTGCTGAGTGAGAGAAATAAGACCTTGGTTATGGTAACCCACGATAATGAATTAGCAGCCTTGGCAGACCGTCAGATACGTATTAAGGATGGAAAAATCATTGATGAGCAGTCAAAAGAAGGTGTTACAGAAGGTGGCACAAACAAAAAAGAAACATAAGAGATAGGAGGAGTAAAAAGTGAAACAGTGGAAAAGAGTAGTGACAGCAGTACTTTGTGGAGTGCTGGCTATAGGAAGTTGTCAAGGGGGAATGACAGCGAAGGTTCAAGGGGAAGAGATTATTGATACAGGAAATTCTGGTTCGGAAACGGGAATGATTTCCGGTGAGATGCTGGAAGGGAATTCTTCTGATATTAGTATTTCCGGTGTAAGTATTTCTGGTGAGAAAGCAGGAGGAAAGGTAACAATCCAGTTTACTGTTAGTGGAAACAAAAATAATAAAAAGAAATATGAAGTAGATACCATTGAACGGGTGTACCCGGTTCTGGATAACAGTTTTCCTTTTGTTATGAATGATGAGGCATACCGGGTAACTTCCGGTAATGGAAATTCTGTACAGTGTTCCTATAGCTTTAAAGCAAAAGACAATCTGGAAACAGCATATTATCTGACGGGATTTACAGTGGTATATGGAAGAAAAAGTACCGACGGAAATATCACCGCCTATGATAATGAGTATTATGTAAATAAAAACATTAGTGTAAAGCTTACAGCAAAAAAGAATACAGCCACTTCGGAAAATGCAGCGGATACCACTGCCCAGGATGGGGATGTATCATTAAAAATGAGGAATAATCCTTCTGGAACCTATGGAGGAAACTGTCAGTTTGCCTTTACTGTCTATAGTAGTGAGTATCTGATTACTAGTGTAGTACCCGTGATTAATGACAGCTTTCCCTTTGAAAGTACCAGTGATGCATACAAGGTGATTCGTTCCAAGGGACGGAAGCAGTTAAACTGTAATTATCATTTTCAGGTGAAAAAGGATGTGACAACAGGATATCATCCAGTTTCATTTCAGATTAGCTACAAGAAAAATGGAGTGTCAGCTACGGCAACAAAGCTGATTAATGTACATTTACAGGGAAAGAAAAAGGGGAAAACTGTGGCAGCAGGGAAAAAGTCTACTCCTCGTGTTATGGTAACTGGTTATAAGACAGATGTGAAAAATATTACTCCAAATAGCAAATTCAATTTGATTTTACAGATTACCAATAATGCCAGTAAAGAGGTAAGAAATGTAAAATTTACTTTGTCTACTGCCAATGGTGAGTTTTTGCCAGTCAGTGGAGCAAGTACCGCATATGTAGACAGGATTACTGCAAAGCAGACAGTAAATATTGTATTTCAAATGAAGGCAAGTGCAGGGCTTGGTGCAAAATCCTATCCAATTACAGTAAAAGCAGAGTATGAGGATACAGATGTACAATCCTTTGAATCTCAGGACAATGTATCTATTCCGGTTACATTAGAAGACCGTATTAGTCTTACAGAAGTAATGCCACCAGATATGCTTTCGGTTGGTGGTACAGGAGATTTATCCTTTTCTATTAATAATATGGGAAAAGGTTCTCTTAATAATGTGACAGTGAAATGCAAGGGTGAAGGGATTGATTGTGAAGAGTCCTTTGTAGGAAATATTGCAGCAGGTGCCACAGGATATGCAAATGTAACTATATATGGAAATGAAATCACACCAGAAGACAGCGAAGGAGAATGTACCATTGTTATTAAATATGAGAATTCTTCAGGAGAAAGCAGGGTGTATAAAGAGAAAACATATCTTTATGTTATGGAAGAATCTTTTGATGATATGGAGATGATGGACGAAGAGCTGATGGAAATGGAAGGAGAGGCACAAAGTGGTTTTTTTAAACCAGTAATGCTTTTGGGGCTTTTAGCGGTAGTTATTGTTGTTATCGTTATCATTTCTAGAATCAGAAGAAAGAAAAGATTGAAAAAGGAAGAGGAGTTGATGGAGGATGAGCTTTTATGATCTGATGATCATGAGTCTGGGAAACCTGTGGCGTAGAAAGCTTAGAACCATCTTAACCATTCTTGGCGTGCTGATTGGTACAGCTTCTATTGTGGCAATGCTTTCCCTGGCATTGGGAATGAAGCAGACCATTATGGAGGAATATTCCAGCATGGGAGCAGTTACAGCTATTACTGTAATGCCTTCCGAGGGAGGAGAATCGGAAAGTGGGCAGCCCAACGAGGATACCATGCTGACGGACAGTAATATGGAATTATTTCAGCAAATGGATCATGTTAGGGAGGTTTCTCCTATTCTGGAATTTGGTGTAAATATTCAGCATGGAAAATATGATGGATATGCCAATCTGAGAGGCGTAGACCAAAAAACATTGGAGCAGTTAGAATTGGGACAAGGAGAACTGCCGGGAGACGCAGGTGGAAGTCTTCAGGCGGTGGCGGGAAATACCATTTTGACTAATTTTGGTTATATGTCAGGGAATGATTATTATGATTATTATACTACAGGAGAGTTGCCAGATATTGATTTAATGAAGGACATCAAAAAGGTGGAGTTTTATGATTATATGGCAATGGAAGAAAGCTATGATACAGCAGGAGAAACTGTGGAGGATACAGAAGAGGACATGTCAGAGGATATTTCCTATGAAGAGGATATGATGTCAGAGGATTCGGCTGCCATAGAAGGGATGAGTACATTCCGTGTAAATATTACAGGTGTTATGGCAGGAGGACCAGAGCAGTATAGTATGGAAAGTGGGAATCTTATGGTAAATATTGATTCTCTGAAAAGCTACCTGACCAAAAATTTCGGAAAAGGAAATATTCCGGGACAGCCAAAAACCAATGGAAAACCATTAAATGAATGGGTATATAATTATCTGGTAGTGAATGTAGATGATTCAGACAATGTAGAGGCGGTTCAGCAGGAAATTCAAAGTATGGGGTTTGAAGCCCAGAGCAATAAAGAATTGCTGGAATCGGCTCAAAAAACATTAGGAATTATTGAATTAGTGTTAGGTGGTATTGGTATGGTGTCCTTTTTGGTGGCGGCGATTGGTATTGCCAATACCATGATGATGTCTACTTATGAGCGTACCAAGGAAATCGGTATTATGAAGGTACTTGGTTGTGATATGGGAGATATTCAGAAGCTATTTTTAATGGAAGCAGCTTTCATTGGTTTTATTGGTGGTGTTATAGGACTAGGATTTACCTGTATTCTTTCGGCAGTAATTAACTCCATAGCCCAATCCTATATGGAAGGTATGGTGGCACAGATTTCTGTGATTACCTGGTGGCTGGGAGCAGTAGCAATTGGTTTTTCCACACTGATGGGGATGCTGGCAGGCTTTTTCCCTGCAAGAAGAGCCATGAAGTTAAGTCCATTAGCAGCCATCCGAACAGAATAAAGCTGTCTCAGTCGATATTATGAGAAATTGCATAAATGATGTATATGCAATTTTGGAATTGTAAATATAGAATGAAGAAAAAACATTCCGTGTTTTCTACTTTGTGTACGTCACTTAGTTAGATTATATGGAATGTTTTTCTGATAAATTTTATATTTTTGCAACTTTACCCAATAAAATACGACTATATAAGTAGAGGTAATTTTTGGAAAAGAGGAATAAGAAACGAATTGAAAAAGGAGCAGACTATGGAGGATAGGGAGATTGTAGAACTTTATTGGCAGCGTTCCCAGCTTGCAATTGCAGAAAGTCAAAAGAAGTACGAAAAATACTGTATGAAGATTTCACTGAATGTATTGCAAAATTGGGAGGATGCCAGAGAATGCATCAATGATGTCTGGTTCGTTGCATGGAATGCCATACCGCCCAAGAAGCCAGAAGTATTATCGGCTTTTCTTGGGAAAATAGCAAGGCGGATTTCCATTGACTGCTATCGGCGTCAGACCGCAACCAAGCGAGGGGGGAATGAAATTTCTTTCGCTGTAGAGGAATTGGAAGAATGTCTCGTAGCCAGAGATAATGTGGAAGAAACCGTAGAAAAAAAGGAGTTAGAAAAAATCCTGAATAACTTTGTTTGCGGATTAGAGGAAGAAAAGCAGGATATGTTTGTGAGAAGATATTGGTATCTGGATTCCATGAAGCAGATTGCGAAACGCCACAAGTGTTCGGAAAGTAAAGTAAAGTCTATCTTGTTTCGATGTCGGAAACAGCTACAGGAAAAATTGCAGGAAGAGGGGATGTGATATTATGGGAAAGAAAAATGAATTTGGAAATCAACTGCTAGATGCCATGAATGCTGTGGATGAGAAAGTGATTGAACAGGCTGGGCAATCATGGGGTGAAAGGAAAAAAACAAATAATCAGAAGGGAGTTTTACAGAAAGAAAAAAGAAAACCATGGACAAGATACCGTATCGCCCTGACTGCTGCCTGTGCAGTGCTGATTCTAGGGATCGGAGGCTATATCTCAAATTGGTATTATATCAATCATCAAAGAAAACTAATAATGGAACCAATGATGAAACAGCATAATTGTGTAGACGGTATAATCGGTAGTGAAAAGGAAGAAGCAACGATTGAGAAAGGAAAAACAGATACAGAGGATAAGATGGTGCCGGTGGGCTCAGAAGAATTACTAGAAACCTATAAACTACAAGAGACGATTGGTACACAGACTTGTGGGACCTGTTCTTCGTATGCAGATTCTGGCTGGGAGCTGAATGAAAGCCAGATGGAAGCTTTAGTGGAATTCTGTCAGGATACTATGTATCCGTCGTTGTCTCAAGGAGAAGGGGAAAATACTGCCTATTCACCTATTAATTTATATATGGCAAGTTCTATGCTGGCAGAAATGGCAGGTGGAGAAACCAGGCAGCAGTTTTTGGATTTGCTGGGAGAGAAAGATACAAGCACTTTGGCAAATCAGAATAGTATTTTATGGGAAATGTTATGTGATTTGGATTCGGATTTTCCTTGTAAGCTGGCTAATTCTCTTTGGGTTAGAGAAGATCTTTTGTGTAAGAAAAGTACTATTCGGACTTTAGCTACCAGCTATCATGCTTCTTCCTATCAGGGAGAGGTAGGAGAAAAAATGGATCAGGCGATTCAGGCATGGGTCAATCGGGAAACCGGAGGAAAGCTAAAAAAAGAAGCCAAGGCAATTCAGACCAAGGAAGATACAGCCTGTGTGTTAATGTCCACCTTGCATTTACAGGATCAGTGGGTAACGCCTTTCGATGAATCTGTGACCACGGAGAACCAATTTATCAAACAGAATGGAGAGCTGATAATGGCAGACTTTATGAATCAGACCATACAGGCATCGGTTCTGGAGGGAAAAAACTATTTAGCAGCTTCTTTGCCCATGGAAGGCTCACGGAAAATGCAGATTATTCTGCCAGAAGAAGGAACTTCTATGGAGGAATTTATGAAAAAGAATGGAGAAGAGGCACTATCCAAGGTATGTGGTTCGGAAATGAGAGAGATACCTTCTTCTAAATTAACCCTTTCTTTGCCGAAATTTTCCTTTCATAGTACCTTAGACATGGTTTCAGTATTACAGGGGTTAGGTGTTCAGGATGCCTTTAGTCATGCCGCTGATTTCTCAGGTTTACAAACCGATGAGTTGAGACAAAATGGGGAAAGCAAGATTGCCTCTATTTGTATTGATAAAGTAAGACAGTCTTCCGTGATTTCTATTGATGAAGCTGGATGTAGTGTAGATTCCTTTTTGGAGGTGACCATGAGAGAGAAAGGTGGAATTTTGTCTTCGGAAAAAAGCTATACCATGAATTGTAATCGTCCGTTTCTATTTGTCATTACCAGTGGAGAAGGCATTCCGATTTTTATGGGTGTGGTGAACCAGCCAAGCTAACAGATTATTGCAAATTGTTTTAGGGGATGATACTATATTAAATGAACTGGGGAAGCCTGTTTTTACCGAAAGGAAAAAAAGAGGCAGGCTTATGGACAACGAAATAGTAAAACAAAGTATCATATCGGGACTTAGACCCATAGATGATACTTTTATGCAAAAGCTAGTAGAAGATGTTGGCTTTTGTGAAGAGATATTGCAAACAATATTGCAGATGCCGGATTTAATTGTACTGGAAGTGACACCACAACGTTCTCTGCATAATATTGACAGCCGTTCTGTAACAGTGGATGTATTATGCGAGAATAGTCAAGGAGAGCAGTTTAGCATAGAGGTACAAAAAAGTGACAATGATGATCATCAGAGAAGAGTCCGTTATAATGGGGCATGCGTACAGACAATTAAATTTCCAAAGAACACGTCATTCAATGAATTGTTTAATCTGTATATGGTTTACATATCGGATTTTGATGTTTTTGGAAAAGGAAAAACGATTTACCACATTGATAGAGTATTACGTGAAATCGGTGATGTAGTAGATAATGGATATTATGAAGTTTATGTAAATACTCAGATTGATGATGGAACGGACATTGCAGAACTTATGAGTATCTTGAAAAGCTCTTCTGTACCAGAAAATAAAAAGTTTCCGAAAATTTGTAATGCAATAAAATATTTTAAGGAAGGAAAGGGGCGAAATAATATGTGTGCTTTAGTAGAGGATTATGCAAAAGAATGTGTAAAAGAAAAAATAAAAGCTTCTGCTGTTAAAATGATACAAAAAGGAATGTCAGATGAGGATATTCATGAGATTCTTGAATTACCCATGGAGGAGATTGTGTCCCTGAGAAGCAATGTATAGAGAAAGTGAAAAAACATTAGAACAATTTCCCTCTTGCATTTTTTAGTTCAAGGTGGTAATCTCTAAACTATGTAAGAAACATTGTTTCAATATTTTAACACGTTGAAGAGACGAGTACATGTCGTGCGTGATCACAGAGAGAGATGGATGCTGGGAACATCTTATCACAAAGCCATGGAAGACTACCTCGGAGTGACCCCAATCCGGTCCGGCAGACACCGTTATCGTCAAAATGAAGCTGTAAGGCAAAGTTTTCAGACTATAATTGTTTTGAGACATAGATTTGTAATTACAGGAATGAGGGTGGAACCACGTAAAATATACGTCCCTTCTGGCAGGAATGTCAGAAGGGACTTTTTTTCGCGAAATCAAGGTTCTCTATCTGCTTTCTGCAAAACCGTAGCGAAAAAATATATTGTAAAAAGAAAAGGAGATTTCAAAATGAAAGTAACATTAAAAGACGGCTCTTTTAAAGAGTATGACCAGCCAATGTCCGTATACGACATTGCACTTGACATTAGTGAAGGACTAGCAAGAGTAGCCTGTGTAGGCGAGGTTGATGGAGAAGTTGTGGATCTTCGTACTATGGTAGATAAAGATTGTACCTTAAATATTCTCACCTTTGATTCAGAGGAAGGCAAGAAAGCATACCGTCACACCTGCGCTCATGTATTGGCACAGGCGGTGCAGAATCTGTATCCAGAAGCAAAGCTTACCATTGGACCTGCTATTGATAATGGTTATTACTACGATTTTGATATGCCAAGCTTAGATAGAGAAGCATTGGATGCTATCGAAAAAGAAATGAAGAAGATTATTAAAAAGGGTGATAGACTGGAGCGTTTCACTTTGTCTAAGGAAGAAGCAATTAAGCTCATGACAGAGAGAAATGAGCCATACAAGGTGGAAATGATTCAGGAGCACCCAGACACCGATGTACTTTCCTTCTATCAGCAGGGTGATTTTATTGAGTTCTGTGCAGGACCACACTTAATGAGTACCAAGCCAATTAAGGCATTTAAGCTAACCTCTTCCTCAGGTGCATACTGGAGAGGCGATGAGAAAAATAAGATGCTTACCCGTATCTACGGAACAGCATTTAATAAAAAAGCAGATTTGGAAGAATATCTGGAATATTTGGCAGAGATTAAGAACCGTGACCATAATAAATTAGGTCGTGAAATGGATCTTTTCACTACTGTAGATGTTATTGGTCAGGGACTTCCATTATTCATGCCTAAGGGAACTAAGATGATTCAGAAGTTACAGCGTTGGATTGAGGACTTAGAGGATAATGAGTGGGGCTATGTAAGAACCAGAACTCCATTGATGGCAAAGTCTGATTTATACAAAATTTCTGATCACTGGGGACATTACAAAGAAGGCATGTTCCTTTTGGGAGAGGATGATGAGGATGAAAATGGTGTCAGTGCATCTGGAAGAGAAATTTTTGCTCTGCGTCCTATGACCTGTCCATTCCAGTATTATGTATATAAGGCAAGACAGAAATCCTACCGTGACCTGCCATACCGTATGGGTGAAACTTCCACCTTATTCCGTAATGAGGAATCTGGTGAAATGCATGGTCTGACTCGTGTACGTCAGTTTACGATTTCGGAGGGACATTTGGTATGTACTCCAGAGCAGATTGCAGACGAGTTTAAGGATTGTGTACGTTTGGCAAGACATTGTCTTCAGACCCTTGGTGTAGAGGAGGATGTAACCTATCGTATGTCGAAATGGGATCCGGAGAACCCTGGAAAATATATGGGAACCGCAGAAGAATGGGACAATGTAGAGAATGCTATGCGCGAGATTCTGGATGAAATTGGTCTGGAATATACAGAAGAGGCCGGAGAAGCAGCATTCTATGGTCCGAAGCTGGACATTCAGGCAAAGAATGTATATGGAAAAGAAGATACCATGATTACTATTCAGTTAGATATGTTCCTTTCTGAGCGTTTCGATATGTACTATATTGACCAGAATGGTGACAAGAAGCGTCCTTATATTATTCATAGAACCTCTATGGGATGCTATGAGCGTACTCTTGCATGGCTTATTGAAAAATATGCAGGTAAATTCCCAACATGGCTTTGTCCAGAGCAGGTACGTGTCCTTCCAATTTCTGAGAAGTATGCAGACTATGCTCAGAAGGTATTGGCTGAGTTAAAGAAAAATGGAATTGATGCTACGGTAGATAACCGTTCTGAGAAGATTGGTTATAAAATTCGTGAAGCTCGTTTGGACAAGCTGCCATACATGTTGGTAGTAGGTGCTAATGAAGAGGCGGAAGGAAAGGTATCTGTCCGCAGCCGTTTTGCAGGGGATGAGGGACAGCAGCCATTAGAGCAGTTTATTGATGCAATCTGCAAGGAAATTCGCACCAAAGAAATCCGCAAGGTAGAGGTGCAGGAAGAAGAGAAAAAATAAGAAAGAACTTCTTACAATAATTGATATTGTAAGAGTGACACAGAAAAAGGTCATATATATGACCTTTTTCTGCTATGTACTGACATGGCATAAAGTGATAATATGATATTGGAGTCGGAAGGGATTTTGACTGCAGCATCATTTTATGGAAAGTGATATGTGTATAGCAAAGGAATAGGAGGAGTAAAAATGGCATTTATGTCTATGGTTTTAGTTGCTGCTTTTTTTATTATAGCAATACTATTAGGAATCGGTTTTATTGGTCTGATAGTAACGATTGTATCGGTTATAAAAAGGAAGAGAACACCGGAGGGACAGAAGAAGAAAAAAGCAGGACTTATCATTGGAATTATACTATTGTCCGTACCGGTTGTACCGGTGGTTGCAATTCTGATTTACAGTGCAGTTGATCATATTCAGCTGGAAATGCAACGGAAAAATTATACCTGCCTTACCGATGAGTGGCGGAATGAATGGGTGTCTCCTGAAGACGCCAGAGAAGATGCGTTGAAAACAATATTAAAGGCAGCAGAGGAAGGTGACGCGGAGGAAATAAAGAAATTGTTTTCACAAAATGCACAGGGTCCTGCGCTGGAAAAACAAATTAATCAGTTTCTAGAAACATATCCAAAGGGACTTTCAGAATTGGAACTTCCAGAGCTTCTTTCTAAAGAATACTCAAAATTAAGTAGAAAAGGAATGGATTCCTATGATGAAGAACATTATTACTTTAGTGTATATTTTGAAACCGAAATGGATGGAGAACGGTATTATGTTAGCATAGAGGGTTGCAATCAAAATGATGCAAAACCGGAAGAAGTCGGGGTAGTGTTATTTACAGTAGAGACGGAGCAGGCATATGTGACGGAGAAGAAATATAGTGAAACAGATTATATATATTCTAATATGCTGAGGGATGCTGATTATGAAGTTCGTAAAATTCAGGGGGTACCCTATGCATTCACCCCTATTAAACGCAAATTACGTAAGAAAGAGGCGATAGAAACCCTTCGTGATAATTATTACTTAGACAATTTTGTGGAAAAATTCGGAAAACCAAATGCAGCTAGGGCAGATGACGATTCGGAAGAGGGAGAAGATTTTTATGAACTTTTGTCTGAAGAGGAAGAAGATTTTTATGAGCTTTTGCCTAAAGAAGGAGAATATTTTTATGAGCTTTTGCCCGAACAGGGAGAAGCAAGATATTTAAAATTGGAAGTAGAATATTATGATGAAATTTGTGGCTGTTATATTTGTGGTGAGGAAGAGGACTATGAATTAGAGTTGGAGGGAATTGGAATTCCTGAAGAATAATATTAGATGCATGAGTAAGGGGTGTTCATACAGTAAAGTGGGTTGGTTCTTGTTAAGAAAATCTGCCAAAATGCCGATGTATTTTATGATATGAGGAAATTGTGCGAAACATAGTGGCAAGCCGATAAGAATTGTCAAAGAAAAAGTATCAATGAAAATAAATTAGGAGAAAACTCATTGATTCTCTATGGAAAGGTACGATAAAGGGGAGAGAAATCTATGAATATTAATGATATTACTACACAAGGTGCTTCCATCTCAGGGCGCAAGACTGCCTTTGGTGCTAACTCCTTCTTAAGTATTGGCAGGAAAGGGCAGACTGTGGAGGGGACAATATCAGCAGTTTCAGATCGGATTTCCATCAACTTTAATGGCGTGGAGGTAACAGTCTCTCCGTCAGCAGTACAGAATGCCAAGGAAGGCGAAGTAAGAAAGTTTAGAATCATGGATGTGTCAAAAGATAATATTGTACTGAAAGAGGTTGGAAATAATACCGAATCAGGAGAAACCAGAGCGATGATGGGAACTTCTGTCAGCACATCATCGTATTCTTTTGCTGATTATTTGGCAGACAGCCAGATGGCTTCCGAGGCAGGACAAGAGGCAGGACAAAATTTAACAGTATTGACGGGTGAGGATTATCAAAGTATGGAATCAGAGCAGGGAGCTCTAGAGGAATACAAAGAGTCGGAACTGGATCGTGCAATAGAACGGAAAAAGGAAAAAACAAAATGGCAGCAGGAGCGTCAGCAGGCGTATCATGAACTCCGTCAGGAAAACGAAGAGGCTCAGGCAAAAATGCAGTCTCTGGGCTTTTTGGAGTTAAAAAGTCCAGAGCAGATTGCCAATATATTGAAAAATGCAGATTTACCAGTATCTGATGCCAACATTACGAGAATTACTTCTGCCATGGAAATGGCACAAAATATTCAGCAACTATCAGATAATGCAAGGGCATATATTATTCAGAACCAATTGCCGCCAACCATTGAAAATTTGTATCATGGACAGTATTCCGGCAGTGGTGGAGTCAGTGTCGCCTCTGCAGAGGAAGAAACCTGGCAGTTGTTGTTACCACAGGTGACAGATATTTTAAATGAAAATAATATAAATATAGAAATGGGACTTTCCCATGCTAAGTGGCTTTTTGCCAATGACCTGCCAGTGACGGTGGAAGCCTTGCGAACCATGCAGGTGCTGGATGAAGTCCAGCAGATGAATGGTGGACAGGTTATGGAGCAGATTCTTCAGGCAATGTCTTCTGGTGCAGCACCAGAAAAGGCATCATTAGATAATAGCCAGTTTGTTGCAGCAAGAAATCTGCTACAGGATTTTGCCAATGTAACGACGCAGGATATCATGGCTGCAATTACTACAGCACCTGGAGTAGAGATTACTCTTCAGTTATTAAAGGATATGAGGGGGAATGAGATAGAAGCAGCAGGTGTAGTAGATGAAAATCAAGCACCAGTAGTTCCGGTTCTATCAGAATCAGCCAAGGGAATTACCCAGACAGAGATGGCATTATTAACTACAAAGCGTCAGCTGGAAGAAATTCGACTAAAGATGACATTGCAATCAGCAGTTAAGATGTCAGAAAAGGGAATTAATATTGAAGTGACACCTTTAAAAGAACTGGTGGATGAGCTTCGACAGATGGAAAATACATATTATACAGAAAGCCTAAGTAGTGGCAAAGCGGAAATGACTCAGGCTCAGGGAAGCTTGTTGCAGGAAACGCTGGCAAAGGTAACTGATATTAAGAATGCACCAGCCGCTATTTTAGGCAGCAGTATCCGTCAAGAGTTATTGTTGACAGTGAATCAGCTTCATAAAGCAGCTGTTAGTGCTACAGTGCAGATGCAGAGGTATCAGACTGATTTTGAAGCAGTGGGAACTCAGGTGAGAAAGGATTTGGGGGATTCCATTAAGAAAGCATTTGCAAATATTCCAGATTTATTGGACGAGTTACAAATAGAAAATACTCAGGCGAACCAGAGGGCTGTCCGTATTTTGGGATATAACCAGATGGAAGTAACAGAAGAAAATATTCTTTTAGTAAAGGAAAATGATGCAAGGGTCAATGCTATTATAGACTCTATGAGACCTTCTGTGGTAATGGAATTAATTCGTCAGGGAAAGAACCCGTTGGATATTCCATTAGATGAATTAAATCAAATATTACAGGAAATAGCAGAAGAACAGGATGTTACTTCTGAGGAAAAATATAGCCGGTATTTATGGCAGTTAGAGCAGGAAAATGGTATTACGGCACAAGAAAGAGAAGGATATATTGGAATATATCGTTTGCTGAACCAGATTGAAAAGAGTGATGGAGCGGCTATTGGTGCAGTATTGGATGCAGAGAAGGAAATGACTCTTGGAAATCTTCTGACAGCAGTACGAACATGGAAGGGAAATGGAATCGATGCAAAGGTAGATGATTCCTTTGGAGGATTAAGTGACCTGCATTACACCAGACAGAATATTTCCCAGCAATTGGAAACGGGCTTTGGAAGTTCTTCTGCACAATCTGATGCAGGAAAAGGAAATGAAAGTACGCAGCAATATTATGAACAATTAACTTCTCAGGCTTTGAAAGCAATTTCACCAGCAGCCTTACAGCAAATATCCGACGGGGATATGGAGCAAATGCTGAATACTTCCTTAGAAATGTTTAAGGAACAGTTAGAAGGGGCTGCAGGCAATCCGCAGCTGGAGCGTTCTATGTATGAAGAATGTGCAAGCCAGTTAAGAGAAGTGGCAGAGAAGAGTCAGCAGGCAGCGAAGTATCTGAATCAGATGAATATTCCAGATACCATGGCGAATCTTCAGGCAGCAGAGCGATTACTGGAACAGGGGTATGATTTGCAAAAGGAAGCCTTTGGAAAGAGAAAGCTTTTAGAGGATGAGGAATGTCAGGCATATGAAACGGAGATTTCAGAAATGTCGGAAGGTCTGGAAAGTGAAGAAACTATGTTGGCTCATTGTGAAAAGCTAGAAGGTTATTTGGAAAAAATTCTAGAAAGAGCCTATGAACAGAAGGATGTTTCTTCCTTGGATTTGTGGAATCTGAAGTTATTTGGCCAGGGCTTGCAGCTTCAAAAGCAGCTATCAAGCAGACATAGCTACGATATTCCGATTATGACAGGAGATACCGTCACCTCCTTAAATGTAACTCTGATTCAGGGAACAGAAGAAAATGGAAAGGTTCAGATTAGTATTTCTTCTATCCAGCAGGAAGTATCAGAAGAGACGGATTACGTGGATTATGGAAATATTTCTATGGAGATAAAGGTGTCTGCCAGAGAAATTAAAGGTTTGGTGTTGTGCGACAGTCGAATAGGCTATGACCGGCTTTGTCAGGCAAAGGAGTCTGTGATTAACAGTCTGGAAGAGAAAGGATATCAAGTGAAAAACTTATCCTATGGCATGGATTACCAGTCCCGTAGTGAAATGGCAGGAGGAACATCGGAACAAAATGTACCGACCTCGGAATTGTATCAGGTAGCCAAGACGATGGTACAGCATATCATGCAGATTGTTACAGAGAAATAATATAGATAACAAAACAGTTGGGTTTGTGCTTTTGCGATGGTTCAGCAAACCTGACAATCTTATGGAAACCAGCGCAGAAATGGAGAGTATCATGAGAATTAACCATAACATATCAGCACAGTTAGCAAATGTAAACTTAAAAAGAGCAAGCTCAAGAGTTTCTACCAGTTTAGAAAGATTGACTTCTGGTTATAAGATTAATAAAGCAGCAGATGATGCATCGGGTCTTGCTATTACCAATAAAATGCGTGCCCAGATTCGTGCACTGGATCAGGCTTCTAGAAATTCTCAGGATGGACAGTCTATTATAGAAACAGCAGAAGGTGCATTAAGTGAATTAACAAATGTTATGCAGCGTATCAGAGAATTGTCTGTAGAGGCAGCAAATGATGTTTATACCCTTGATGATCGTAGTGCAATCCAGTCAGAAGTAGATCAGTTAATGGACGAAATAGATCGTATTGCATCTACTACAGAATTTAATGGAACTTCTCTTTTAGACGGTTCTGCATCACGTACTATCCGAAGTGACAGTGCAAAGGTCAACGCATTATCGGTATCTATGACGGTAGAAGCAGGGGATTATGAGTTTGATATTGAAGAATTAGCCACAACTGCAACAGCAACCTTTAATTATAATATCCCTGCTACAGCAGATGGGGATTATACAGTAAATCTGAATGGTGTAGAAATTAAAATTGCATCTACAGATACAGATGATAGTATTACCAAAAAGGTTGTGGAAGTTTGTGATGCTATGAATATTGATGTAATTGGTACTGGTTCCGGAATGAAATTGGAGACCAATGTACCTGGAAGCAGCCAGAAAATCAAGATACAGTATCCGGGAGACGCAGAGCCAACCGTATATACTGGTACGGATGCAAAAATAAGTTTTGGGGATGGCTTTGAAGATTCTGCTACATATTCTGCTGATGGAAATCTGATTAATATTGTAGATAATGATGGTTTCCGTATGCAGGTAGAGTTAGAGGAAGGCGCTGCCGGAACAGTAACCTTGAGTGCATATGATGCCGGATATATGACAATTCAGATTGGTGCCAATGAGGGACAAAATCTGGATATGGATTTTCCAAAAGTAACCTGTGTGAATTTAGGTTTGAAAACTTCGGAAGGGGAAAGAATGATTAACCTGTGTACTCAGTTTGGTGCAACTCATGCTATTTCTGCAATGGATGCAGCAATTAATAACCTTTCCCATGCCCGTTCTCAGTTGGGTGCTTATCAGAACCGTTTGGAAAGTACCTCTGCCAGCTTAGATATTAGTAGTGAAAACATTACTGAATCTATGTCACGAATTGGTGACACGGATATGGCTGCGGAAATGACAGAATATACCCAGCAGGATGTGCTTTCTCAGGCAGCGACTTCTATGTTAGCACAGGCGAATAATAGACCACAGCAGATTATGAGCTTGTTACAGGGTTAATGATTATAACACTGGTGCATAAGGAATAGGATTGAGAAAGGCGTGAATGTCATATGGACAAAGAAAAACAAAAAGTATATACTGCCAGAATCTCTCAGGCTAACCGAAGTGAATTGGTAGTTATCATCTATGAATTAATGCTGGATAGTATCAAGCTTGCTCAGGAAGCATTTCAAAAAGAGGATTTGGACTTGGCGGTGACAGAGTTAAAGAGAGCACAAGGCTTTTTAAATGAAATGCGGGGGAGTCTGGATTTTCAATATGAGATTTCTGCCAGGTTAAACTCTTTATATCGTTATGTCAATGAGCAGTTGGTCCAGTCTATTGTTTGTAGAAAAGATACAAATCTGGATTCCTGCAAAAAAGTACTAGAAGGATTAATGGAAAGCTTTGAGGAAGTGGCAAAGCAAGACACCTCTGCACCAGTAATGGATAACACACAGCAGGTGTATGCAGGTCTCACCTATGGAAAAGGAAGCTTAAATGAGGTGGCTTTGGATGCTGCCGGTTCAGACAGGGGATTTCGGGTATAATTTAATAAAGAGAGTATTAAAGATATAAAAATAGAGCTAAAAGGAAGACAGATTATGGTAAAAAAGAAAAACTTTCTGGATGACAGAGGAGCCGGAATATTACTTCCTGTCAGCAGTCTACCAAGCAAATATGGGATTGGTACATTAGGAAAAGAGGCCTTTCAGTTTATTGACCAGCTAAAGGCGGCAGGACAGAAATATTGGCAGGTGCTTCCGGCGGGACCTACTAGTTTTGGAGATAGTCCTTATCAGTCCTTTTCTGCATTTGCAGGAAATCCATATTTTATTGATTTGGAAACACTGATAGAAGAAAAGCTTTTGACGAAAAATGAGGTAGAAGCTATTTCATGGGGAGAGAATCCCGCAGATATTGATTATGCCCTGCTTTTTGAAAATCGTTTTCTTGTATTAAAAAAGGCATATGCCAGAAGCAAACATAAAGAAGAAAAAGGCTATGAGAAGTTTGTAAAGCAGAATAAATACTGGCTGCCAGATTATTGTCAGTATATGGCGATTAAGTTCTACTTTGATAATAAAGAATGGCAGTTATGGGATGAGGATATTAAATATCGTAAAAAAGCAGCCTTAAAGGCATATCAGGAAAAATTAGCAGAAGAAATTGGATTCTGGGAATTTTGTCAGTATAAGTTTTTCCAGCAATGGGATGCGGTAAAGAAGTATGCCCATAGGAAAAAGATTCGTTTGATTGGAGATATTCCATTGTATGTTTCTATGGATAGTGCAGATGTTTGGGCTCATTCTGATTTGTTTGAACTGGACGAAAGAAAGAAGCCAATTAATATTGCAGGTGTTCCGCCAGATTGCTTTTCTGAGGATGGACAGCGTTGGGGAAATCCTTTATATAACTGGCAGGTAATGGAAAAGGATCAGTTTAAATGGTGGGCAAAGCGTATGGCAGCCAATGCCAAGCTATATGATGTCATCCGTATTGATCATTTTATTGGAATTGTAAATTACTGGTCTATACCATCGTCTTGTCCAACGGCGGTGGAAGGCAAATGGCGAAAGGGACCGGGAAAGAAGCTGACAGATGTTATTATGCAGGCTACCAAGGGTACAGATATTATTGCAGAAGATTTAGGTGTGGTAGGTCCAAATGTACGGAGATTAATTGCTCGTACAGGGTGGCCGGGAATGAAGATTTTACAATTTGCCTTTGATAATGGTGCTGCCAATGAATATCTTCCGCATAATTATGAAACCACCAATTGCCTTGTTTATGGTGGCACTCATGATAATGAAACATTGATGGGATATTTTGGAGGTAAAAAGAAAAAAGAACTGAAGTATCTTATGGATTATTTAAATATTTCCAAAAAGAAACAGATTCCAGAAGCAATGCTTCGTGTAGCATATGGAAGTGTGGCGGCTACGGCAATATTCCAGATGCAGGATATTTTAGGATTGGATAATTCTGCCCGGATGAATCTGCCATCTACAGTGGGAACTAACTGGCGCTGGCGGTTGCTTCCAGAGCAGTTTACTCAGGAGCATGTGGAAATGCTGAAAAAATATTGCAAAATCTACAAACGATAAAAACATAAAATCAATAAAAATTATAAGAAATAAATAGAAAACAG
>CAZEFX010000015.1:0-37191 GCA_964511525.1 uncultured Jutongia sp.
AAGAAGAAACACCAATGACACTTTTTGTCGTCATGATATACATAATTGATATTATAGGTTGTTACATAAATTTTTTGTAGGCAAGAGTTTCGTCACTTAATCTAGATTTTCTAATAAAACCTTCAATAGCAAATCGTTATCCTCTGGTTTCATGAAACAGAACCGGATGAATTTATTGTCCAGAAACGGGAAGGTGGAACAATCCCGAATCATTAATCCTTTTCGGATAGCTGCTTCAAATAAATCGTAAGAGGTAACCCCTTCTTTTAAAATTTTCACCAGCACAAAATTTCCGTGGGGAGGATAATATTTTACATTGGGACATTCATCTAAAATCTTGCAGATTCGTGTTCGTTCTGAAGCAATTAATTCGCTGGTGTCCTTTATATATTCTTCGTCCTGAAACATCATTTCTCCGGCAACTGCTGCCAAAGAATTTATCGTCCATGGATTTTTCTTGCTATCAATTTGCTTTAGAAGCTGGTGGTTACCGCAGATGGCATAACCTAACCGCAGTCCTGGTGCAGCAAAAAACTTGGAAATGCCCCGGAGAATGATTATATTATTATAATACTCTGTCAGTGGAATGGAGGTGATTTCCTCTGCTGCTTCGGAAAACTCTACATAAGTTTCATCTACCATAACAAAGATTCCATTTTCTTTGCAGGAATCCAGAATAATTCGCATAGTCTGGCGGTCAATCTGGGAAGAGGTAGGATTGTTTGGATTACAGATTACCAGTAAATCAATGTCCTGATTTAAAGCTGCCTGCAATTCTTCCAGATTTAAGTTAAAATCTTGACTTTCCTTTAAACGGAAGTAGTGACAACGCCCTCCTTCTAATGCAACCTCGTGTTCGTATTCAGAATAAGTAGGTCCTACAATAAGGGCTTTTTTTGGTTTCTGAATTTTAATTACCAGAGAAATTAGTTCCGTGGAGCCGTTTCCAACCAAAATATTCTCGTAATTCGTATGGGTATATTCTCCGATACATTTTCGTAATTGGGTATATTCCCGGTCGGGATAGGTGGTGATAGCATCAATATGTTCTGTTAATCCTTCCCTTAGTTTGTAAGAAATTCCAAGAGGATTTACATTAGCTGAAAAACTGGTAATGTCTTCCTTTTGAATACCGTATACTGCTTCTATCTTTTCTAAATCGCTTCCGTGAAAATGTTCTTTCTGTTCAATCATTTCAATAACCATGCCTTTCCGTTGGTATGCAAAAATTTGTTTTTAATTAAGCTATGCTTTTTTGAGTTGCCTAAAAGTATAGCATTTTATAGAAAAGCAGGCAACTTTTTCTGACAATTCTTTTCTTTTGGTTTCAGTGGTGGTATACTAGAAGGGATTGGATTCAAAAGAAACAAATATTCTAAAGGGGTATTATGCATGAAAGAAAAGATTAATCAGTATGCGAAAGGGATATTTGAATATAGTAGACCGGAAATGGTTCTTTTGCCGCAAAACTTGGAATTTTCTGTAGCAGCAGGAGAAAGCTATCAGGGAAGTTTTGTAGTAGAGAATGGAAGTAAGACCATAATGAAAGGCATGGTTTCCACAGATTGTCATTTTATGCTGTTGGAACAGGAAGCCTTTCATGGGGAATGCAATGAAATCTCATTTACTTTTCAAGGACAGCATCTTTCGCCAGGAGATGTGGTGAAAGGGAATATCCGGATTTTATCAGATTGTGGAAGTGAACTACTTCCATTTTCTGTTTCTTTGCATGCGCCTTTTTATGAGACCTCTGTTGGGCAAATCCGGGATTTGGTACAGTTTGCTGATTTAGCAAAGGAGAATATGCAGGAAGCAGCAGCGATTTTTGGTGATGAGCGGTTTGAAGAGGTTTTTCTGAAACAGGAAGAAGAGGTAAAGGAAATCTATAGGGGATTGGTAAAGGGAGAAAATAAAGGTTTGGCAATGGAAGAATTTTTAATTGCTATACATAAAAAATTACCAGTGAAGCTTACTGCTCGAAAAAGTTCTTTGCAATATGATGATTGTAGCGAGGCGTTTCGGGAACAGTTGACGATTCACAAGGATAATTGGGGATATTGTGAATATCAGATTCATAGTGATGCAGAATTTGTGGAACTGGAGCATGAGAAAGTCAGAACCTTAGATTTTGTAGGAAATAATTATGAATTACCCTTTGTAATTAATCCAGATAAGATGCGCAGTGGTAGAAATTTCGCGAGGATAACTATTTCTAATGTATATCAGAAAGTACAGATTGAGATTACAGCTCAGAAACCAGGCTGGGAGAAGGAAAGCGTAGAAAAGCGTATTTGTGAGCAGGAAAGTGTTTTTCAAGTATGTGAAAGCTTTTTACGTTTTTATATGGGGCGTGAAAATTTAGGAGAATATTCTATTGCTGTAGAACGCCAAGCCTGTTCCATGGATAAGGTGACAGGCGGCAAAGGGGAGTATCAATGGCTTTTTCAGGTTTTGCGCATTCATTTAGGCATTCTTCACCGTAGAGAGGATATGGTTCGTGCTGGAATGGAGCAGATTGAAGAACAGTTAGAGGAGTATAAGGAGAGCAACCCTAATTTATATAGCAGCTATTATTATTTGTTAGGTATATGGAAACCAGAAGAGAAAGAGGCTTGTGTATTAAAGCTTAGAGAATGTTATGGAACCAGTGGGGGAACCTGGCTGGAGCTTTGGTATTTATTGCAGATAGATACAGAATATGCTTCTGGGAAAAAGAAGCAAACAGCCATAGCAGAACAGTTACAGAAAGGTTGTCGAAGCCCATTTCTTTATTGGGAATTATGTCAGTTATATAATGAATCTCCAGAATTACTGTTGGAACTGGATGAGATGACAGAACAGGTTCTGCATTGGGGCTGTCGTCAGGAGTGTTTGGAAAAGGAACTGCAATTTCGTTACACCTATTTAATTAGCAGAAAAAAGAATTTTTCTAAGCTGCTTTTAGAGGATTTGTGCATCATTTACGACAAAAATCCATCCGATGATGTTCTTACTATGATTTGTAAGATGCTTATGAAGGATCGTCAGGTTTCTACAGAGGATTTAAAATGGTATGCTTTGGGAGTCCAGAAAAATCTCAAAATCACGGACTTATATGAGTATTATATGTATGCATTGGGGGAGCAAAAGGACTGGGAGCTTCCAGAGAGAGTTTTAATGTATTTTACATATAACAACCATTTAAATCTAGAAAAGAAAGCCTTACTGTATTCCTATGTAGTGCAGCAAAAAGCGAAAAACAGGGCGATGTATGATGCTTATTTGGATACCATGCGGGCTTATACCTTCCAGCAGCTGGAGGAGGAAAAAGTATATCCGGGCATGGAAGTGTTGTATCAGGAATTCATTACAGAGGAAAGTCTGAATGAAAGTATTGCCCAGAAATTACCAGGTGTACTTTTTGCCAGAGAAATTACCTGTCAGAATCCAAAAATGAAGGGAGTTTATGTTCGTCATGGGGAAGTGCATAAAGAGGAGTATGTTCCATTCAAACAAGGAAAGGCAGTAATTTCTGTTTTTACCAGCAATGTATGGATTTTTCTGGTAGACGAAAATGGAAATCGTTATGTGCAATCTGTAGATTATACCTCTAACCGATTGACCCATTTAGAATATCTGGCAGATAAATGCATGGAATATGCAGCAGATGATGCCAGATTACAGCTGTTTTTATATGAAAAGAAAGAAAGTATCCGTCAGAATGAAGAGGGCATCGTAGAGCTTAGACGAAGAGTCATGGATATTCCGATGTTAAACAGTATCTATGCCCGAAAGGTATTTTATTCTTTGGTTCGGTATTATTATCAGAACTTTGAAGGGGAATTGCTGGATTATCAATTAGAGCATATGGACTGGAAGCAGATTGAAACGGCTAAGAGAAAGCAATTTGTTGAATATTGTGTGGTGAGACATTGTTATGATAAAGCCATGGAAGGAATTCTGCAATTTGGCTATGAGGGAATGGATGCAAAAAGATTATTGCAGGCATCTTCCCAGCTGTTTAGGGCATCTCAGGAAAGAGAAGATTCTCAGCTAGTAAAACTTGCATGGTACATTTTTCAGGATGGAAAGTTTGATGAAAGACTGATTGCATATTTGTGCAGTTATTTCAAAGGAACAGTCCAAGAAATGGTACAGGTGTGGAAGGCGGCATCCGGCTTTGAATTAGAAACTCAGGAATTTTCTGAGCGGATTCTTGCCCAGATTATTTTTAGTGATGAAATGATATCAGAAGCCTATGAAATCTTTTTTGAATATTATGAGCGTGGATTCAATAAAAAATTAATTCGTGGCTTTCTAAAAATGATAGCGTATAAGTATCTGGTAAAGGGCTGGGAGATTCCAGAGGAAATGTTTGAGTATTTTTACAAAGAGGTAAGAATCGAAGAAAACAGACCTTGCCTTTTGGCAGTTTTGCGCCATATGAGCCGGAAAGAGGAATTAACTGGAGAAGAAATGGTATTTGTGGATTATAATATCCATCAATTATATGAGAAGAGTATTGTGATGGAATTTTACCAGAAGTTTCAAGGAAAGGTTGCTTTGCCAGACCGGATTATGAAGGAACAATATGTAGAATATATTGCAGCTCCGGACAGCGAAGTGAAGATTCATTACCAGCTTTCTTCTGACACCAGTGGAGAAGAATATATTACAGAACGGATGAAGGATGTATTTGAAGGAATCCGAGTAAAGAGCTTTGTTCTTTTCCGAGATGAGGAAGTGAAATATTGTATTTCCGAAGTAACCCCAGAGGGGGAGAAGAAAATTACAGAGAAACGTTATCTTCATTTTCAAGAGAAGACATCCAGAGAGGAAGGAACCAACTGGTATCAGATGCTGAATGAGATATTGCAGCAAAAGGAACGAAAGGATTACGGAGAGCTTTTGGAAATGATGCATGATTATGTGCAACGGCAAGAGACTTTAAAACAATTAATAAAGCCATTAAGAAAGTGATTTTTTAATGGAATGGAGAAGTACCATGATAGAAGATAGAAAATTAATGGTAGGAATGGATTTGTGTGATGATGTGACCCAGTTATCCTGCTATCGCCCGGAACAGGAAGAGATTGTTTCTATTGGCAGACTGGTAGGTATGGACAGGGAATATGAGTTTCCTACAGTATTGGCTTACAATAAGGAAAAGAAGGAATGGTTCTTTGGCAGAGAGGCATTACTTGAGGCAGATAAAGGACATGCTCTCTTGTTTCATCATATGCTGGAAAAAATTGCAGAAGGAAAAGAGTTGCAGGTGGAAGATGTGGTTTTAGATCCAGTGGATGCACTAGTACGGTTTTTTGTTAAGCTGTTAAGCTGCACGAAAGAATATTATCCAAATGAAACTATATTAAAGCTGGTAATTACTCTGCAGGAACGAAATGAAGCCTTGCAAAAGACCATTGCAGCTGCTTTGAAAAAGATTGGGATTGAAGAGGATCGCTTGGTGATTCAGCAGCATAAGCAAAGCTATATGTATTACGCACTAAGTCAGAAGAAAGAACTGTGGATGAATGACATTGCCTTGTTTGAATTTGGCAGAGATGGAATGTTTTATTCCCAGATACATATTGACAGAAGGACTGCACCATATATTGTAGGTGTTAAGCAGAAGAATTTAACCGACATTATTAGCTGGGATATGATGGAGCATGACAGTAGTTTTCGGATTGACTATGCGTTTATGAATCTTGCCAATACCCAATTGCATAAGCAAATGGTAACTACGATTTATGTTACAGGAGAAGGCTTTCAGGGGGAGTGGGCTGATGAGGCATTGAAGCAGCTTTGCTCTGGACGAAGAGTTTTCCGGGGACAGAATTTATTTACAAAGGGTGCTTGTTATGCTGCCAGAGAATTGGCAGGACAGGGACAGATGGATGATTTTCTGTTTTTAGATGAAGACATGTGCTATAGTAATATTTCTATGCGGGTTTATAAGGATGCCAAAAATCAGGAGCTGACTTTAGTAAAGGCTGGGGTTCCGTGGGATCAAATTGATGTTAGTATAGATATTATTCCTGATGCAGAGGAAGAAATTCAGTTGACGATTCAAAATGTTATCCGTCGGGAGACGAAGGTACATCTGCTTTCTTTGCAGGGGTTTGCAGACCGGCCCAATAAGATGACCCGGTTTACTGTACGAATTCGCTTTGCGGATGTGTCTCATTGTATTGTCACCTTAAAGGATAATGGATTTGGAGAATTTTATCCTTCCAGTAATCGGATTTGGGAAAGATATTTGGAAGTATAAAAGTTAGAAAGGCTTAAAAATGGGAAAATTAATTCAGTGTTGCAGCAAAATAGCGAAAAATCCATATTGCTTTCCTATGACTAAGGCGAATGTCTATTCCATAGAGGAAGTATGCTATTATATTCGTCATAATATTTACATGATGCAGGAAGAAATTTTTGATGAAGATTTTGTGCAATGGTTGCGTAATGAACTGGAAATGGAAGTCACTGCGGACAAACTGGAAAGTATGCGCAGAGATCATGATAATTTAAAGGATATTGTAGTTACGCTTTGTTGCAGCTGTGATTATTATACGGAAGAGGAAATCAATCAGCTGATTGAGATTATGGATGAAACTCAGAATCTTTCTGCTCGGGGAAGAAGAAAAATTAAGGCAGACAGCTTTTTGAAAACGGGAAGTCTGGAGCGGGCAAGAAAGGAATATGAGAGGATTTTACGTAGTGATGATATGCGAAATGCATCTCCGGATGACTATGGCGTAATTTATCATAGCCTTGGTGTGGCATATGCAGGATTGGGAGAATTGCATCCGGCAGCTCAGGCATTTCAAAAGGCTTATGAACAGAATAAAAAAATGGAATCCTTACAGGGATATTTATATACTCTGAAGCTGGGAGGAATGGAAAAGGAGTATAAAAATGCAGTAAGAGAATTGGGGATTTCCACAGAACAACAGGTTTTTTTGAGTGCCCAATATACAGAAGCCATACAGCAGAGCAAGGACAGTAAAAACTATCGTCAGATAGACCGATTGAAGGAATTGCAGGAAACTGGTGATGGAAAGGAATTTGCTCATCGGGCAGAGTCATTGATTTGTCAGTGGAAGGAAGAGTACCGCAAAAAAATGGAAGCGTAAGCTAGGAAAAAAGAGAGGAATAGGAAGCATGGCGTTTTGGCATAAATGGAAAAAAAAGGACATGGAAGAAAGTCAGAGAGAGGACGAAAATCCATCAAAGGAAATGGAACAAGGCTTAGACACACAATACTACCAGCAGCGCAAGGCAGAAAAAGAGAAACAGAAAGAGACAGAATCTGTTTTGAAAGACCAAAATCTGGAGCAGGAAAGCATCATTCCAGTGGGAAGGGGAGAAGTAAAGAATTTTATTAGGGACTGCTGTGAATCTATTGCAGAAAGTGAAAATCAGGTTGACCAAATCAAACAGGAATATGAGCATGTTACAGAATATCTTACCGATATCCAAAAAATTGACCGGATTGCAGGAGAAAGCAGGGAAGTGATGCTGGAGCATTGCAAAAAGATTAAGCATCTTCTTCAGATAAGAAATCAATATAAAAATAGAGAAATTACAATTTCTGATGCACAGGTTCGCCGCTTTGATTTATATAAGGAGGATTTGATTGACGAAATTAAGAAAATGTATCAGTCGGAGATGTATCAGCAAGCCATTGAAACAGATATGAAACATCTGGAAAGTGAGAAGAAATATCTTCGCCAGAACCAGCAGGAGATTATTGAAAAACAGAATGCGTTAAAAGGAATGGCAAAGATTCTTGCAGCGTTAATTGTTTCGCTGATTGTATTGTTTGTAGTGATTTATTATACCATGAAGATTGATATGAGTTATCCTTATATGGGAACCCTGTTATTGGCAGCCATATCTGCTACAGTGATTTTTGTTGAATCCAATCGTAACCGAAGAGATATGACAGTGGCAGAGCGAAAGATGAACAAAGCAATTAGTTTGTTGAACCGTATCAAGATTAAGTATATTAACAATGTGAGTGCATTGGATTATAATCGTCAGAAGTTTCAGGTGAAGGATGCGGCTAACTTTGAAATGATGTGGGGAGAATACTGCAAGGCAAAGGAGTATGAAAGAAAATTTAAAGAAAATACAGAGCAATTAAATAAAAATAACGAAGAACTGCTTGCTTTGCTGACAGAGTATCAGCTGGCAGAACCTGAGGTTTGGCTGGTACAGTGTTATGCTATTTTAGATAACCGGGAAATGGTGGAAATTCGTCATGAGCTAAATCAGAGAAGACAAAAACTGAGAGAGCAGATTGAATATAATACCAATTTGAAGAAATCTCTTCTGGACAAAATGGATATTCTGGTGGCGAAAAGTCCAGAATTTCAACAGCAAATTGAGAAGATTATTGAAGAGTTTAAAAAACAGAAACAAAAAATATAAAAATTTTAATTTTATTGCAATAAATATAAGATTACCTGCATTGTCTTTTATGAAACTAACAAAAAGGCCGATTTGTTGAAGAGTAAATGAAAATGCCAAAAGGCGGAAATGGAGGAAGTCTTATGAGAAAAGTAACAAAAAAAATAATTTCACTTGGTCTTGTTGCAGCGTTGGTTGTGGCAGGAGCTGCAACTAGCACAGTAAGTGTTGATGCAAAGGGAAAAGGGAAAGGTAACACAGAGACCAGCACTGACAGCCAGAAAAAGGATCAGAAGGATAAAAAAGGTAAGAAAAGCAAAAAAGATAAGAAAAAGCAGGATATCTGTACCGGTGCCGCTGTGACCACCACTGGAGGAGCTGTTAATAAGAAATGTGGCAAGTCAAAAAAGAAAAAAGTTATTATTGAAGAGGTAACAGCAATTTGTACTAAGGCAGGGAAGGTAAAAGTATTATTCCCAGGCGAAGTAGAATGGGCTGAGGAGGTAACGGTAGAAGTAAAGGATGCGGAGGAAAATACTCTGCCGGCAGAGCTTAAGAAAAACACAAAGGATATGGCAGTGGTTGCAGTAAGTGATATGGTGGTGGACAGCAGCTATACCATTACCATTAGTGGCGTGAAGCAGCAGGATGAAACGGAATTTTCTTCTGTAAGCTGTGACTTTGTTGTTGAAAAATTAAAAAGTAAATGCAAAGCATACAAAATTAAAAAGAAGATTGCAGTAAAAGAAGAGAATACCATTGTTATTAAGTGCAAAAATAAAGTAATGTTAAAAGATGCCGCCGTAGAAGTAACAGATGAAGATGGTGACATCTATGAGGCAGAAATTACAGGAAAGAAAAAAGGGAATATTAAGGTTACAGTTTCTGGACTGGAAGAGGGCGAAGAATATACAATTACCGTAACAGGTGTAAAAACCAAAAAGGAGAATAATTACGGTTCTGTTACAACAGCTTTTGCAACAAAGAAATAATCAGTTGTAGTATTACGTTCTGTAATGATTCAGTGTGCAGGGCAACGCGCCGGCGTTGCCCTTTTTTTCAGCCAGCCGGATTCCAGTTCTGAGTTTGTATTTTCTATGTTTGATATTAGGAGGAACATATGACAACTCTGAATCAAAAGAAAAAAAGAGTGGAAATCGACGAGGAACTATTTTCTAAAATTGAATATGGAGATGAAAAAGCCTTTGAGGAGTTATATTATCTTACGTATAAGCCGCTCTATGCTTTTGTGTTATCTCTTACTTTAAATAAAGAAGATGCAGAAGATATTTTGCAAGAAACCTATTTGAAAGTGCGGGGAGCTTGTCATTTGTATCAGAAGCAGGGGAATCCTATGGCATGGATGATGAAGATTGCCAAAAATCTGTATTTAATGAAGCTGCGAAAAGAAAATAAAGTACAGCCAGCCGCTTTAGAGGATTATCATGAGTTAGTAGCCTCAGACCAGATTAGTGCCTTAGAGGACAGAGTATTATTAGAAGAAATGTTTCAGGCAATATCCAGAGAGGATAGGGATATTATTATTATGCATGTCATGATGGGAATGAAACATAAAGAAATAGCCAAGATTGTTCAAATGCCTATAGGAACGGTATTGTCCAGATATCATCGTGCTATGAAACTATTAAAGAAAAAAGCCAGTTTAATCATTGGGAAGGAGGAATAAACGTGTATCGTAAGGAAGAAGAGAAAATAAAATCAGGTTTTGATAGCGTTGCTCCTGACCTTCTTAAAGAAATTCAAAAAAAGGAATATAAGAAAATAGAATCGGAAGAGGAATTATTTGGGGAATTAAATCTTCCAAAAACAAAAGGAGAACAGAGCGGGAAAATCATACCGTTTTATCCTAAAGCGGTATTGGGAAGTGTGGCTGCTGTGATTTTATGCTGTCTGGTATGGATGCAGCTTTTTGCACCAAAAGCTCAGGCAACAAGGGTTATGATTGATTTGGATTCCAGTATGCAATTCGTTGTAACAGAGAAGGAACAGAAGGTAGAGGTTGCCGCATTAAATGAAGATAGTGAAAAAATTGCAGAATCAATTTCAAAAAATGAAACTTTGGAGGAAACAGTTTATGAAATTATGGAGTGCTTAAATCAAAATGAGCATTTTAAAGAAAGTGATACAGGGATGCTGATTTCTTATATTAATCAGGAGAAAGGTCAGGAAAAGAAGAAAAAAGTTTCTTCGGTTATCCGGGAATATTTTCAAAAGCAGAAGCTTAATGTGACTATAGTCCAGCAGGAAGTAGAAGAGAAGACAAAGCTGAAAAAGGAAGCAGCTCAACAAGGAATTTCTTTAGGAAAATATTGCTTTTTAAAGTCTATGCAGGAAAAATATCAAGTAGATGCAAAAGCTTTATACGGGAAAGACATGGGAGAAATTTTGCAGGAAATTGATCAAAAGGGGATTGATTTGTCTCATGATGCAGAACTGGACTATGTGTCAGGAAATGCAAAACCTGATGAAAGTCAAGTGAGTCCAGAGGAAGATTTGGAAGAAGCGGAGCAGAATGGAAGTTCTCAAAAGGATGAAAAGAAGAAAAAAGGCAAAAAAGACCAGAAGAGAACGATGAATTCTGTAGCAGCTTCCAAAAAGAAGGAAACAGAAAAAACATCAAATAAAGAAAAGCCATCTAATTCTCCAGAAAACGTAGAAAAAGAGGAAGAGGGCTCCGATAAAGAAATAAAACCACAAAGTACTCCTGATGTAGAAACTGCAAAGCCAGTGATGACAGAGGCTCCTGTACTAATGCCAACGCCAGAGGTAAAACAAGATGTTAGTGGAACATCAGGAAATGATTCTGTTCCTCCAGAGCCTGCCGTTACTTCAACAGTACAGCCGGGAGAAGCCCATGGAAAAGATGGGAAAGAGGAAAAAAAGGAGTCCCATCACAATAAAGAGAATCATTCTGATAACCAGAATAATAACAATAAGAACTGGCAGCTCGGAAAGAATGAATCTTTAGACTGGGATGTGGATGATATGAAAGAACATATCGAAGAGTATATGAAGAATCATAATCATTCTAAAAAGGGCTATGTAGAAGCTGAGAAAGAAACTCTTGAGGAAATGTATGGAGATTTTTTACAAGATGAAAGGAATGTAAAAAAATAAGAAAAAAGTAGTTGACAAAAGCTCAAGCATTTGCTATATTTATATACGCTGTGTAAGTAAAACAACAAAGTAGAGTATATCCACTCTCACCTTAGCACAAGAGTGACTCGGGTTTATATTGATTTTGCCAGTCTCGTATGTTTTTATGGGATTTGTGTCGATATTTAGTGGATAAACCTTTGTTTATCCACTTTTTTAGTGGATAAAAATAATAATATGGAGGTACAAAACCATTAGTAATTTAATGATTAATGAGCAGGTTCGAGACAAAGAAGTTCGTGTAATTGGCGAGGATGGAGAGCAGTTAGGTGTAATGTCTGCTAAAGAAGCAATGAAGCTGGCGAGAGAAGCTGAGTTGGATTTAGTAAAGATTGCTCCAAATGCGAAGCCACCAGTATGCAAGATTATCGATTATGGTAAATATCGTTATGAGCTTGCACGTAAGGAAAAAGAAGCAAAGAAAAAACAGAAGACAATGGAAGTAAAAGAAGTTCGTTTATCTCCAAACATTGATGTAAATGACTTGAATACAAAGGCAAATCAGGCTAGAAAGTTCATTGCAAAAGGAGATAAGGTAAAGGTTTCACTTCGTTTCCGCGGTCGTGAGCTGGCACACATTAATTACAGTAAGCAGATTCTGGATAACTTCTATGAGAAGTTAGAGGATGTGGCAGTAATTGATAAGCCTGCAAAGATGGAAGGCAGATCTATGGTAATGTTTCTGTCAGAAAAAAGATAAATAAGCTGGTAACTGTTGAATAGACAGTTAGGTAAAGGATTATCTGAGAATCAGACAAGTCTTTACGATATATAAACACATGTTAAGGAGGAAAAAATCATGCCAAAAATGAAAACTAAGCGCGCAGCTGCTAAACGTTTTAAAACAACAGGAACAGGTAAACTTATGAAGATGAAAGCTTACAAGAGCCACATCTTAAACAAGAAGAGTGCTAAGAGAAAAAGAAATCTTAGAAAAGCAGTTGAAGTTGATGCTACAAATGCAAAGATGATGAAGCGTATGTTACCATATTCAAAATAATTAGTAGGAGGAAAGAGAAATGGCACGTATTAAAGGCGGATTAAACGCAAAGAAAAGACACAATAGAGTTTTAAAGCTTGCAAAGGGTTATAGAGGAGCTAGATCTAAGCAGTACAGAGTTGCAAAGCAGTCTGTTATGAGAGCCTTAACTTCTTCCTTCGCTGGTAGAAAAGAAAGAAAGAGACAGTTCAGACAGTTATGGATTGCACGTATCAACGCAGCAGCTAGAATGAACGGACTTTCTTACAGCAAGTTCATGTATGGTTTGAAGTTAGCTGAAATCGACATCAACAGAAAGATGCTTTCTGAGATGGCAATTTCTGATCCAGAAGGATTTGCTTCTTTAGTAGAAGTTGCAAAGAGCAAGCTTGCTTAATTTTAGCGGAGTCGGAATTGAGACTTCTAATATCAAGTATATCTTTTGAGATAATGTAAAAGTAAACCGCTTTTCGAGATGTTTTTTTGGAAAGCGGTTTTTGTCTATTTATTGACATATTTCTATGTTATAATTTACCAGTAGCATAAATATGGAAAGGTTATCATATGTGGATTTTAGAAAGAAAGGGATGTATCTTATGAAAAAAAACAAAAAATCACTTTGTCTTGGGTTAGCTTTCAGCATGACAGTGGCACTTTGTATGCCTGTGGGCGCCTTGGGAACCACTGCCGTAGAGGCAAAAAAGACAACAAAGAAGGATAAGGCGAAAGTAGTATTAAACAAGAAGAAGGTTACGATTGCTTTAAAGGATGACGCTGCAAACACCTTTAAATTGAAGGTGAAAAAAGCACCTAAAAAAGTAACATGGAAAACCAGCAATAAAAAAATCGCTATAATAAAGAAGGTTACTGGAAAGAAAAAGCAAAATGTAGTAATTCAGGCAAAGAAGGAAGGCAAATGTACGATTACTGCCAAAGTCGGAGCAAAGAAATTAAAATGTGAGGTCATTGTGAAGACTCCGTCTTCATCAGTGCCAGAGGAGCAGAGTCAGGTAGTTACAAAAGGAGCCGTAGGTGTTTATGTAACTAGCGCTACAGCTACGGGAAAGTCTATTAGTGTAACGGTGAATTTCTATAATGGAAGCCAGAAAGAAGCAGGCTTTGGTCTGGATTTTTCTATAGATAAATGGGTGAATGGACAGTGGGTAAGAGTGGAATCTGCTAAGGATATACTAATTCCATCTATTGCATGTATTATTAAGCCACAAGGGGAGGGGGCTCAGACCTTTAAGATGGAGGAAGCGAAAGAAAATTTTGCCACTGGAAAATATCGGATTAACACCTCATTATCAGCCACAGAAAATGCTGCCTTGGTGAATCAGAGTGCTGAGTTCTGGTTGACAGTAAATTAGATAACTATGTGTTTTAGCAAAATTAGGATAGAAAAAGTAAACTGCTATTTTAGAAAAATAGTATTATCCATAAAAAGAGGCTGTTGCATTTACAACAGCCTCTGAATTTTTGAATATGTATTCGATTATGCAGCGAACTTATTCAATTCGTTCTGGATTAAAGCGTAAGCAATAATTCCACCGAAGATATATACGATGAGATAGAGAACACCACCATTGGTTGCTGGCTCACCCTTCTTCTGATGAGCGATATCAAGCTTCTCGCCACATTTGTATGCCCAGTATAAACCATAGATACCACATGTGATTAGTGTTAATACAACAGCCATAACGCCTGAAGTTCCCTGCTCTCCGGAAACTGTGTTTGTGTCATCTGCAAGACATACGAACCAATACAGTCCATAAATACCACAAGTAACCAGTGTTAAAACGATGCATAGTGCAATGTTTCTTTCTTTTACCATTTGTAAATCCTCCTAAAATATAATATGGGCAAAAATGCCAATAACAAAAGTAATTTTAACAAAAATTTAACAATTGGTCAATATTATTTAGAATTTCTTTAGGAAAAAATCAACAATACAATAGGTTGAAAAAATTGTAGGATTTTTCTAGTACTTTTTCTTGACAAAATCTGAGGTTCTTTAGTATGATAGACCATGATTAAATGCGTTGAAGAAGAGGAGTACATTTTGTTTCACCCATAGAGAGAGCAGTTCGTTGGCTGAAAGACTGCTTGGGAATGAATAGAGTGGAAGGTAGCTTCGGAGCAGCAGTTCTGAAATGATTAGTAGGAATTGCCGGGTCATTCCGTTAAAAATGTGCGAGATAACAGAAATGAGGAATAGATTCTGTTGTGTTCAAAGGTGGTACCGCGTTCATTCGCCCTTTGCAGTTTTGCAAAGGGTTTTTTTAGTGGAATAAGAAAAAATCTTGTTCCAGATTTTATTAAGAAAGGAAGAAAAAACATGGCTAAGGAACTGGAAAAGAATTACAATCCTGCTGACATAGAGAAACGTACCTATGATAAGTGGCAGGAAAAGAAATATTTTCACGCAGAGGTAAACAGAGATAAGAAACCATTTACTATCGTAATGCCTCCTCCAAATATTACAGGACAGCTTCATATGGGACATGCTCTGGACAATACCTTGCAGGATATTCTGATTCGTTTTAAGAGAATGCAGGGATATGAGGCTCTTTGGGTGCCTGGAACAGACCATGCGTCTATTGCTACAGAGGCTAAGGTGGTAGAGAAGTTAAAGGCAGAAGGCATTTCTAAGGAAGAAATCGGAAGAGAAAAGTTTCTGGAGCATGTTTGGGATTGGAAGAAGCAGTACGGTGGACGTATTGTAGAGCAGTTGAAAAAGATTGGTTCTTCCTGTGACTGGGACAGAGAGCGTTTTACTATGGACGAAGGCTGCAGTCAGGCAGTAAAGGAAGTTTTCGTAAAATTATATAATAAAGAGTTAATTTATCGTGGTGAGCGTATTATAAACTGGTGTCCAAAATGTTTGACTTCTATTTCAGATGCAGAGGTAGAGTATGAGGATCAGGCAGGACATTTCTGGCATCTTCGTTATAAAACTACAGATGGTACAGGATACTTGGATTTGGCAACTACCCGTCCGGAAACCTTGCTGGGTGATACTGCGGTAGCTGTTAATCCAAATGATGACCGTTATAAGGATATGATTGGAAAGACTTTGGATCTTCCATTAGTTCATAGACAGATTCCAGTAGTTGCAGATGATTATGTAGATATGGAATTTGGTACTGGTGTTGTTAAGATTACTCCAGCTCACGATCCGAATGACTTCGAGGTAGGTCTTCGTCACAATCTGGAAGTGATTAATGTTATGACAGATGATGCAAAGATTACAGAGGATTACCCAAAGTATGCCGGTATGGATCGTTATGAGGCACGTAAGGCTATCGTTGCTGATTTAGAGGCAGAGGGTGCTCTTTTGAAGATTGAAGACCATGCTCATAATGTAGGAACCTGTTATCGTTGTGGAACTACGGTAGAGCCTCGTGTGTCAAAGCAGTGGTTTGTAGCCATGGAACAGTTAGCAAAGCCTGCCATTGAAGCAGTAAAGAAAGGGGATACGAAGTTCGTACCACCTCATTTTGATAAGACCTATTATCATTGGTTAGAGAATATTCGTGACTGGTGTATTTCCAGACAGCTTTGGTGGGGACATCAGATTCCGGCATTCTATTGTGATGACTGTGGTGAAATGGTAGTTACGAAAGAAGATAGTTGTAATTGTCCAAAATGTGGCAAGGCAATGCGTCAGGACCCAGATACTTTAGATACTTGGTTCTCCTCCGCATTATGGCCATTCTCAACTCTTGGCTGGCCGGAAAAGACAGAAGAAATGGATTACTTCTATCCAACCAGTACCTTGGTTACCGGATATGATATTATATTCTTCTGGGTTATTCGTATGATGTTCTCTGGATTAGAGCATACAGGAGAGGTTCCGTTTGATACTGTCCTGATTCACGGACTGGTTCGTGATTCTCAGGGACGTAAGATGAGTAAATCCCTTGGAAATGGTATTGATCCATTAGAGGTTATTGATAAGTATGGTGCTGATGCCCTTCGTTTTACCTTGGTTACCGGTAATGCACCTGGTAATGATATGCGTTTCTATTGGGAGCGTGTAGAGGCAAGCCGTAACTTTGCCAATAAGGTATGGAATGCATCCCGCTTCATTATGATGCACTTGGGGGATAATACCATTACAGAGCCTGCTTATGCGGACTTAAATGAGGCAGATAAGTGGATTCTTTCTGAGGTAAACACCTTAGCGAAGGATGTTACTGACAATATGGAAAAATATGAGCTGGGTATTGCAGTTCAGAAGATTTATGATTTCGTATGGACGGAGTTCTGCGACTGGTATATCGAGGTGGTTAAGCCAAGACTGTTCCAGAAGGAAGAGAATCCAGCATCTGCCAACGCTGCATTCTGGACCTTAAAGACGGTATTAATTAATTCCTTGAAATTATTGCATCCATATATGCCATTTATCACAGAAGAAATCTTCTGTACCTTACAGTCTGACGAAGAGTCTATTATGATTTCTGAGTGGCCTGTATATAATGAGCAGTGGAATAATGCAGCAGCAGAGGAAATGGCAGAGAGCATGAAGAGTGTAATTCGTGGTATCCGTAACCTTCGTACCGAAATGAATGTTGCAAATTCCCGTAAGGCACAGGTTTACATCGTGGCAGACAACGACAAGACCTGCCAGATGCTGACAAATTGCAAAGAATCTTATGAGCATATGATTTTCGCTTCTGAGCTTTCTGTACAGATGGACAAGACTGGTATCGAAAGCAATGCAGTTTCCGTTGTGATTCCAGGAGCAACGGTTTATATGCCGCTGGCAGATTTGGTTGACTTCGAGAAAGAAAAAGAGCGTCTTACCAAGGAGAAGAAGCGTCTGGAAGGGGAGCTGAAGCGTGTAAATGGAATGTTGAATAACGAGAAGTTTATGAGTAAGGCTCCTGAAAATAAGATTGCAGAAGAAAGAGAAAAGCTGGAGAAGTATACTAGCATGATGGCTAAGGTAGAAGAAGAATTAGCTGCATTAGAAAAATAGAATTTTATCAAATACATCACCTTGATAGGGGATGAGAGACAAGAGGGTGACAGGTATTTTAGACAAATATCTGTCACCCTTACTTGTCTTCTTACCTTGCAAAAAAGCCCTACGTCATATATAATCAAAGTAGGGAACAAGTATCTTTTTATACCTTGGGAAGGGAGATGATACTATGCTGGAAACGATTCAGACTAATAATACAATAGGGGAAATTGATATTACTTTTTCAGAAGATGGAATGACAGCATATTTGTGTCTTTCTCCACAGGATTCAAATAAAGTATATGAAACATCGTACCTTCGGAGGATGCTGCAGGAAGCCGGTGTGAATTTTGGCATTCAGGAAGAACTTTTACAGGAGGTAGTAGACAAGAAGCGTTACTTTGAGTCTATTGAAGCTGCAGTAGGTAACCCTGTGCAGAATGGTAAAGATGGCTGGTATGAGTTTTTGTTTCCGGTGGATATTGATACAAAGCCAAAGATTTTGAAGGATGGTTCTGTGGACTATACAGCCTGTGGGCAGGTTCCGTCTGTGGAAGAAGGCGAGGAAATCGTTCACTATCATCCTGCCACTACAGGCATAGATGGTATGGATGTATTCGGTGAGATTGTCTCTTCAAAGAATGGAAAGGATTTGGCAAAATTAAGAGGAAAAGGTTTTCTGGTATCAGAAGATAATTTCGTATATACCGCCCGCACTACGGGAAAGGTTACTTATAAGGATAATTATCTGAATGTGGATAAAGAGTTGACGATTGAGGGTGATGTGTCCTATACTACTACAGGTAATGTTCGCTTTATTAGTGACATTCATATTCGTGGTAATGTCCTTACAGGAATGTCCGTTATATCTGAGAAAGGTTCTATTATTGTAGACGGTTATGTAGAAGCAGCAGTGCTGGTGGCAAAGAAGGATGTTGTATTAAAGAATGGCATGCAGGGAAATGGTCAGGGAAAGATTGCTACCAATGGTTCTGTTTCAGGTAAATTTTTTGAGCAGACACACATTGACTGTGATGGAGATGTGTGCGCCAATGCTATTATGAACTGTTATATTAATTCCGGACAGGATGTAAAGGTATCAGGTAGATTTGGTTCCATTATCGGAGGCAAGATTTGTGCTATGCGTAGTGTGGAATCTATGGTAATTGGAAATCTAGCAGAGGTAAAGACAGATATTTTTGCAGGAATTGAAGCAGATTTATTTGTTATGCTATCACAATATGAGAAAACACAGCAGAAGTTACAGGAAGAAATCGAAAAGATTTTGAAAGCTCTTAAAAAGATAAATGAAATACTTGAAAAAGAGCCAAAGGAAGATTTACAGATGAAGAAGCTTCAGTTGACCCGTGCAAAGATTGAAAAGGATAGCCGGATAAATGAAGTAATTAAACGCAAGCAGGAAACTCTTGAACAGATGAGTAAGGCAAATGAAGCCAAGGTTACCATTAATAAAAGAGTATATCCGGGAACTACCGTTACTATTAATGGCATGAAGGTTGTTATTAAAGATGAGATAGAGCGTGTAGAATATGCAAGAAGAGGTTCAGGAATCATATCCTATACCGTTGAGTAAGAAAGATGTCGATAAATGATGTTTGAAATAGTTTGAAGATTCGTAGGAGGTAATGTAAGATGAATTTCGAGGCAGAATTAGAAAAGTTTCAGCCTAGTCTGGACATCGAACAGGCGGAAGAAGCAATATATGGAAATACGAAGGCAGATGTTATGGACTTGCTCCAGAGTATTTTGTCTGAGACAGGTACTGGCAGAGGGGTGGATGAAGCATGAAATGTCCAAGATGTAGTATAGAGTTATCTTTTAAAAAGCATCGCTGTGATAATTGTGGACAGGATTTAAAGCATTACCGCAGAACCCTCAGTGCATCTAACATTTGCTATAATCAGGGGTTGGAAAAGGCGAAGGTACGAGATTTGTCTGGAGCCATTGATTCTTTGCAGCGAAGTTTACGATTTAATAAGTTTAATACCAATGCAAGAAATCTTCTGGGATTAATTTATTTTGAAGAAGGCGAAATCGTATCTGCTCTTAGCGAGTGGGTTATTAGTAAGCATTTTCAGGAAGAAAATAATGAGGCGGATTATTACATTAATCAAATCCAGTCAAATCCTAGTAAGCTGGAAAATTATAACCAGATGGTTAAGAAATACAATTCTGCTTTGCTTTCCGCACAGAATGGTGACGAGGATATGGCAATTATTCAACTGAAGAAAGTTGTTAATATGAATCCAAAGTATATTCGTGCCAATCAGTTATTAGCTCTTTTATATATTATGACTGGAAAGAAAGAAAACAGAGTGAAGGCATATCGTTTGTTGAAAAATATCAGCAAAATTGATGTTACCAATACTACTACGCTGGCATATTTGAAAGAGCTTTCTGATGTACATGTCAAGAATGACCCACCAGCTCCAAAGCCGGTGGAAAGAGATCCAGGAGTACGCAAAACTCTTCCGAAGGTAGACAATGATGCCTATAAGCCGATTACTTTGTATAAGGAAGAGAAACCTTCTATCCTGCCATTTGTTCATATTTTGGCAGGTGTGATTGTGGGAGTAATTCTGATGCAGTTTTTGATTACACCAGCAATCCAGCAGCATTCCAATAAGAAAGAGAATAAAGACTTTAAAACCTATAGTGAGCAGTTAGCTAGTGGCAATAGTGATGTTACTAGTTTAAAAAATGAAAATAAAGAACTTCAGGAGCAGGTGGAAAGCCTGACTCAGGAGGTAGAAGCACTACAAGGTGGAAGTCCTACAGACATTGCAGCGATTCAGACGATCTATGATAATCTGATTACTGCTATGAATCTTTATATGAAGGATGACAAGATTGCCGCAGCAGAAACCTTGGCTGAGGTAGATGAAGCTAGTCTTTCTGGTGATAATACGATGAAGTTTTATAAAAAGATAAAAAAAGAAACTTTTTCGGATGCTTCAGTTTCTTACTTTGAAAAAGGAAGAGATTGCTACAACGGAGAAGGAGATTACGTAGGAAAACAGGATTACGATAAAGCCATTAAATTACTGAATAAATCTTTGGTTTTTGATGCGGAAAATACGGATTCTATGTATTTCTTAGGACGTTGTTATCAGCAGAAGTCAGATAATGAAAAGGCAAAGGAATACTATAATCAGATTATCAATGATTATCCAGATTCTGTAAGAGTGACTGAGGCAAAGAGCCGGTTACGGGAAATGGGCGAATAGTATACTTGTACCAAAAATGGGATAATAGATGAAATGACAGGAACCTGTCAGAGAATACAATATGTATCACTCTGACAGGTTTTTTTCATTATAAATTTTTTTATATAAGCAAAAAGGAAAGGGGAATTTTTATGAATCAAAAGGAAAAAGATGGAATTCATTATGAAATCCAGAAAAATTGTTTAATAATTTATGTTAATCAGGACTTGGATCACCATGCGGTAACCATATTACGGGAACGTTCAGACAAGCTTATTGATGCAGGGGATGTGCGGCATATTATCTTTGATTTTGAAAATGTAGATTTTATGGATAGCTCAGGAATTGGTTTAATCATGGGGCGTTATAAAAGGGTAATGTTTCGCGGAGGAAAGGCGGCTGTATCAAATATAGGACAGGGGATAGATCGGATTTTTCAAATGTCGGGCTTGTATCAGATAATTGAAAAATATTCGACTCCATCAGAAGCGGTGCAAGGCTTAAGTCAGTAGAAAAATATACATAAAAGTGAGGTTAGAACATGAAGTTAGTAATTGAAAGTAATTCAGAAAATGAGGCATTTGCAAGAACCGTAGTGGCAGCATATATTACCAGACTAGATCCTACACTGGAGGAACTGGCAGATGTGAAAACAGCGGTTTCAGAAGCGGTAACCAATAGCATTATTCATGGATACAATGGAGGCTCTGGAGAAATTGAAATTAAGTGTTTGATTCAGGGGCAGGAAATTTCTGTGGAAATATCGGACTCCGGAGTAGGGATTCCAGATATTCAGAAAGCCATGGAACCATTATATACTACTAAGCCGGAATGGGAACGTTCTGGTATGGGGTTTGCCTTTATGGAAGCTTTTATGGATGAACTGGAAGTGTATTCGGAAGTTGGGAAAGGAACCAGAGTGAAATTAAAAAAGAGAATTGGAAAAAAAGTGGCGTAAAAACCTAAAGGATGGTATAGCAGATGGATGTGTTAGAAAAGATAAGACACGCACAGGAAGGAGATAGGGACGCCAGAAATCAAGTGGTTGAAGAAAATATTGGGCTGGTCTGGAATATGGTAAAGAGATTTAATGGAAGAGGCTATGATCCAGAAGATTTATTTCAGATTGGCTGTATCGGACTAATCAAAGCGATTGATCATTTCGATTTAGGGTATGATGTGAAATTCTCCACCTATGCAGTACCAATGATAATGGGTGAAATTAAGCGCTTTTTAAGGGACGATGGGATGATAAAGGTTAGCAGAACCATAAAAGAAAATGGCTGGAAGGTGAAACAGGCTGCCCAAAAATTAAATCAAGAATTGGGGAGAAGTGCTACCATTGACGAAATTGCAGCGGTTACAGAGATGCAGCCGGAAGAAATCGTGGTAGCTATTGAAGCCAACAGTGAGGTGGATTCCATTTACCGTCCGATGTATCAGCCGGAAGGAAAAGAAATTTATTTGATTGACCAGGTAATTCATGGTGAAAACAGTAGTGTTGGAAAAATGAGTGCAGGTACAGGATATGGAAGAGGCGGCATGGATGGGATGGATACGGAGAAAGAAGGATTGATTAACCATATTCTGCTGGAACAGCTGTTAAAAAAACTAGAGCAAAAGGAACGAAAATTAATTGAACTTCGATATTATCAGGAGAAAACCCAAACAGAGGTGGCAAAGGAGCTAGGAATCAGTCAGGTGCAAGTAAGTCGTTTGGAAAAGAAAATTTTGAAAAGATTACGTAAAATGGCAGTATAAACCAAAAAGAATTGTCCATACTATACCATAGCGAAAGACAGACTCTGAGATTGGAGGGATTTGGTGAAAAAGGGATATGTATGGGTGATTGCTATTGTTTTGGGAATCATGACATTGACTACCGTATGCTATTTTACGATGGTAAAAAATGCGAAAACAAATTATGCCAATGGTAAATTTGTAGAATTAAATCTGGCGGAATGGAGTGCTGTATGAAGTCAGATATTGTATATTTGAAACTGGAGCAGGACTGTCAGGTGATAAATCGAAAAATTCTTCTTCAGGATGTGGCAGAAATTTTTACCACAGACGCTGTATTAAGAAAAGAATTAGGAAATTTGGTTTTATATACGGTAAAAGGAGATAAAAACCAGAAATTAATTTTTTCTTCTATGAAAGTAATTGAACTGATTCAAAAGCAAAGACCTGGACTTTTGGTGGAAAATATTGGAGAACCAGATTTTATTGTAGAATACAAAATACCAGAACCACCGAAAAAAACTTGGGAATCTGTGAAAGTCATATTTCTTGCGCTTATTGTATTTTTTGGTTCCATATTTACCATTATGACTTTTAATATGGATGTCAGTGTTGAAAAAGTATTTGCTATGTTTTATGACACGGTATTAGGAGAAAATCAGCCCCATGGAAAGATTGTAGAAATTACTTACAGTATTGGAATTGCTGTAGGGGTACTGGGATTTTACAATCATTTTTCTGGTAGTAAGAATCATGATGATCCTACACCAATCCATATTGAAATGAGGGATTACGAAGAGGAAATGAATCGAGCCATTATTAATGATGCCTCAAGAGAAGGAAAGATGATTAAGTGATGGCAGCAGGAGGAAGGATATGGAATTGATTCAAAATATTTTTCTGGGTATATTAGGATTTTCTGGTGGACTTGGAGTGGCGGCAGGGGTATTTGCTTTTATTTCGGTCCTGCAGTTGATTCCTCGAATGGCCTGCAGATTAGGACAGGCATCTCATATGTATCAGATGGAAACCTGCATTTTTCTTGGAGGTACTGTTGGAAATTTGATATATGTATTTCCGCTTTCCCTTCCCATTGGAACTCTTGGTCTGGGAATCTTGGGAATCTTTTCTGGAATATTCACAGGAGCTTTGTCTATGGCGCTGGCGGATACTCTTCAGGTAATTCCTATTTTAGCCCAGAGAACGAAGCTGATACAAGGACTTCCCTGGCTGATTGTGGCAATGGGGCTGGGAAGAGCGGCTGGTGCATTTTTCCAGTTGTGTTTCTAGGAGGGAGAAAAAAGAAGAGTTCTCCAGTTTCCTTATAGTAAAATCATAGATAGAAAGGGTCAAAAAATTGATATAGGTAAAATTATGAATAAAGAAAGTAATAATCCTGCTGCTAAGGAGGTTTTGCAGGAAAAGGACAGTGAAAAGCAGAAAGAAATATATAATCAATATGTAAAGAATATGACACCCAAAAATAATAGACTATTAAATTGTGGAAAGGCATTTTTAGTAGGTGGAAGTATTTGTCTTTTAGGAGAAATAATAAACACAATATATGTAAATATGGGAAATGAGGAAGAACTGGCAGGGTTATATACTACCATAACCTTAGTTGCTCTAAGCATTATTCTTACAGGATTAAATATTTATCAGAAGCTGGGACAGTTTGGTGGAGCGGGAAGTATTGTTCCAATTACAGGTTTTGCAAATTCTGTGGTATCACCAGCCATTGAGTTTCAGGCAGAAGGGCAGGTTTTTGGAATCGGATGTAAGGTATTTACCATTGCCGGTCCGGTGATTTTGTATGGGATATTCAGCAGCTGGGTGGTTGGACTGATTTATTGGATTGGAAAAATCCTAGGGTTTTTCTAATCCTTCGGGATTCTTGCAGGGCAAAACGTTGGTTTTGCCCTTTATTCTATAGTAATCGTTGCTTAATAGCAAAAAATATGATATTGTCAGTTATGTAAATATACAGTTTTATAGGAGAATGGGTATATGGATAGGAAAAATAAGCATGAACGACTGGCAATACAAATAAATGCTGCAAAAATATTTTTTGCTGTTGCTACCTTTTTGATGTTGAGTTTTTTAGTGATTGGTGAAATTTTGTCTCCAGATGAGAGTGATAAAATACATACTAATTGGCAGGAATTTAAAGGACCTTGGTATCAGATTCAGGAGAACGGTGAGAAAAAAGAGGTAGAGGTTCCAGGAACGCTGGAAGCAGAATATGGCGAAGTTGTCACTCTGGTTACCAGGCTTCCGAAGGATGTTGTGAATGGAGATAATATTTGTTTCCGACCAATTTGGCAGGATGTAGACATTTACATTAATGGAGAACTTAGAAGAAGTTATAATACGAAAAAATCAAGACCATTTGGAAAGAATAGTGCTTTCCGTTATCTTTTTGTAGAACTGACAGAGGAAGATGCGGGCGCAGAGTTAGTTTATCAGTTTTCCAGTGATTCTAAATACACAGGAAATATGCGTCCTTGCTATATTGGAGATAAAGTAAGTCTTTGGATGCGTATGGTTGGGCAGTCAGGGACGAGAACAATTGTTACTTTATTTCTTTTGATAATGAGTATATGTTGTATATTGGTTTGTGTTATTTTAAAGTGGGTTTACAAAAAGCATTTGACCTTAAATTATTTGGCGTGGACAGTGTTTCTCTGTGCACTTTGGATGTTGTCTGAATTAGAATTTAGACAATTGTTTTTTCAAAATATATCCATTTTGACAAGCTGTACCTATTGGAGTTTAATGCTGATTCCAATTCCATTAATGCTTTATATTGATGAAATTCAGGATGGACGCTATCGTAAGGTATATATCATACCAATTTTTTACATGTCCTGTGTTATAGTAATTGGTACCATATTACAGGTGTTTGATATTGTACAATTTGTAGAACAGCTTAAGTTTGTTCATGCAGGGCTTTTAGTTGCTATTGTTAGTATAATTATAACGATTACAATAGATGCCATAAAAAAGCAATTGTCAGATTATGTATCTGTAGCAATTGGTATTTATGGTATGCTGGTAGCAGCAGTTCTTGAGATGGTAGTCTACTATATGGACACAGGTGTTTCTATTGGTACAGTTCTTGCAATTGGAATGATTTTTCTGTTGATTATGGCGATTATTAAAACAGGGAATGATTTGTTACGTACAGAACAGAAAAGGCAGCAGGCTGTATTAGCAAGGGAAGCTCAGGCAAAGTTTTTAGCGAATATGTCACATGAAATTCGTACACCGATTAATGCCATTATTGGTATGAATGAAATGGTTTTAAGAGAGAATGAAAGTGAAGCAATTCATGGTTACGCCTGTGACATTAAAAGTGCAAGTAATATGCTTCTGGGGCTGGTAAATGATATTTTGGATTTTTCAAAAATTGAGTCAGGACAGCTGGAATTGGTGGAAGAAAATTATTCTCTGGCTCATTTGATTCAGGATGAAATCCTTCTGTTAAATGCAAGAGCTATTGGAAAGCCTATTTCTACAGAGATTGATATTGATCCTAAAATTCCATCGGGACTTTTTGGGGATGAGTTACGCATAAAGCAGATTCTAACAAATATTCTTTCCAATGCAGTGAAATACACTAAGGAAGGTACCGTTACTTTAAGGGCATCTTTTGAATGGATAGAAGAAGAAAATGTAAAACTGTGTTTTTCTATTAGTGATACTGGTATTGGAATCAAAGAAGAGGACATAACAAGACTTTTTGATAGCTTTAAGCGTCTGGATCTTAGTAAAAACCGTAATATAGAGGGAACTGGCTTGGGCTTGAATATTGCAAAGCAATTGGTAGATTTAATGCATGGAGAAATCACGGTGGAAAGTGAATATGGAAAGGGGTCAACCTTTATAATTTCTATTCCACAAAGAGTACTTGATAAAAATCCAATTGGAAAATTGGAAGATTTAGTGAAAAAGCGTAGAAAAGCAGTACAGCAAAAAGAGGACTATTTTATTGCACCGGAAGCTCGTATTTTAATTGTGGATGATAATGCCATGAACCTGTCTGTAATGAAGGGGCTGCTAAAACGCACTCAGGTTCAGACAGATCTTGCCTCTAGTGGTGAGGAATGTCTGGAATTGGCAAAACGTAACGTATATGATATTATTTTAATGGATCATATGATGCCTGAGATGGATGGTGTAGAAGCTTTAAAACGTTTGAGAGCAGATGTTTTTGGTCTGAATCAAAATACTACAGTCATTGCTTTGACTGCCAATGCTGTTGCTGGTTGTCGTGAGAAATATCTGGAATATGGATTTAATGATTATATAGCAAAACCTGTAGAAGCAGAAAAATTAGATGAAACTCTTATAAAGTACATACCAGAAGAATTGATATGCCATCAGGGACTTCTGGAAAAGGAGGTAGCTGCAGTGAAACAAGAAATGGAATATTCAAAAGAAGAGTCAGATTTGCTCTATATAGATAAGGAACTAGGATTAAATTATAGCTCTGGTTTAGAAGAAATATATGTGGAAATTTGTGAACTTTTTGCTGAGCAGGTGGAAGAATACCTGCCACAGTTAGAAGATTGTTTTCAAAAAGAAAGCTGGGAGCAATATGCGGTAATTGCTCATGCTTTGAAGGGGAATTCCTTAAATATTGGAGCAAGTAACTTTTCGAAATATTCTTTACAGCATGAGTTGGCTGGAAAGGAAGGAAATAAGGATTTTATTCAGGAGGAATATGAAAATTATATCCGGATACTGAAAGAATTGTTAGAAAAAGTTAAAGAAATGATAGATTAAAAGAAAAATGAGCGGTTTCCTAGGAAGCCGCTCATTTTATGCATAAGGAAATTATATAAAAACTAGTGAAATGCTCTTAATATTTAGTTTTCATAGAAAATTTCAGACTCTTTTCGCAGTGGAAAGAAAATTAAACTCTGCCCATCTAAATTTTCTTTATACATATTAATGGCAGTAATCTGGCTATTATTGTAGGTCTTGTAATAGTAAATTCCCTTTGTGGTATTACAGCAGGAGGAATAAAAGGTGATTTCATATTTTTCGGAGGATACTTCCACACTTCCTCGAGGCTGTTGGACGCAATCCAGTATGTGAAAAAATTGATTCACACCGGAGGCTTCTGTAGCTTCGCAGATGGAGTTGCTCTTAACGAAAGCTCCCCGGACAAAGCGGGAGGAGGAGGAAAAATCACCAGGAAGACCCAAAGCTCCCATTCCCCGGCTGTAAGAAGCTAGAGGGAGTTTGGTAGAAAAATTATTAACTGCTGGTTTTTTAGATAAATTCATAAAATTGTTCAAATTTATCAATTGATAGTCAAAGGGAGGATTATTGGTTAAAAGTCCCATAGGATTTTCATGGATTTTGATTCCGTTGGATAAAGGTTCTACAACGATAGAACGATTCTTGTCAGAAATCATCCAATGCAGTGGTGTTAAAGGAAGCTCTCGATGGAAGGGGATAGCGGTTAGATTTATCCGGGTTAGTAACCGTAAGCTTTCCTCCACAGATGCACACTGACTTAGAATCCATGGAATGAGTTCAAAGGGTGAAATGTTATCCAGCTCCTCTAGAATTTTCTCGGAATAAAAAGCATTATCCGGGAAATTTAAGCCTGCCATACCAAGCCCTTTTTCGTTGACTGCCTCATAATAAAGGGGGTAGTCATGGCAAATATATGCCATTCCTATCATGGCATAATGAGTAGTTAGAATGTCTTTTTTTCGGAAAGGGAGTGGGAAGTTCCTTGGGGTAATGGTAACGGTTTCCTCATAGGAATATTCCAAATCCAGATTGCGTCCAAAATAGTGTTCGTGGGGGTTATAAGAAATCGCAGTGCACATAATAAGTCTCCTTTTTGTTTTCTTATCTATAGAATTTGCCAAAAACTGGTGATTTTATGTAATATATAAAAGAAAAAATTAAATTTTTTAATCTTTGTAAAAAAATTGAAAAAATATGTAACGAAAGGCTAAGTTGGTTGGACTAATAGATAGACCAGATAAAAAGGGGGTGGCACACTGGTGGATATGAAAAAGGTGTATGAAGAGTATTATCATACCGTATATGGCTTTCTGATTGGATTGACAGGAGGCGATGATGATTTGGCAGAGGAATTAACACAGGAGACTTTTTACCGGGCGATAAAGAATGCCAGAAAGTTTCGGGGAGAGTGTAAGATGTCTACCTGGCTGTGCCAGATTGCCAAGTATAGTTTCTATCAATATGTGGATAAAAAGAAACGGCATAAGGAGGTTCCTTTGGAGGAAGCCATGGAAACTGTTGTGGGAGAACAACTGGAGCAAAGCTTTTTGCAAAGAGAAGGAAAAATATCCATATATAAAAAGATTCAGGCGTTGGGAAGTCCTATGAAGGATGTACTTTTGTTGAGACTTAGCGGGGAGCTAAGCTTTCGGGAGATTGGTGACATTTTGGGGAAAAGCGAAAACTGGGCAAGAGTAACATTTTACAGGGGAAAACAAACCATTGGAAGGGAGTTGGAAAAGGATGCAGAATGATGGAAAGGATTGTCCGATTGTAGTGGATCTGCTCCCACTTTATCTGGAACAGAAGGCAAGCAGGGAAAGCGCAGAATTTGTACAGCAGCATTTGAAGGTATGCGACAGCTGTAGAAAAGAAATGCAGTGGATGCAGATTACATTAACAGAGGGGGACTAGGGATGGAAGAGAGACAGAAATGTTTTATTGTAAGGGATTTACTGGAGTCCTATGAGGATGAGCTTGTAAATCCAGAAACAGGGGAAATGATAAAGGAGCATTTGCAGTCTTGTAGTAAATGTCAAAAAAGTTATAAAAAGATGCAGGCACAACGACAGGAACAAGCAGAACTAGAGCAATTACAAGGAAATATATTTCAGAGAAAGCTTCTAGGCTATCAGATGCTGGGATTCTTTCTGGGAGTTCTTTTGACTATAGGCATTGTTTTGGCGACTGGTTTTGTACTCCTGCTTTGGACAAAGCTGATGATGTATGGGTCGCAGCTGCTAGAAGGCCTGATACGGTTTTTATAGAGGATAAAGGGGATGAAAGAATATGAATAATATAAAAAAGAAAAAGATTAAATCAGGGATGAATGCAGGAGTTATTGTAACAGGAGCTGCACTGTTTGTAGCAGGTGTTATTTTCTTCTGGCTGTTTTTTACTGGAGGACCTGCAAAGAAATATAAAGGAATCGAAAATTATTCTAAAATGTATGAGTTGGATTTAGATACCGGTTTACTTATCTTTCCGGAAAAGCTTTCCAAAAAGGTTCAGGATACAGAGTATTATTGCTATTATCAGGATACCTTTGGTTCTCCTACCCATGAAATTTTTCTACAATGTACCTATAGTGAGGAAGAATATGCTGCAGAGTTGGATCGTTTGGAAGGAGCTTATAAACAATATGGGGATGAAAAGAGGATATTAAAGAGGGAGGAGAAAGGGAATTATCCTTACCCAGCCTTTCTTGCAGTGGAAAATCATCACAGCAGCTATGAATATGCTCTTCTCACAGGAGAAAATGAAATTACCTATATTTCTACCAAAAATCTGGTGGGAGAAAGTGTGCATTTTGATAAGAAGTATCTGCCGATGGATTTCATGACTGAAAAAGGCACCAGCTTTACCAGTGGATACTCCATTTACATTATTTATATTAATGAAGAGGCAGCGGATTATGATTATACAAGAAGTGATATGGTAGACGTTGTGGATTATGAAATAGCGGATATTGGAGATGACCTGTTCCGTGTGGAAACCAAGGAGGATTCCCAAGGACGGAAAATTATTACGGAATGTAGTTATGAAGCCTATGATGGACTGGTAGATGATTATCCGGAGATTACTACCTATGATGATTTGGCAGGATATGAATTTAAAAAACTTACCATTAATGAAAAGGAAAAGAAAGCTATTGTTTCTTATCTGGATGAGGGAACACAGAAAAAGTGGGAGCAGGAAATTCCGATAAAGGAATGAGGTATCTATAGTATAAACAGAAAGGTTGCGTTTGTTGGCAGGAGTGAAGTATAATGCAGACAGGCTGTTAGAAGAATTAGAAAAGAGGTAAATTATGAGATATCCAAAATACTTACAGGAGGGTGGAAGTATTGGTTTTGTGGCTCCATCCTTTGGCTGCAATATTGAACCATATCATAGTGCATTTAAAAATGCCCAAAAGAAATTTACTCAGATGGGTTATCAGCTGAAATTGGGACCAAACTGTTATGAGGGAAGTGGAATCGGTATCAGCAATACACCAGAAAAATGTGGAGTAGAATTAAATGAATTTATGACTAGAAAGGATGCAGATATTATTATTTCCTGTGGCGGCGGTGAGCTGATGTGTGAAGTTCTTCCACATGTGAATTTTCAAGAGATTGCTAAGGCAGAACCAAAATGGTATATGGGTTTTTCTGATAATACAAATATGACCTTTCTTTTGCCCACCCTCTGTGATACGGCAGCTATTTATGGTCCCTGTGCCCCATCCTTTGGCATGGAGCCTTGGCATCCGGTATTAAATGATGCATGGAAGCTTTTGACGGGGGAAAGTCAGCAGGTAAGCGGATATGATAAGTGGGAGAAGGAATCCTTAAAAACAGAAGAAAATCCATTAGAGCCATATCACGTAACAGAGGAAAAGATATTAGTAAAATATCCAAACCAGAATATTCAAATGAAAGGGAGAATTCTTGGTGGCTGTCTGGACTGTCTGGACACCCTGGTGGGAACCCGTTTCGATAAAGTAAAAGAGTTTAATGAGAAATATAAGGAAGAGGGTGTTATCTGGTTTATGGAAGCCTGTGAGCTGAATCCTATGGCAATCCGTCGGGCAGTCTGGCAGTTAAAGGAAGCAGGCTGGTTTCAGTATGTGAAGGGGTTCTTATTTGGAAGACCCCTTTGCTTTGGAGAAAATCTTATGGGACTAGATCAGTATCAGGCTGTAACGGACTTGCTGAAGGAATATAATGTTCCGATTGTTATGGATGTGGATTTGGGACATTTACCACCATCTATGCCGATTGTGTGTGGAAGTATGGCAGAGGTGGCTGTGAAAGGGAATGAGATTACCATTCGATATGAGTTTGTATAAGAATAAGGAGAATAAAAATGATTCAGGATATATTACCCTGCAAACTGAACAACCAATATCAGGAAAAATCACTTGCACCCACCAGCAAAGTCATGTGTTTTCAAGAAAACACCATTTGGGTTCAAAGAACTTCAGAGAATGAATTGATTTTACCAGAATACAGATTGCTTTCAGAAAAAGATAAGGAAGCTTCCTCCTTCCAATATCTATTTTCCATAGACGAAACGGATTATTTTCTGATGAGGAAAAAAGAGGCAGATGGGATAACACGTTTAAAAGAGTTTCAGCTTGAACCGGTACGTTCCCTGCGTCAGCTGATTTCCAAAGAAATCTGTTTTGCAGTAATGACAGCATGGCATCTGCATAGATGGTACATGGATAATGTTTTTTGTGGTCGTTGTGGTGGTCATACGATTCACGACGGAAAAGAGAGGATGCTTCGGTGTCCTTCTTGTGGGAATATGATTTTTCCGAAGATTGCTCCGGCAGTAATTGTGTGTGTGACGGATGGCGACAGAATTTTAATGTCTAAGTATGCAGACCGGGAGTATAAGAAATATGCTTTGATAGCTGGATTTACAGAAATCGGAGAAACAGCAGAGGAAACCGTGGCAAGAGAGGTTATGGAAGAGGTTGGACTAAAGGTAAAGAATATACGTTATTATAAGAGTCAGCCATGGGGAATCGATAGCAACCTTTTGTTGGGATTTTTCTGTGAACTGGATGGAGATGATAAAATTACTATGGATACCACAGAACTGGCTACAGCAGAATGGTTTCATCGGGAGGAGATGCCTGCTCAGGATGATGGTATCAGTTTGACAAGGGAAATGATGGGAGTGTTCCAGAGGGGTGAATATACATCAGAAGTTTAAGGAAATGAATTTTAAATTGATAAAAACTCTCATATAAAATGGGAGTTTTTGTTTTGAAGAGAAAAAATATAGGAAATACAGTTTAAGAATCCGTCAAAAATAGGATTTTTATATTTATTAAATAAATATGAAATCCTATCTTCCAATAATTGACACATATAATTTACCATGTTAATCTAGTTCAGAAAAAAGAAGAAAAATACCTAGAAAAGAGGAGAAAAGATGCCTAAATTTAGTGTTAAAAAGCCATATGTGGTAGTAGTAGCGGTTGTAATGCTTTTGGTACTTGGTGTGGTAAGTTTTACAAAAATGACCACAGACTTTTTGCCAAATATGAATATGCCGTATATGATGGTTATTACTACATACCCAGGTGCTTCACCGGAAAAGGTGGAAGCAGAGTTGACCACCTTGATGGAAAGCGGTGTATCAACGGTAAATGGTGTGAAGAATGTAACAAGTACATCCAGTGAAAACTACAGTATGGTTATGCTGGAGTTTGAAGATGACACCAATATGGATAGTGCCATGGTAAAGGTATCTTCTGCTGTAAACCAGCTGGAGCTGCCAGAAACCGTAGGGAATCCAATGATTATGGAAATTTCCGCTGATATGATGCCAGTTATTCAGGCTAGTATTGACTATGAAGGAAAAGACGCTTATGAACTCACAGAGTTTGTGGATGATGTAGTCATCCCTGAATTGGAGCGTCAGGATGGTGTTGCCAGTGTTAATGCATCCGGTATGATTGAGAAATCGGTAGAAGTTGCATTAAATCAGGATAAGATTGATGAAGTAAATGGCAAGATTCTGGAAAAAACAGACAGTTCCTTAAAGGATGCCAAAGAAAAGATTGATGATGCTCAGCAAAAGCTGGATGATGGAAAGGCAGAACTGGAAGAGCAGATGGACAATCTTGCCCAGGAGCAGGAAGATCAGAGTAGTGAATTGGCAAAATTCAGTAAGATGATGAACCAGGCTCTTGCCAACAAAGAGGCGTATAGCTCTCAGGTTACTAGTTTGAAAGCAAGCCAAAAGGCATTGCAGACAGAAAAGAAGGCATATAAGAAAAATAAAATAGAAGAAACCTATCAGCAAATGAACCAGTCTTTTGCTGCTGCAAGAGCAAACTTCCAGCCGGGCGGAGCAGGTTATGAGGCAATCTATAATCAGGTTTATAAGCAGGTGTTGGTTGCAGCAGTACAGAGCGCTATGGATCAGGCTGGTACAAAGGTAACTGTAACAGCGGAGAATGTAGATCAGCTTTTAGGACAGTTGGGGGATGCGGCAACGTCTATTAAAAATACAGCGGCCCAGACTGCTACAGCAACTACCAAGACTCAAGCAGAAGCCCAGCTTGCAAACATTCCTGAGAATATTAAGGATGCTATAGATAATCCAGATAAACTGGCAGCATTTAAGACTATGCTGGAACAGCAGGGACAGGCAGAAGCTGCCAAGAGTATGACCAAAAAGAATTTGCAAACTCTTTATGATATTGTAAATACAAGACTTCCGCAGATTGACACAGCTCTGGCAAATCTTAAAATTGAGATTCAGACTGCAGAAATGGTATTGAAGCAGGTAGAGAAATCCATTAAAAAGGCAGAGAAACAGTATGAAAAAGTTGAGGCTGGAAAGATTACAGCGGCAGCAGCTTTTGGTTCTGCCAATGCACAGATGACTTCTGCGAAATCTGCTCTGGAAAGTAGTGAAAAGGAATTAAAGGAAGCGAAGAAATCCTATGAGAAGTCCAGAAAAGAAGCTTTGAAAAAGGCAAATCTGGATGAACTTCTGACTATGGATAAGCTGTCAGGAATCCTTACAGCAGAAAACTTCTCTATGCCGGCAGGTTATATTAGCGAAGACGGAACCCAATATCTGATTAAAGTTGGGGACGAATACAATGACTTAGAAGAATTAGAAAATACACTTTTAGTAAATATTAAGGACATTGGAGATATTCGCTTAAATGATGTGGCGAATATTACCATTATTGATAATGCAGCAGATTCTTATGCAAAGGTAGATGGAAACGATGCAGTAATTATTAGTATTTCCAAATCAAGTACAGCAGGTACTTCTACTGTATCAAAAGAATGTAATGAAGCTATTGAAAAACTGCAGAAGGACAATGAAGGACTTCGTATCGTTAATCTTATGGATCAGGGTGACTATATTGAATTGATTATTGATTCCGTATTGTCTAACTTACTTTGGGGCGCATTACTTGCTATAATTGTCTTAATGATTTTCCTAAAAGATGTTAAGCCAACAGCAGTAGTTGCGTTTAGTATTCCTTTAAGTGTACTTTTTGCGGTGGTATTAATGTTCTTTTCAAATATTACCTTAAATATTATTTCCTTATCAGGTTTAGCCTTAGGTGTAGGTATGTTGGTAGATAACTCTATTGTAGTTATTGAAAATATTTACCGATTGAGAAATAAAGGAATGTCAGCAGCCAGAGCGGCTGTAATGGGTGCAAATCAAATGGCAGGTGCTATTTTTTCCTCTACCCTGACTACCGTTTGTGTATTTCTGCCAATTATTTTTACTGATGGTTTAACACGTTCTATTATGCAGGATATGTGTCTGACCATTACCTACAGTTTAATGGCAAGTTTGATTGTTGCTTTGACGGTAGTACCATCTATGAGTTCTACTGTTTTGAAAAATTGCACAGAAAAGAAACATCGTTGGTTTGATGCAATAGTAAACGGGTATGAAAAGGTTGCAAGGTTTTGTTTGAGTCATAAGCCGGTGCCATTATTAATATCTATAGGTTTATTAGTTTTTTGTGTGATTCAGGTATTTCGTATGGGAATGGTAATTGTTCCAAGTATGGGAAGTGAACAATTATCTATGACGGTTGTAATGCCAATTGATAATTCTACAGAAGAGGATTATGAAACAGCGGATGAGATCATATCAAAAGTTTCAGAAATTAAGGGTGTAGATACGGTTGGCGGCGTAATGACTGCCAGTGCATCGGTAGGAAGCACTTCGGATAAGGACTATACATTTATGTTGCTTCTGGAAGAGGACTATGCGCATCAGAATACAGAGATAGCAGAAAAGATTGAGAAAATTCTGGAAGAAATGCCATTGGATGATTTTAGTGTGTCAGAATCAAATATGGATATGTCCAGTATGCTGGGAAGTGGTCTTCAGCTTACAATTTCCGGTAAGGATAATGACAAACTGATTGAAATCAGTGAAGATATTATGGAAATTGTTGGGGAAATGGAAGGTTTTGAAGAGATTACCAATGGTCAGGAAGCTGGAGATGAGGAGGTTATTGTAACAGTTGACAAGGATAAGGCTATGCGGAAGGGGTTGACTGTAGCTCAGGTCTATCAAGAATTAGCTGCTGCTGTTACCACCGAGAAGGAATCTACGAAGATTACAGTAGATGAAGCGGAATATGATGTCAAAATTGTAGATGACAGAGAAGAGATAAATACAAAAAATCTGGAGGATTACGAATTTGAGGTCACTACTACAAATGAAAAAGGTGAAGTAAAGACAAAGACCTATAAGTTAAGTCAATTTGCTGAAATAAAACGTGGTAAGGGCGTTTCAAGTTTGTCCAGAGAAAATTTGGTAAATTATATATCTGTAAATGCTATGGTAAAAGAAGGGGAAAATATTGCTCTTCTTAGTCGTGAATTAGAAAAAAAATTAGATGAATACAAGATGCCGGATGGATATGACTTGAAGATGGCAGGTGAGACAGAATCCATTAATGACATGGTGAAAAATATGTTGTTAATGATTGGATTGGCAATTATTTTTATTTATTTAATTATGGTTGCACAGTTCCAGAGTTTATTGTCACCTTTTATCGTAATCTTTACGATTCCATTAGCATTTACTGGTGGGTTATTAGCTTTGTTGATTTCGGGACAAGAGATTTCTATGATGGCATTGATGGGATTTTTGTTGTTATGCGGTGTTATTGTAAACAATGGTATCGTGTTTGTTGATTATGTAAATCAGTTACGTCTTTCTGGAATGGAGAAGAAAGAGGCATTAATTGAAACAGGAAAAACCCGTATGCGTCCAATTTTGATGACAGCATTAACAACTATTCTCTCCATGAGTATATTAGCAGTTAGTCAGGATATTTCTGCAGATATGAGTCGTGGAATGGCAATTGTAACGATTGGTGGATTGATATACGGTACCTTAATGACATTGCTGATTGTTCCTGTTCTTTACGACATATTCTTCCGTAAGGAGTTGAAGGCAGTAGATTTAGGTGATGAAGAAACCTTAAATGATATGGACGAATAAAATACTGGATAAACAGCCATGGTTTATATAATTTTAATGTAGTACATTTATTTTTTGTATCCATAACCTTCATAATATTTTATTTCTGGCTAGCCAGTGTACAGCAGAAAAAAGTCTTTCGTTATACGAATGAGTGGCGTTTGAACTCGCCGGTGTTTAGAGCGTAGTGCTTGCATAAGCAAGCATCTACACTCTTATGCACCGCTGCGTAGTTCATTCGAGCCGAGAGGCGTCCACGAATCGTAAAACGAAAGACTTTTTTCTGCGTCATATATACATAATTGATATTCTGCCAAGCTGTATATTTCTAACATTTCTGGAAAAAATAAAAATATATTTTTTGAAACAGAAAGGCGAAATTAAATGGCAAAAAAAGAAATTGGTAAACAAAGTGTATTATTTGAAACTCCACCGTTGATTATTGGAGCTGCTTC
>CAZEFX010000016.1:0-35198 GCA_964511525.1 uncultured Jutongia sp.
GAATATATATTTAATTTTTTGTTAAGAACGTATTTGACTTGTAGGTATTCCTCCCCCTTGCATTATTTTTTTATACTTTTTCAATATACCTTTTGGAACCACAATATTTACTTGCTTATGTATTCCTATAAAAGCATTTTTCTTAATACTACCTGCCTTAAGCAGTTTAGTTTTTATTACTATTTTCTTTAATTTTTTGCATCCATTAAAGGCTTTCTTATCGATTAACGACACATTTTTACCTACAATAACTTTTTTTAAATTCTTATATCCTTCAAAAGCTTTCTTCCCTATTGCAGTTACCCTAAATTTCTTTTTTTCAATTAAGATACTATTTTTTATCTGTAATTTTGAAAACTTCATATCATTTTTCTTTCTTTTCGTTCCAATTAATGTTACTTCACCAGTACCATCCTTTTTAACTTTAGTTACCTGATATTTCATGTTCTTTATTACAACTACATCTCCAATATTAGCTTTGACACTTTGCTTTTCTATGCTAAGATTATTTTCCGATGCATCTGATATTCCCGGGATATTTGTAGAATTTGTTGGTGCTACTGTAACTATTGGACTCATTTCTTCATCCGAACGATACAATATAACATATGCCACATTATTATCCTCTTCAAAGTCACCACTAAGAACCTTTGCTTTTAAGGTAAGATATGCTGCATCATTTTCATTATAGGTAATCTCCTGTTTGCTTACAGTAAATTGAATCTGTGAACTATTTTTTGCTTGAATTTTAACATTTTCATTTTTCTGCAGCTCCTTTGTCATCTTTTCGTTATCATATAAATACAAAGACGTCTCTGCGTCAATAACACTTTGATTAGACAACGTAGCTGTTATTTCTACCCCTTCATTCGTTTCTTTATGAGTTGCAGTTATACTAATATCAGAAAGCCCTATCTTTGTTGAAACAATATTATTGTCTTTATCTACCTGATTTTCTGCAACTACTGATATTTTTACATTTTGCGCCATATTAATACCACTCAAATCCATATATACCGTGTCCGCAATGCTTTCTCCCGGCAAAATGTAAGTAGCTATGTTGTTAGATACAGTATCTCCATTTTCTAAAGTAATAGTAATTTCAATATTCTTAATAGCTGTATCTTGATTATTTACTGCGAAAAAATTCACTGCTGTCATGCCATCAACAATATTATCCTCATCGATATACGCTCCCATTAATTCCAATTTGTTTTCTTCTTTCTTAGTAACGTACTTCAACGTATTAATATTTGTTTCTACATTTTCTGCATTAGCTACAATTTCCCAGTTTCCTTCCGCATCAATACTTGGAGAAAAATAACGCCACATTATACCTTTTTCTTCACATATTGTAATAGGCTCACAATATCCATTTTCTGTTTGCATAGACGCAACTATACTACCAATTTTCGTTTTTTCATCATAAATACTCCATATATAGCCACTCTTGTTCCCATTACTGCAATATTGCAACTCTGATCCAAAAGCACTTTCTCCTGCAAAATTGGATTCAGACATACCTGTTGTAATATCGTAAGAATATAATTTTCCTTCGCAAATGCAAGTAATTATACCATTATTCCACCTCAAACTAGATATATCGCCATCTTCTGATTCCATCATAAGTGTTAGTAATCCATCTATTACTTGTCCATTAGTATCAAATACCGCTTTTATCCCGTTCGATACACCTATATAAATGGATTCCAGGTTCTCCTCACTCTGATATACAACATACTCCTCTACAGTTCCAGATGCAGTGTTTAAAATTTTTTCCTCTTCAAAAGAAGAACCATTCCACTTTGATACATAAATAGTGTTACTCCCTGTTTCCTGCATCAAATCAGCAGCATCATTTCTAACCCAAGACAGAATAACATCAGTCCCATTTTCACAAATCTTTGGCATCATGTCATAATAATTATTATTCGTAATACGAATCGGTGAAATAAACGATTCCTCTGTTTCATCAAACACACTAAAATAAATTTCTGATTTCTCAGCAATTTCTTCTAATGTACTTTCGCTTTCTGTTTCTATATCTCCTTTAATAGTACTCGCCATTTTTTGCCATACTAACACAAGTTGATTATTTACAACTTTCATATCTGCATACATATCAGCACACCCATCGTCTAGTACAGCCTTTGGTTCTGACCATACACCATCTTCTAATACCGAATATTTTAAGATAGTACTATTTAATGTTGTTCTTGAAGAATCATAGGATTGAAATACCATTACGTGTTTATCACCAATCTGTGCCTGGATAGGAAGTGAAGATGGCAAAATTCCCTCCTGCAAATTAAAAATATCATTGGATAATATGTACTCCTTCCCCTCCTCCGTAGCTTTTCTTTTTGTAAGTTTTCTTGATGCATTCCATTTTCCTGTAGTTTTCGAAAATGAGGTATCCATTTCCAAAAAGTCTCCATCTGAAATTCGCACTATATTTCCATTCTTCGCCTTTTTATTTTGTGTTGTAGTATCCCAAAGTGTAGTTTTATATGTTGCTAAATTATGATTGTAGTCAATGACAAATACCAATTTAACATGAAGAGAAGCAGATGCTTCAAACTCTCCTTTCGAAGCTGGTACAACTGTAATTGGTACCGAAAGTGTTCCTTGTGCTCCTATGGTAGCCACTTTGTCAATACCATATCCCCCTTCTAAAGAAACCGATGGTGTCAATGTCAAACTTCCCTCTGCAATTTGCAATTTTTTATTATTATAATCGTACGTTGTCCCTAATTCTCCTGATATTTTTCCCGATCCACTTAAATTAAGATATAATGGTCCAATTGGAGTAACAAATTGCCAGCTTATTCCTCCACTCCATTCAGCATCTGCTGCTAATTTTCCTGTACTAGAAACTACATTTCCGTTTTTATCGTATGTATTTTCAAAATATCCCATTACTGATAGCTGTGGTAAAACTTGAAACTTATCTGTAGAAACGGCAGACATGGACTTTATCCCCCACTTATTTCTGTAACTATCCAAGCATTTCACAGAGCCTGTATATTGATGTGCCGCCTCTACATTTCCCTTAAAGTCATTCCATGTAGCATCATCATCCAACCAATCACTCTTTCCTATCCCTACAGTTCCTCTAATGGTAAAGGCTCCTTTTTCTCCCTCAGACTTACTGATTTCTACTGGAAACACTGTACTTTTTAAAGACCAATTTGCAGGAAAAAATTCTGCTACACTGGAACTCCCTGTTCCAGATTGATTCTCTCCCAATGTTAAACTTCCACCACTACCAGACTCTGTATCTTGTTCTGGCGATTCTGCCACCGACACTTGACAAACCACCTGCGAACCATCCTGTGCAGTTCCAGTTAGCGTAGTAACCCCCTTTGCCACTCCGTTAACATATACCATTCCCGTAGCACACCATGTTTTATACGTTCCATTTTCAGAAGAATATTCCATTGCACCTGTTGGTAAAACAAATCCCACATTTTCTACAGTAGCAATATTAGTATCCTCTGACTCCCATACAATATCCTTAGTCAAAGCTTTCAACTCATCCAAACTATTCTCGTACGCTTTTATATTTAGCGGTGTTTTACTACCCGCAAAAACCATACTTGCAGAATCACATTGAAGTTTATTTTCTTCTTCAAATTCTGGAGTAGATGTTGACGAAGGTGTTGTAGTAGTATCGGAATTCGTATTCCCTAATACTAATATAGGAGCTAATTGTTCTTCATAACTTCCATTTCCCACTTGTCCAAAAGTATTATCCCCCCAACAATATAAGCCTCCACTTGTAGTAATTACAGCACGGTTAAGTGATGAGCTAACAAACATTTCTACATTACTCATTTGAACCATTGGAATAATTTCTTCTAATACTCCATCATTATACACAATCTCAAGAGTACACAACGATTTGTTAGTTGTAAGTATTTCTAGTGATCCGTCGGAATTAAAATAAATATTACTAATACTTTCTTCCATATAGGTAGGTTCATCATTGGGATACACTAATTCTATGCTATTTTGCTGCTTTATAATTTTAGGAAAACCAACTCCCCAAACATATAAAATTCCACCTTTCTCCAAAACATACATACAACTTTCTTCAAAAACAACCGCTTTTACTCCAATATGTTCACTAATACACATTGGCTTAAGTTGATTTGTTGTTGTATTAAGCCCTAACTCTCCATATGTATTTTTCCCCCAACAATATAAATCTCCACTGTTCGTAATCGCTGCTGTATGATTAAAACCAAAAGAAACAGAAGCCACATTTCCCATAACTTCTATAGGTATTTTACACTCTTCTGTTGTTCCATTTCCTACCTCCCCATATTCATTCTTTCCCCAACAATACAAAGTATCATCTTCCGTAATTACGGATATAAATTCTCCTCTATAACGATCCATATGTATATATCTAGCATTTTCCATCACTTTTGTAGGAAACTTTCTATCTTCTTCTGATAATTCTCCATAATAATCCCCCCACATATATAAATCGCCCTCATTTGTTATTGCTGCTGTACAGTATAAACCGATTTGTACACATTTTACATTTTCCATTATTTTTACAGGAACAGCTTGTTCTGATACACCATTACCAGCACATGCACCCCAAGTATATAAATCTCCATTTTCAGTAATTGCTGCGCTACGATTTAAATATATAGATGCATCTCTTACATTTTGTAATACCTTTACAGGTTTTGATTGATTATCCCAAGTGCCATCACCTACTTCTCCACAAGTATTATCTCCCCAGCAATATAAATCTCCATTTTCAGTAATCGCTGCTGTATGACTTCCTCCCAAAAAAACATCTGTAACTTTATCTGATTGTTCTAATGCATCTTTCTTTGAACACCATTCAGAAAACGTACTTGCTGCCATAACAATATTACTATTGCATATTAATGCTATAATCATAATTAACACTAAAATTTTCTTTTGCATATTCTACCTCCGCATTTTACCATAATCGCCTATGTTTTCTTTTTTAGAAATTTTATTTCAAAAGTCTTTTCTGATATAAATTCTCCTAGATTTTCTCAACTAGTTGGAGAACAATCGTAAGTATATCCCACAACCCTGTTGTTTCTTACCTTTAGTTTTAAGCAACACGAATCTCCCCAAAAAAGCAACGTCATAAAAATATATGTCATTTTCTTCATATTGATTCCTCCATTTTCATTTTATAATAGTTCATAATTTCAATAACTTATTATGATATTTCCAGTATAACAGAAGAAAATTTGAAAATACTTGCAGTGTAATTATTAACATCCAGAATGTAACAATTAACAAAAGCCCATGAGAATTTCTGACAGTTTACTTGCTGTCTAATATTCTCATGAGCTTTCATTTTTTACTATTGGTCAATGGTAAATCCCGTATCCTGTTGTTTTAAATATTTCTCCTGCCATGCAATAATACTATTTCCACCAGGAGCATGTCCCAAAAATCGGCATCCAACCAGTCCCACATTTTTCTTCCAGACAAACTGGAAAATACTTCTGGCTTCCCCATCCTTCTGATTAATATTATATTGCCGGAAACACCGAATATTTTCCCCATGCTTTTCAATCCAAAAATGCGTTCCTATTTTTCCATCTTTTATGGAGTCTTTTGTGGTTTCTTCCTGACAAACCAACATAGCATCCTCTGGAACCCTTCCCTTTTCCAGCAATTTTTCTTTCTCCTTAACAGTTAGATCAAAGGATAGATAATATATTTTGTCCTTTGTAACCCATAAATCTCCCCATTCTAATAAATATTGGAAGTCTTTTATTGCATCCTTAGCATTGTCATATATGTACTCATAATTTTTGATATTCTTTACCCTTTGAAACTTCATGGAATACAACATTCCTTTTTCACTGGAATCTTTTTTCTTTAAGTATAGGCTGGTTTCTGCATCCATAGTAATCTCTATAAGAAGCTTCATACTAATTTCCTGCTGTTCTCCATATGGAAAATAAGGATTGGAAATACTTACCGCCTTCTCCTTCATAAAGTCCAAATAACTTCCATCTACCTCATAAATCTGATAACTTCCTGTAGCATAAATCGTGGGAATCACAACACCAATTCCATCCTTGGAGCTGTAATAAAAATCTGCAGCCTTCCATGCCTCTTTCGTAGAAAATAATTTACCATTATTCATTTTTTTACATAACTTCCGATAACCAATATTTTTAATATCTGTACAGCATTTCTGCATAATTAATTTTTCTATTTTCTCATAATATTTTGCTGGTAAAATTTCATCATTAGATAATGCTCTTTCCTCCTGCAAATCAATATTTATGGTATACGCCCAAGCAAAGGGATGAGCGGCGCTCTCTCCCATTCCATCTGCTTCTACTAATATACTTAACATGTTCTGGTCAAGCCGTTTGATTGTCCCTTTATAAGAACTCAAATGAAATGGAAAATCTCCTTCTTGGGATATTCCCGTTTCCTTTATGTTCTTTTTTACTTGATTCTGTATGATTTCATTTAACTTATTTTCTTTCTCTACATTATCCATGCCAACAAACTGTGGGATGGTTATTTCATATCCTTCCATTTCCATAGCTACCTGCTGGAGAGCATCACTATAGTCAAATTCTTTGTAGGATTTCTGCAAATTCTGTTTCTGCTTTTCTTCTCCCTCCACACCTTGTATAACTGCCGGTTGATTCGATACAATGTTCTGAGTATCCTTATCCGTTTCTGTCTTATGACACCCTGTAATCAATAGAACCATACCTGCTATAGTAAGATATTTCATTATGCGATTCATAACTTTCTCTCCTTTGTCTTTTATTCCATTTTGATTAAATATTCTGGTGCTTTTCCCAACTCTCTTTCCTACAGTCTCCGCCCCAAATATCTTCCCACCGATTCTCGATACTCCACATATTTTTCACCAAAGGCAGTTACTAAATATTCCTCTTCCTGCAAAATCTGCAAATGTAGCATCATCACAGTTGCCACTGTCCACATAAGCAGCAACGGATTAAAAAACATCAAAAGAATTCCTATGTAAACCAAATCAAAGGCAAGAAACGCTGGATTTCTGCTAATACTGTAAATTCCCCCAGTGACCATTTCTGTCTTGTCCTTCTCTGGGATGCCCGCTCTCCAACTGTCTCTCATGGTCCATACTGCAATGGCAAATAGAATATCCCCAACCACCGCCAGTACAAATCCTACCATCCGAAAGCCATTCCACAGCATAGAAATATTCATCCAAATACTAACCACTTCTACTACCACAATCACAAAGGTTGTTATTTTCAGAATTAATTCTGTATAATAACGCTTTCCTTTCTCTTTTCCTTTTGCAATCTGGTCTGTCTGGATTCCCTTTCTTTTCTGAGCAAACATCTTTCCAAAATAAATAGAATAAAATATAATCAATGTAAAAATCGCGAAACCTTTCCAAAGCATAGTGTTCTCCCTTCTTTTACCGCCTGTGTAATTCCTAAAAAACGATTGCTTACTTCCCTTTCTGAGAATTGCTCCGTTTCCATGGAATACAGCGATTGACTCGTCTGCAATACTCCAAATACTCTTCTCCATATAAATTACGCAACCACTTTTCTTCTGTATGTTTCATAAGAATCGTCATAAATCCCCAATAGAAAAATGGTAACAACAAGAGCCAGCAGTTATTTGCAATGAATAACGCTCCTGTGCATGCTATCATAAATGCAGAGTAGATTGGATTTCTGACATAGGCATAGACACCAGTAGTTACTAGAGAATTATTCAAAATACCTTCATCAATCTTCGCCTGAAAGATAGCACTCATCCAAATACTGATGCCTAACACAATCAGTAAAATTCCTAAAATCAAAAATGGCACCCTTAATCCCTCTATCCTTACAGCTGGCAACCATCCTTCTTTCGATGCAACAATCCCAGCCACAGTACAAGCTATAATCCCAATACCATATATTGGTCCCACTCCCATCATTGGTAAATGTTCTTTCTTGTTCATACAAATTCATTTCCTTTCTTTTCCTGTTTTCTTCATTTCTTTTTATTTTTGTCTGCATGAACATTTAAGCACTTATTCATATGTTTGTCAATAAAATTATTCTTTCTAATCTCATTTATTAGCAACGTTCATTCCCTCCCTCTCTATCTCTTTTCACTGACTCTATTTTTCATATGTCACTTTACACTGTCCTTTTTTCGACACATACCTCAATAATATACTCTGCAATTTTTTCACTACCAATAACATAGCTGTCATGGGTCTCCCCTTTGAAAATCTCTAATGTACTTTTCGGTATGGTTTCCGAAATTTCACAAATATGAGACAATTTTATCACATCCTTACTGCCTGCCGTAACTACTACTGGAATCTGAATCTTTTTCAGCATCTCCATGGAAATATCCGGCTCCGTTATCATCAATTTCATTTGCGAAGACTTTGTAAAGAAATATGCCAGTTTAAATAGAAAAAGCCATCCTGCCTTTATCCCATCCGGCTGGGTATTCACACCGCTAATCACCATTTGCGATAGCAGGTTTGGATGGTTGATTTCTAATAATAATGCCACTATCCCACCATCACTAAATCCATACACAATGGGCTTTTCCAACTGCAGCTGACAAATAAATTCATAAATATCCCCGGCAAGTTCCTCATAATGAAGCTCTGAAACACCAGAGCTTTTCCCATGACCACGACTGTCTATGGCGTAGACTGTAAAATAATTTTCTAAAAGCGGAATCGCTTTTTCAAAAATAGTATGGTCTTCTCCATTCCCATGTAATAGAATAAGCGGCTGACCGGAACCATATTTTTCGTAATATAGATTTACCTTTGAAGCTTCTAATATCATTTTTATTCCCTTTCGCGAAAGGATGCTACTTTTTTAATCCATTATCTATTTGACACCCTTTCCTCTCATCACTATAATATCTCTAGACAAAATGTACTTACAATATTTTCTATAATATGGATACATAATACACTTTACAAACCAAGAGAAAGGAACTGCTATTCTATGCCTAACATTATCGAAATCTCTGACTTTTCCGCACCGGAGCTGGATGTTTACGCCCGCCTTACCGAAAATCAATTACTGAACCGACACGAACCAGAAAAAGGACTTTTCATTGCAGAAAGTCCAAAGGTGGTGGAACGTGCTCTTGACGCTGGCTGCACTCCGGTTTCTCTTTTGTTGGAAAGAAAGCATATTAACGGACAGGCAAAGGAGGTCATTGCCCGTTGTGGGGATATCCCTGTATATACTGCGGAGTTTGATGTATTAACCCAACTGACAGGTTTTAAACTCACCCGTGGTGTCCTTTGTGCAATGCGCCGTCCTGTACTGCCAAGTCTGGAAGACGTCTGTGCCGGTGCCCGTCGTATTGCTATCTTAGAAAATGTAATGAATCCTACCAATATAGGAGCAATTTTTCGTTCTGCGGCAGCACTAAACATTGATGCAGTACTGCTTACTCCATCCTGCAGCAATCCTCTATACCGCCGTGCTATCAGAGTCAGCATGGGTACTGTTTTTCAGATTCCGTGGACCTTTCTGGGAAATGAGCCCGAAGAGAACATTGATTTTTGGCCAGAAACCGGCATGAAGCTTCTGAAAGATTTCGGATTTAAGACTGCTGCCATGGCATTAAGTGATCAGGCTGTCAGCATTGATGATGCTGCACTAATGGCAGAAGATAAGCTTGCGATTATATTAGGCACAGAAGGCGACGGTCTTTCTTCTAGAACCATCGCCAGCTGTGATTATACGGTATGTATTCCTATGTCCCATGGTGTCGATTCTTTAAATGTAGCTGCTGCCAGCGCAGTGGCATTTTGGCAGTTAGGAAACCGCTAACTTATATTCACTAATACACTTTCTATCCATCAAAATAGATTTACCACCTTATATCCTACATAAAAAAAGACCTCTCTTGCGAGAAATTTTAGCTTAACCCACGTCCCCTGATACATAGATGTAGTGGTCGGTGAACTAAACGACTTAATCCCCCTATCCTTTGCCAATAGCATAGACCGTTTCATATGTAGCGGATCGCTGACAATCAGTGCACTCTCTAATCCATTCTGCTCCATAATCACTTTGGCATTCTCCAGATTCTCCTGAGTAATAATGGATTTCTCTTCGATGAGAATATCCTCTTCTGGAATCCCCTGCTCCATTGCATACTGCATACCAACATATGCGTCAGAATATTGATTCCCTTCTCCGTAACCACCGGTAATCATAATTTTCTCTACATAGCCATTTTCGTACAAACGAATCCCTTGGTTTATCCGCTCCCGGAAAACCGGCGAAACCTCATTGTCCGAAGCTGCTGCCCCAAGGACAATGGCAACGTCTGCTTTACAGGTTTCGTCTACAGAGGCATACTGCCATATACTTATTCCTTGGCAAAGTATATATCCTATAAAAATAATAAAGAATGCTATCACATAATAACCTTTTTTCATAGGTCTATTTGGCATTTTAGTACTTTCTCCTTTTCAAATCCCATTACTCCAACACATCTTCAATACATGCTTTTAATGTCTCTTTCGACAAACGAAATTCTTCTTGTACTGATTCCAGTCCCTTATATATCTCTACCATTTCATCATCACTTTTTTCATAGAAATCTATTCTTGTTATAATCTCATACTCACCCAGTTTCTTCTTAATGGCTTCTTTTGCCTTTCTGAAAAAATATTTTATGGCATAGTTTTCCTCTGTTTTGATTTTCTTGTATGTTTCTTCACTCCTTATTTGATAATCATCCAAATCAGGAAAACTTACTATTAAACCAAGCTCATCTGCTATTGCTCCAACCTGCCAGACCTCTAAGGGAATCTCTTTACTTTTGTTATCCTTAGTACGTATAATCAATCCCACACTTTCAATTTCCTTCTTCATACTCCATCTCCTCCAAAATCAATACTACCTCTTGTTCTTTTGCCCTTTTTACTAAATCCTCTGCTTCCGATAGATACATTTCATCAATCATCCACGGATTCGTTGTCCTTGCAATTTCTAATAATTCGGAATTGGTATATGTTCTTACAGAAGGAACTAATTTCTTTAATGAGTTAATCTGTGATACTAATGTTTGTTCTTGGGACCACACCACATAAACCTTGCATCTTTTTGACGGCGTATCTGGTATAATCAAAAAATCACCATGCACCCAGAATTCATCCCCACACTTCTTACATCGGTACAATTGCCAACAACCTCTATAAGAAGCATATTATCTTCCTCTTCACAACAACTATTTTCCATTCTATTTCTTCCTTTCCACAGGCCATGCTATGACTAAATACTGACATTCTACAATATATCATCTATTAAAAATCACACTCATCTGCTCTGTCTGTTAATTCTGCCCATCTAGCAGATAACAGCTTAGCATATAATAGTGGATCAAGTCCGTAGCATCCCAAAGAATAGGCATCATTCATTTCCACAATCACCGTTTCTCCCCTATCGGTAACTCCAATATCCAGCGCATAAGCCTTTGGAGCACTTTGATAGCTTTGAACAATCTTCTTTACTACTGCCAAATCGTAAACTGTCCCCAACTCTCCTTTGTATTTCCGAATGTCTAGAATTTCACCATAGCGAACAAAGCAACGCCATTCTGTTTTTATAGTTAAAGTCTCACTACAATACACCTCAACATCCTGACCTGGTGAAATCCTTCCAACCAAATCCCTGTCATCCTTGTAGACAAATCCATTAAACAACTTTCCACATACGGGTTTCACAAAGATAGGCGTATGGATTGTTTTATCTGCAAGCAATTGGGATACATTACATGTCCATATTTTCCGTTGATAAAATTCCTGTAATTCTTCTGGATAGTCGATATCTGACACAAAAATATTTTTCTGCTCCAAAAATTGTTTTACCGTCCCTACTCCACCAACAATGATATTGTCAAGAGACACCTCCTTCAAATCGTCTACAGAATGAAATGGACATACTTCAAAGCCCATCTGCTCAAAGCCGTTCATCGCAGTAAAAGCATTTACATTATACGGAAATCCATTCTTATTCATTTGTATATATACAGCCATACTTCACCCATCCTTTTTCGTTATTGCCTTTTCTTCCTATTAGTGCCCTCTGATATCTAAATCTGAAAACAACTCGATTCCACTCCCCCAGGAATAAACAATGTAGTATTTTTTATCCGATGCCATCTCTGTATCAAATGACAATGTTCCATGTTCAATACAATTAACCTTCTGTCCCTCCTGTGATTCCACCATACAATCCCATTCGTCTTCTCGATAGTCTGCATAGTATTTCTCTAATTCCGCCAATGACAATTCACTTTCTAACAGTATTGCTCCCAAATACTGCATCCCATTTCCATTCCCTGTCATCTTTGCTGCCTTAGACACAGATTCCATGTACTCTGTCTTTTCAGGCAACGGAATTTTTTTGAGCTCGCTAGCTATTGCAAAAGCAGAACAATTATTAACAATGGGTATAGAAATCATAAACAGGATTATTAACGATGTCACTATAATTGCTATATTTTCACTTATTCTTTTCATGTTCTACCATCATTCATCATCTGCTTTAAAGTCTTTATAATACCCAATAAAACTGTCCATAATCTCTTCTTTTGAGGAAGTATACTCCGTTGCAATTCCTCCGTTTTTCAAACTTTCAATCCATTCCTCATCAATCATGCATCCCACATCCATATTGATATTGTATTTTGCATTTTCCATTAATGCCACATCTGTTTCATCACCAAGGCAATATAAATAGCCACATAACAGTCTAATATACTCGGAACTTCCTTCCTGATAATTCTCAATTTCATTTTGAATAAGCTGAACAATCTCAGCTTTTGGAATGGTATCAAAATCAAAACCATATTTCTTTATTATTTCCTCTGCTCTCTGTTCATTTTTCATACTAAAAATCCTCCTTTGAAACATATCTAATTCTGTTTCATCACTAACAACTCTGTCTTTAGTGATTTTTCATATCTGCAACCATCTCATAATATTCTCTGGTAAATTCCATAAATCCAGAGAGATCACTTAACATCCCATTCTTCAGCCACTCCGCCGTTTCAATTGCTCTCTGATACTGCTGTCTAGTAATATCCCTCTGAACCAATGCATCCTCCAGCTCATCCATATCGTCCTCAATAATTTCTCCATTCGGATAAACTACCAAATCTAAATACAAATCCTCAAAATATGGAACTCCATCCTCATCAATTCCCTGACCTGCAATCATGTCAATATACCAAACCACGATTTCCTGCTTTTCATTAAAGACAGCCGTGATACAATATCCATCTTTCTCTGATAAAAGAGACAGCCACCGAAATCCCACATCACAAACCATGGTCTCTTCTTCTCTATACTGCCAGTACTGCGGCTCTGTAATCTCTAACGTCTCCAAAAGACCAACATATCCGGTAAATTTTTCCGTCTCTACTCTCTTTCCTACCATCTTTTTAGAAAGAATACATTCCCATGCATCATAGGATAATCTGCTCTTTTTCATTCCTGCTTCCCTTCCTCTTCTCTAGTATAATTTCTACATCTGTTTCTTGTAATTGTTCTAATCCTTACTGTATTCTTCTACATTTTTTGTTTCTCTGCGAAATACCACAAAAAACGCAGCCATCTGAATCAAAAATGTCACTGTCCAAGAAAATGCATAAGAATAATACAAACATTGCGGCGTATGGAACTGTGGAATCTGAAAAATCGTATAAATCCAACCAATACGAATACCACATACTCCAAGAACCGAGATAATCATAGGCGCTACAGAAGCTCCCATACCTCGCAGCGCTCCTGTAGACACATCCATCATACCACATAAACAATATGGAATACACAGACACCCCAATCTGATCATGCCCCATTTAATAGCCTCAGCAGAATCTGTAATATAAATAGATAACAGCTTCGGACCCATAAAATATACAACAGAGGTCATGCAAAGTCCCACAATCAGTACACTTCCCAGACAGATAAACAATATCTTTTTCACTCTCTTATACTGCTTTGCTCCCATATTCTGTCCGATAAAATTAAGCACCGTCTGATGAAAAGCATTTAAGGTTACAAAGATAAACCCTTCAATATTTCCTGCTGCCGCATTTCCGGACATTAATACATCACCAAAGGAATTAATCGAAGACTGAATAATTACATTGGATATAGAAAATAAGGAGCTTTGAATTCCTGCCGGAAGTCCAATACGGATTATTTTCAAAAACTGTGGCTTGTAAAAACGCATTTTTGAAAGAGTTACTTTACAGGCATCCTTCCTACGAATCAGAGCAAGAACTACAAGAACTGCCGACACTCCTTGAGAAATGGTGGTAGCCAGTGCCACACCTGCTACGTTCATATTCAACTGTGTTACAAATATCAGATTCAGTATCACATTGATTACTCCGGCAATACATAGAAAAATCAAAGGCGATTTGGTATCACCAGCCGCCCGGAGAATGGAAGCGCAAAAGTTGTACACCATCATAAAAATACTACCGGCAAAGTAGATTTGCATATACAACGAAGAAAGCGGAAGCACACTCTCCGGCGTATTCATCATTCGCAGAAAGCTTTCAGAAAACATTACTCCGATAACAGTTATCACCAGTCCACAGACAATGGCTGTGGGCAAGGCAGTATGCACTGTGCGATGCACCGCTTTTTCATCATTAGCACCAATAGCATGAGCTACAGTAACACTGGTTCCCACCGAAAGTCCAATAAATAAATTCACGATCAGATTCGTAATGGAACCGGACGCCCCTACTGCTGCCACCGATATGCTGCCACAAAATCTACCTACCACAATCAAATCTGCTGCGTTAAAAAGTAATTGCAGTAAACCGGTTAATATGATTGGTATTGTATACGAAATAATATTCCGTAATAAAGGACCTTCTAACATGTTTCGTTCTTTCGATTTCACCTTTGTCACAATTATAACCTCCAAAATGTTTATTCTATATTTTCCAATATGTTCCTTTTCTGCTCCTTTCACTCCTAATCTAATTTTTTATCCATATAAATCCTTTGCTTTTTTCGTATACCTTACAATAAAATCCGTTTTTGCATTTGTATAACCATCTCTGTCATACTCATACTCTTTCCAGAGTTTTAATTTCATTTTTTCATATTCTTTTGAAATCTCTGGATGAGCCATCAGATAATTCCGAAAATATATTTCATCACAATCTCCCACATATCTTAGATGGATATGAAAAACCTTTTGGGCAAATCCATTTTCTGTATATCCTTTATTAAATGACATTCGTTTTGAATCATGACTCATGCAAATATAGCCGTTCTTTTCCAGCAATTTTTTTATCTCAGACAAATCACAAGTATAGGGTACTTCCAGTAAAATATCTATAATAGGTTTCGCCCAAATCCCATCAATATATGTACTTCCAATATGACTGATTCTTTCCGTCTGTATTACGATTTCCTTTAAAACAGCCTCTTCTTCTTCATACCAATGCTTCCAACACTCCTGATGCGGAGTCAGAAAAATAGGAAATAATTGCCACAACTCTTCCAGACTCATTTCTGATAATTTCTTCTTTTTACTTTTTACATTGTACTTTTCCAATTCGTTTTTGTCCAAGAATTTCATCCAATCCTCTCTTCTTACAATACTGTCATCTTTTTTGTGCTATGTGTTTCCTTGTGATCATACTAATTTGTCTTTTAGCTCATTTAGTAGGGCATATTTTTATCGCCATGCCCTACGGATTCCTTGTTTTTTTCTTTTTAGTGGGACAATATCCTTTTGGCTCATCCAACTAAATCGTTATTTTTATCTTATTAGTTGGGCAATATCTTTTTGACACGCCCCACTAAATCATTATTTCTCCCTGCTGGTAGGGCGGCATTGCTTTTACACACCCCACTAAATCATTATTTTCATATAACTGGTAGGGCAACATTGCTTTTACACACCCCACTAAATCATTATTTTCATATATCTAGTTGGGTAGCATTGTTTTGATATTCCCCACTAATTCCTTGATTTTCACTTGTTAATAGGGCAACTATCTTTTTGCCATCCCCTCTAAACCATCAATTTCACCTTGTTAATGGGGCAGCGTTCTCTTCCAACGTTAAATTCTAATTATTATATCATTTGCCCATCTTCTTTCCCTTCGGACAAGAAGTATCCCTCGCTCAAAAAATCTCGGTCAATTTAAATCCCATTTTCTTCATTACATTCCCTGATGCATTGATATGATTCCTACCTCTCTACTATATCTGAAATGCAGTAATAAAAAAACATACCGCTGACAAAATCGATAATGGTGTCATAATATATTTTTCCTTTTTACTTCTAGAAATAAAATTCATTACTGAATTTAACACTAAATATCCTGCATAAACATAGCAGATTACTCTGGTTACACTGCCTGAAAACCATAGCCCAATAAAACCACCAGCCTGCAATACAATGATGATTGCAAAGATTTGGACAAATAAAGATAATACCGCTGGAATTTTCATTTTTTTCGGTAATACCTTGTATTGACCTCCCATTGTCAATTCTCCCAATGGAAGTCCACAAACCAACAACACATTAAGGACTACAATCACTGAAAATAATATTGCTGCAATAATTGAAAACATAATAATCTCCTTTCGATTTCTTCTTTATATCCCGGTATTAAAGTTTTATAAGTTATTTAATATTAATGCAATTCCTGATATTACCAACATAACAATAACTAATTTCTTTATGATTTTTTCGTCTAAAAACTTTCCACTAACCATACCAAGTACTAAACCAATTAGCATAAAAGGGATAAGTATACCTACTTGCCACACTATGTCAAATGTAATAATCCCCCACAATCCATATAGAATTATACGAAATGTATTTTCAGCAAAAAACACCAAACAAATATTTGCTTTAAACGAACTACTATCATCCGTAACTCTATTTACATATGCTCCAAGTAATGCACCAATTCCATATAATCCACATAGAAGCCCTGAAAGGACACCTATAATTCCCAATACAACTTTCGATTGCTTTATTTTATCTGTTTGAAATTCTCTGAGTAACATTTCTAAACCAATAAGAATAATAACTACACCAAAAATCACTTTAATACAATTTATATCAGCATTTTTCAAAAATAATATACCAGGAATACTACCCATAATAACTAAAACCGCTAATGGTATGCAAATACTCCATTTGATTGATTTTCTTTCTTTCCAAGCCAAAATAATATTAGTTGGGTATCCTAAAAGCAATTCAACTGGCGATATATTCATATTGCTATTTCCAAAACTTAATATCGTTGTAAATACTAATGTATTGGCAAATCCACATAATCCTTTTACAAAAAAAGCGCATATTGTCGCAACAATCCACCAAAGCATTTTTTCTTAACACCTCATCATTTATCTTTTTCATATTAATATATTCTTATTTGCAAATCACCTCAACATTTGCAAACTTCCATCTATTTGACTCTCCATTTTTCCCAGAAACTATAACAACATAATTTTTCTTCTTATCATATCCCAAGGCTGTCTTCTCACCAGTATCTATTTCTGATATTTCAACTAATTTCCTATCATTTAGTACCTCAATAAATCTTAGAACAATTTCCGCCATACTCTCCTTACTGAACAAGTCTTCTAGAGCTTCGTATACAATTTCACCATAGGTGTCTTCTGAGGTAAGTAAATTTCTTCCTTTGTCAAAAATAAACAATACATTGCGCCAACAAATATCCACTCTTCCCTCATACATAAAGGATAGAAAGAAATCTTCTTTCTCCCCATCCAAAATAACCTCTGTCACGCTTTCTTGTTCTTCCACCAAATGAAGATTTTCAAACTGCATGTCTTTTAATGGTTTTATATATAGCTCTTCTACTTCTTCTCGTTTCATTTTATCCTCCGTCCTTCCCCTCTCTCATCCAATATTACCAGTATAATAAAAAACCTTCCCATACTCAAGACCAGTACAGGAAGGATTTCTTTCCTCTAAAAAAATGCAACCTATTACTTTTCTGTGCAAAACTCCACTTTCTTTCCCTCCAGAATCATATTGGTGGTTCTTACCGCACACATTTTCCCACACATGGAACAGGTATGCCGGTCTGATGGAGGAGTACTTTCAAAATAAGTTCTTGCTCTTTCCTCATCTATGGCAACTTTGAACATTTCTTCCCAGTCCACATTATGTCGTGCTTCTGCCATGGCATTATCTACATCCGTTGCATGGGGAATTCCTTTTGCAATATCTGCTGCATGAGCAGCAATCCTACTTGCTATGATTCCTTCTTTCACGTCATTAATATCTGGTAATCGAAGATGTTCTGCCGGAGTCACATAGCAGAGAAAGTCCGCTCCACTGGCTGCCGCAATAGCACCACCAATGGCAGAGGTGATATGGTCATAGCCCGGTGCAATATCCGTAACAAGTGGTCCCAGCACATAGAATGGTGCATTATGGCAGATTCGCTTCTGAAGCTTCATATTGGCTGCAATTTCATTCATTGCCATATGTCCCGGACCTTCTACCATAACCTGTACATCCTTTTCCCATGCACGTTTCGTCAATGCACCTAGTTCAATCAGTTCTGAAATCTGTCCTGCATCCGTACTATCATCAATGCAGCCGGGACGAAGAGCATCTCCAAGACTAATGGTAACATCATATTCTCGAAGTATTTCTAACACCTCATCATAAAACTCATAAAATGGATTTTCATTTCCTGTCATTTGCATCCATGCAAACAGTAAGGAGCCTCCCCTAGACACAATATTCATTTTACGCTTATCCCGCATAAATGCCTCCACCGCACGACGATTGATTCCTGCATGAATGGTCATAAAATCCACACCTTCCTCTGCATGAGCACGAACCACTTTCAAAAAATCCTGAGCTGTTATCTCCAATAAGTCTTTTTCCAAATATCCAATGGCATCATACATAGGAACTGTTCCTATCATAGCTGGTGATTTCTCGATTAACTCCTTACGGAATGTATTTGTCTTTCCATAATTGCTCAGATCCATAATTGCTTCTGCACCAAATTTTAGGGCGATATCCACCTTTTCCATTTCCACACTATAATCCTTACAATCCCCAGAAATCCCCAGATTTACATTAATCTTTGTACGAAGACCTGTACCAATTCCTTCTGGTGAAATGTTTTTATGATTTATATTGCATGGAATTGCGATTTCTCCCTTTGCCACCAGCTTACGAAGTTTTTCCGGTTCCATATATTCCTTTCTAGCTACAGTTTCCATTTCAGGGGTAATCACCCCTTTCTTTGCTGCTTCCATTTGTGTCGCATAATTTCTCATAATCTTTCCATTCCTTTCTCTAAAACCATTCATTTTTTTCTATTTGCAAATTCTATTCCATTATGCTTCCTCTGCATAGCAGCCACCTAGTCCAAAAGCATGATTCAAAGGGCCACTTCCCCTTCCCAAATCAAGCATTTCAGATAAGGCTTGGGATATGTAATCCTTTGCCCGCAGCACCGATTGCTCTAAGTCAAATCCCTTGGCAAGATTTGCTGCAATGGCACTAGAAAGGGTACAGCCTGTGCCATGGGTATTAGGATTATGAATTCGTCTGCCTTCAAACCAAATCCATTTTTCTTCTTTATACAAAAGATCGTTGGAATCATTAACACAATGACCTCCCTTTAATAATACCGCTGCACCATAGCTTTTATTTATCCTTTCCGCGGCAGCTAACATATGGTCTTTGGTATGAATCTCCATTCCTGATAAAACTTCTGCCTCTGGAATGTTAGGGGTTACAAGAGTTGCTATAGGTAATAGCTCCTGTTGGAGAGTAGTTATAGCTTCTGTCTGTAACAACTGGGAACCGCTGGTTGCCACCATAACAGGATCAACCACAATGTTTTTTGCTTTAAAATAATTTAAACGTTTAGCAATTACCTGAATCAGTTCTGCCGAAGAAACCATACCGATTTTCACTGCATCTGGAAAAATATCTTCAAACACGGCGTCAATCTGCTTCGCTAGAAACTCTGGAGAAACCTCCAAAATATCCCTGACACCGGTTGTATTTTGCGCTGTCAAAGCTGTAATTGCACTCATGGCATAAACACCCTGCATGGTCATGGTCTTAATATCCGCCTGAATACCGGCGCCTCCGCTGGAATCACTTCCAGCAATTGATAATGCTGTTCTCATGTTTATCCTCTTTTCCCTTTATAAAATGCCTTTTATTTTTCCTTTCAACTCACTGGTGGCTTTTTCAATGTTCTTAGCCCCAAAGACAGCAGAAACCACAGCAATACCTGCCATTCCTCCGCCTTTGATTTCATCTACGTTGTCATAGGTAATTCCTCCAATGGCAACTGCCGGAATCCTTACTGCAGAACAGATTTCTTTTAAGTCAGCCTTCGTAATGCGGATGGCATTGGTCTTGGTTGGTGATGGAAATACTGCTCCAACCCCCAAATAATCAGCTCCTGCCTCCTGAGCTGCCAACGCCTGCTCTACGGTCTTTGCTGTTGCCCCAATAATAAAGTCTTCTCCTGCCCTCTGACGGATTTCCTGTATCGGGGTATCTTCCATTCCCACATGGACTCCCTCCGCACCACTTTTTAATGCCACATCTACATTGTCATTAATAATCAATGGTACACCATAGCCTTTGCAAAGTTCTTTTATTTTCTTCGCTTCGGCAATAAAATCCTCCTCTGAAAGATTTTTTTCCCGAAGCTGGACAATAGTCACTCCACCTCGAAGGGCAGCTTCTATCTGTTCATATAGACTTCTCTCTCCTACCCAGGAACGGTCTGTCACTGCATAAAGCAGCAGAGATTCTTTTAAAAGTTTTTCATTATTATCTAACATTTGCTTTTCCTCCATCTCTCCAACTTTTTTCGCCACCATAGGGTTCTCATGATTGCTTCCTCTTTTCTCACTCCTCTTGCTTCTTCTCCAGAGTCAAAAGATATTCTTTCGGATACTCACAAGTCATTATGCCACTCATAATACAAACTCCTGCCGCCCCAGTTTTTCTTACTTCCGTAATATTCTGAGCATCAATCCCCCCTATGGCATACACAGGAATAGACACACTTTCCCGCACTTCCCGCAAGAAATCCAGCCCTCGTCCTGGCACCCCCTTTTTGCAATCTGTTGGAAAAATATGCCCTGCTATAATATAGGTGCACCCCAGTCTTTCTGCCTCCTTTGCTTCTTCTATTGAATGACAGGAGGACCCTAGAATCGTAAATTCTGCTCTCTCATCACTTTTAAGTGTCCGAAGAATGGGCATAGGCACATGAACCGCTGTAGTATCCAGTTCCCTTGCTACTCCGATAAAGCTATGTAACACACAAGTAGTATTGTATTTTTCACAAATAGCCAAAACCTGCTTTGCAAGGGATTTATACTCCTTCTCCGATAAATCCTTTTCCCGGAGAATAATCCCTTTGGGATGTTCCCCCGCGATTTGTTCCATCCTTCTGAAAAAGTCTTCTTTGCAAAGACCACGGTTTGTAATACATAAAATATCAGACATATAAATAATCATTCAGAACGGGCTGCAATCCTTCCTGGGCAATATCACTGTACATCTTGCCCAGACTGCGGTTATCATCGATTTCAAACTGCTCATCCCCCTGCACCTCTTCTGACTCCTTTCCGTTGTATTTGCTTTCGTGGTCACCAATTCCTGTAGATACTCCGGCGGAAACCTTGGTAGCCGCAATCTTTACAATACCATTCCGAAACTGCGCACTTTCTCTGGAAGAAACTGTAATCCCTACAAATGGCAGAAAAATTCGATATGCACAAATTATCTGGCAAAGCTGCTTTTCATGGACATCCAGAGGATTGATTTTATCATTGTTAATAATTGGCCGAAGTCTAGGACAGGATAGTGACATTTCTGCATGAGGATATTTTCGTTGCAGATAATACACATGCAAGGCACTGGCAAAGGCATCCTTCCGAAAATCAGAAAGACCTAACAGCGCAGAACATGCCACTCCACGCATGCCGCCACGAAGAGCTCTTTCCTGAGCATCAAACCGGTAAGGCCACACTCGCTTATTTCCACACAGATGAAGTGTCTCATATTTGTCTGTATCATAGGTTTCTTGAAAAACTGTTACATAATCGACTCCACACTCATGCAAATAACTATATTCCTCTGTATTTACCGGATAAATTTCCACCCCCACCATACGAAAATATTTTCTTGCCAGCTTACAGGCTTCACCGATGTATTTTATATCGCTTTGTCCACGGCTTTCTCCCGTTAAAAGTAAGATTTCTTCCATTCCACTATGGGATATCACCTGCATCTCATGTTCTATTTGTTCCATAGTAAGCTTCCTTCGATGAATATGGTTATAACAATTAAAGCCACAATACACACAATAATTTTCACAATAATTAGCAATATACAATGGGGTAAATAAATATACGGTATTACCAAAGTGTCTACTGGTTTCAAATCGTGCTTTCTGTGCCATTTCTTCCAAAAAGACTTCCCCTGCCGGAGATAATAATGCCTTAAAATCTTCTATGGAACAGACCTCATGCTCCAATGCTGCTTTCACATCTGTTGCTGTATACTTTGAATAGTCATAGTCCCTCATTTGGGACATTACATTTTCACAAACATCTGACTCAATGATTTCCATTCCCGGAAGATATTCCATATGGTTCTTCCGGAAAGACGGTTCTGTTTCCAGCCTGTGCTTCTTTTCCAAAGCTTTTGGCGAAAGATATTCTGAGTCTACAAAAAATTGATTTTCCATTTTATTTTCCATCACTTTCTACAGTCTGTATCATTTATCTAATCCCGCAAAAATCCCGTTAAAGGATCAGAAGCAGATGCTCCTCTTGTTAATACTCTTCCCAGGCCTGCAAGATATGCCTTACGCCCAGCTTCAATCGCCTGTCGGAAAGCTGCCGCCATCATAGGAAGATCCCCTGCTGTGGCAAGAGCCGTATTTGCCATAATGGCAGCAGCTCCCATTTCCATTGCTTCACATGCTTGGGATGGCCTGCCAATTCCTGCATCTACAATAATAGGCAGGTCTATTTCATCCACTAGAATCTGGATAAAATCCTTGGTAGCAAGTCCCTTGTTGGAACCAATTGGAGATGCCAGGGGCATAATAGTAGCTGCCCCTGCATTTACTAAATCTCTGGCAACATTTAAATCCGGATACATATAAGGCATCACCACAAAGCCTTCCTTAGCAAGCAATTCTGTTGCCTTAATGGTTTCCTGATTATCCGGAAGAAGATACTTGGAATCTCTCATAATTTCGATTTTTATGAAATTTCCACATCCCAGCTCTCTTGCAAGACGGGCAATCCGTACTGCTTCCTCTGCGGTTCTTGCACCGGAAGTATTGGGAAGCAAGGTAATCCCTTCTGGAATATAATCTAAAATATTTTCCTGTTCCTTTGTATTAGCACGGCGAACCGCCAATGTAATAATCTGAGCTCCTGCATCTCTTACTGCTGATTCAATCAGCTTCAATGAATATTTCCCGGAGCCTAAAATAAAACGAGAATGAAATTCCTGTCCTCCAATTATTAACTTATCTTTATTTTCTTCCCCTTTTACCTTCTCCTGATTCGCTTCTACCTCTAATCTTTTTTGATTCATTTTTATCCTTCTTTCTTTTTCGCAATTTATTTTCACCCAATCTGGGATAGAAATTTTTTTAATGTTTTTCTGTCACAAATCTGTCCAAGTTTACGGTCACACATGAAATTCTCCTGCCAGAATCCGCAAAACCATATGAGCCTCATGAGCAGCACAAAGCATGACTCGGGAAGAAATCAGCCCCATTCCATCTGCCACATCGCTCCTTTCATCTCCACAAAGATAAAATTTCTGTGTCACCCTTCTTGTTTTGATGTGATTAGAAGAACCAAGCCCTGCCATCCCAGAAGCTGCTACTAAATATTTTTCTGGCATTGTCTCTAACACAAGATTTACAAGCATGGCTTTTGCCTCTGGATGATCAAATGCCTCACAAATAACATCTGCCTCCTGAAGAAATTCCTTTGCATTCTCCTGTGTCAGCCTTTGATTGTGGGTTTTAATATTAATATAAGGTGCAATTTCCCTAAGATTTTCCTCTAGAGCCTCAGTTTTTTCCATACCCACCTGCGCTGCCTTATACTGCTGTCGATGTAGATTAGAGCACTCAACCTTATCAAAATCCACCAATATTAGCTTTCCTATCCCCCCTCTTGCCAAAGCCAAAGCAATATTAGACCCAAGTCCTCCCAGTCCACATATTGCAACCGTTGCATTAGAAAATCTGTGCTGCAGTTCTTTTCCCTGCCGCTCTTCCAATGCGTTCTCCATCTCTTCCTTCGCTGGTATCACATCAGCCACCTCCTACAAAGCTTACTACCTCAACCGAATCACCATCTTTCAACACCGTATTTTCATATACTGCCTTGGGAACAATATCACCATTACGTTCTATAGCAATGCGCTTAACATCATAGTTGGTTGTGGACAGATATTCTGAAATAGTCTTTCCGGCAATTTCTAAATTTTCTCCATTGACTTTTACCATAGTGACCTCCTTTCCAGACAGCACAAGCTTGACTCCACTCTTTCTTTTGCTCTAACGCAAAAAGGAAGCTACCGATTTGGTAACTTCCTGCAAAATCTTCTTATATGTAAAAAACGGGAAATTATCCCTTTGGTAATTTCCCGTAACATACATGTATACTCAGGCATCCCTACGTTGGCATTATCCAAATCAGGTTATCGGTCTAAGGTCCTACCTTACTCTCAGCCTGTAACACAAGCTCCCGTCTGTCTATATTTGAATGTATTATACTTTAAAATATAAAATCAATCAAGTGCTTTTTTCTATCAAACTTGCATTCGATTTATTTTTCTGCTGCTTTTTTTGCCAATTCCGTATTTACCCGTAACATACATGTATACTCAGGCATCCCTACGTTGGCATTATCCAAATCAGGTTATCGGTCTAAGGTCCTACCTTACTCTCAGCCTGTAACACAAGCTCCCGTCTGTCTATATTTGAATGTATTATACTTTAAAATATAAAATCAATCAAGTGCTTTTTTCTATCAAACTTGCATTCGATTTATTTTTCTGCTGCTTTTTTTGCCAATTCCGTATTTACCAGCTCTTCGTATGGAGCTCTTTCCTCAATCACCTTAGAATCCTGTAAAATATCCTGAAGCAGTTCAAAACTATCTTTTTCAAATACCAGATTTTCTTTCCATGTATCCTGCTCATGGTATCTCTCAATAATAGCAATTAAAGCCTCCTCCTCTGTTTCTGGAAACTGTGGTCCAATTACCTTAGCAATTTCCTCTGGAGTATGACTCTGAACAAAATCCATGCCTTTCTGTAACGCTCTAGTAAAAGCAAGTAATTCTTTTTCATGTTCTTCTAAATAACTTTTTTTAGCAGAATATGCGGTGTATGGAACCATACCGCTAGCTTCTCCCAGAGAGGCTATAACCTTTCCTTTCCCCTCCTGTTCCAAGGCAGTTGCATGTGGCTCAAACTCTACAGTATAGTCACCTTTTCCAGAAGCAAATGCCTGAGCAGTCAAACCAAAATCAATATTTTTAACAATATTTAAATCTTTGGCTGGATCAATGCCATTCTTTTTCAAAATGTACTCAAATACCATTTCCGGCATACCGCCATCTCTGCCACCTAAAACAGTTTTGCCCTTCAAATCCGTCCATTCAAAATCCTTAACATCTTCTTTTGCAACTAAGAAGTTTCCTGCTCTCTGGGTTAACTGGGCAAAATTCACAATGTAATCCTTAGCACCCTCCTGATATACATATACCGAAGATTCTGACCCCATAAATCCCACATCTGCATCACCAGATACAACCGCTGTCATGGTATTATCTGCACCAAGACCATTTACTAGTTCCAGTGCAATCCCCTCTTCTTCAAAATATCCTTTTTCAATGGCTACATACTGTGGCGCATAAAAAATAGAATGTGCCACCTCGTTTAAACGAATGGTAACCAGTTCCTCCTTCTTCCCACAGCCGGCTAATACACCTGTCAATAATGCCATGGTAAGTAAAAGACTAATCGTCTTTTTTTTCATATTGCTTTTTTTCATGTTTCTCCCTTCTCTGTACAAAAAAAGAGACAGCTTCCACTGTCTCTTTCGTACAAAATATATTATTCTGTACTAATCTATGCACCTTTTACCTTCTGGTGCATGACTTATTATCCTTCTTATGCCCTTACTGCATTTTCCTTATTGTAACAGTTACTTCCCTATCCTACTCCTCATTCATCTTCGCCAGCTTCGCTGTCTGATCCGCTGCTATAATATTATCCAACAGCTCTGTAATATCACCATTCAAAATCTCATTCAATCTATGGCTGGTGTACTTAATACGATGGTCGGTTACACGTCCCTGTGGGAAGTTGTAAGTACGGATTTTTTCCGAACGGTCACCAGTACCTACCTGACTTCTACGCTCCGCCGCCTGCTCGCTCTCTGCCTTTTCACGCTCCATATCATAGATACGGGAACGAAGAACCTTCATAGCCTTATCCTTATTCTTAAGCTGGGACTTCTCATCCTGACAGGATACCACGATACCGGTAGGAATATGGGTAATACGTACCGCAGAGTCCGTGGTGTTGACACACTGTCCACCATTACCAGAGGCACGGAATACATCAATCTTACAATCGTTAGGGTCTACTTGTACATCCACATCTTCCACTTCTGGCATAATTGCTACTGTAGAGGTAGAGGTATGAATACGTCCACCGGATTCTGTGGATGGAATTCTCTGTACACGGTGTACACCACTTTCATATTTTAACTTAGAATATGCACCAGAACCGTTAATCATAAATACGATTTCCTTGAAACCACCGATTCCATTTTCGTTGACACTCATGACTTCTACTTTCCAACGATTTGTTTCTGCATATTTGGAATACATACGGAATAAATCTGCAGCGAAAAGAGCAGCCTCATCACCACCGGCACCACCACGAATTTCCACAATAACGTTCTTATCATCGTTAGGGTCCTTTGGCAGCATGAGAATCTTCAGTTCCTTCTCACACTCTTCCACCTTTGCCTTGCAGTCGTTTAACTCTTCCTTTGCAAGCTCCTTCATTTCTTCATCAGACTCCTCCTCCAGAATCATCAAGCTTTCTTCGATTCCGTCCTTGGCAGCCTTATACTCTAAATATTTCTCCACAATAGGAGTCAGATCATTCTGCTCCTTCATTAACTGACGGTATCTGTTCTGATCATTAATAACCTCTGGCTCTGTCAATAACATATTAATTTCTTCCAGACTACGTACTAAATCTTCTAACTTATCAAACATCTTTCTCTTCCTTTCTAAACTCCTTCGGACAAATGCCCCGAATCACTCTGTCTAGTCCACACAAGTCTTTCAGACAGATTACATCTTTATAGCCTTGTTGTCTTAATATTTCAGCCACTGCCTCTCCTTGGTCATAACCAATTTCTAGCCACAGCATTCCTTCTGGCTGCAAATGAGAAACTGCATCCTTTGCAATCCTTCGATAGAAATCCAAACCATCCGTTCCACCATCTAATGCCATCATCGGCTCATGGTCTTTTACTTCCGGCATAAGAGTTTCAATCACTTCCGAAGCAATGTATGGTGGATTAGATACAATGACATCATATTCTGTGTCCACGTTTTGGAACAGATCACTTTCTACAAAATGAATCTCCGCTTGCAGCTTCTTTGCATTTTCCTTTGCAATAGCCAAGGCATTTTTTGACAAATCCACAGCATCTACACTTTGAGGATTCCCCAGCTTCCATAAAGAAATTCCAATACAGCCAGAACCAGTACATAAATCCAGTACTCGTTTTCCTTGCACTATTGGCAACAGATTTTCTACCAAAAGCTCTGTATCCTGTCTGGGTACCAGCACATCTGCACTCACCTGAAATTCCATCCCCATAAACTCCTGAGTTCCTGTAAGATGCTGCAATGGAATATGCTCTTTTCGCCTTTCTATAAATGTCAGATACTTTTCCTGCTGTGACTCAGAAGCCGGCTCCTCTCCCCGCAGAAAAAACTCTGCCCGTTTCATTCCAGAAACATATTCTAACAGATACCAGGCATCTAGACCTGCATCTGCAATTCCAGACTGAGTAAGAATTTCTTCTCCCTGCCCTAGTAATGTTCTCCATGTCACAATATGTTTCCTGCCTTTCCTTCATCGAAATCTCTGACTCTATCATACACATCACGCAAAATTTACCAGATTCCATAGGATTTGTCTTCTAACAAGGCTCCCTTACTCTTCTTCCGCCTTCGTCTTATCCTCGGCACTCTCATCAAAGAAACGATCTAAGCTCTGTAAATCATCATCCTCTTCTACTTCTACCTTCGGAGCTGGTGCAGTCCCCTTAATGGCGGCAATACGTGCTGCTTTTCTCTTTTCAATTTCCTTATATTTCTGCTGACGTTCCGCCTCTCGCTCTGCCTGAGCTTTTTCTCTTTCTTCTCTTTCCTTCACACGATTATGATATGCCTGCTCTCTCTCTTGCAGCTCTTTCTTAATCTGGGCTCTGGATTTCTTGGCTTTTCCAGCAGAAGCTTTCTTCTGGTCACCATCTTTTTGAGTTTCTTGATTCTCCGTTTTCTTCTTTGCTTTCCGCTTTTCCTGGGCTTTACAACGTCTTTGATACTCTTCCCAATCAAAAACCGCATTTACAGAAGCAATGGCAACTTCAATCATGTCATCCTCTGGCTCTCTTGTTGTCAGCTTCTGTAACAAAAGACCTGGTTTACTTAATGCAATAATCACCTTATTATCTGTATTTCCTGCAAAACGAATAAACTCATAAGAGATTCCTGCAATAACCGGCACCAAAAGTATGCGGAACAACATTCTCAGTCCCACACTTTCTACCTGAATAAAGATGAAGAAAAGAATACTGATAAACATTACAATCAGTAAAAAGCTAGTTCCGCATCTCCGGTGTTCCTTGGACTGCAGCTTTACATTAGCCACATTTAATGGCAATCCACTTTCCACACAGTTAATAGTCTTATGCTCTGCACCATGATACATAAACACGCGTTTAATATCACTCATAAATGATATCGCAATCACATACCCCACAAAAAGTGCCACACGAAGTACACCTTCAATAATAGTAAGAGCTACCTGGGACTCTATTTTTGAACGCAACAATCCAGAAAGGAAAAATGGAAGTAACATAAACACTCCCACTGCCAAAAGAATAGAAAGAATTACCACTAAAACATTTTCCAAGGTTTCCTTTCGCTGGGCTTTCTTCTCTTCTTCTGGTGTTATTTTTTTCTTAGCTACAGCAGATTCCTTGTTAGCGGAAGACGTTTCCTTTCCTGTCGTCTTGCTTTCCTCTGCCTCTGTATCTTCTTCATAGAAACTGGATGAATAGGTTAATGATTTCATCCCCAATACCAAAGATTCTACAAATGCTACAACACCTCTGATAATTGGCAAACGGAAAAATACATACTTGTCACCAATACTTTTGCACTTTCCCTTTTGAACAGAAATCTCTCCATCCGGCTTCCGAACGGCCACAGCGTATTCTGACTTGTTCTTCATCATTACGCCTTCTAAGACCGCCTGACCACCAATTCCTGATGATTTCATATATTCCTCCTTATCGAGAGAAAACTTTATCCTTCCTCTCTCCTCTTTTCTGCCAAACAAAAAATACTCACTGATTATTTCATGGCTTTCTATTGATTTTTTCCTAAAGCAAACAAAAGGTCACAATACCCACTACGGGCGTTGCAACCTTTTGAAAGACCGGCCAATGCCAGTCAGATATTTCGCTAGTTAGCCTGAATACCATACTTACGGTTGAATTTATCAATCGCACCACGAGCTTTAATGGCCTTCTGCTGTCCTGTGTAGAAAGAATGACACTTAGAACAAATTTCTACGTGGATTTCCTCCTTTGTAGAACCTGTTACAAATTCATTTCCACAGTTACAAACAACCTTTGCCTGATAATAGTTAGGATGAATTCCTTCTCTCATGTTAAGTACCTCCATTCCGCCATCACTCAAGACGGCAAATCCATATACGAAAAAGACTTCACCAATAGATACGGCTATGGAATTTTGTCTTTTCGATTACATCATTAAAACACAACTTCCTTAGTATAGCATAGGAAAATTTTGAATGCAAGGGATTTTTTTAGATTATTTTCACCTTTTTTACCATTTGGATTAATTCTTCATTATCCTTGGTTTTTCGGAACATTTGAATAATCTTCTCCACTGCTTCTTCCGATTTTGAACCATTAAATGCCTTCCGAATCAGGAAGTTTGCTTCTGCTTCTTCCTGTGTCAGCAAAAGATCATCTCTTCTGGTACTGGATTTTGGCAAATCAATAGCTGGGAACAGTCTCTTCTCAGAAAGGCTGCGGTCTAATACCAATTCCATATTACCCGTTCCCTTAAACTCTTCAAATACTACATCGTCCATTTTACTTCCGGTATCTACTAATGCTGTAGCAAGAATCGTAAGACTTCCTCCCTCTCTCATATTACGGGCGGCACCGAAAAACCGTTTTGGCATATGCAGCGCTGCTGGATCAAGACCACCGGAAAGGGTTCTTCCACTAGGCTGTACCGTCAGGTTATATGCTCTTGCTAAACGGGTAATGCTGTCTAAGAGGATCATAACATCCTCTCCATGCTCAACTAAACGTTTTGCCCGTTCAATTACCATTTCAGAAACCCTTTTATGATTTTCCGGAAGCTCATCAAAGGTAGAATAAATCACTTCTACATTTGGCCCCTGAATAGATTCTTTAATATCAGTAACTTCCTCAGGACGTTCATCAATCAATAATACAATCAGACGCATCTTTGGATGATTCTTTTTTACAGCCTTGGCTACCTGCTTTAATAAAGTAGTCTTTCCTGTCTTTGGCTGAGACACAATCATACCACGCTGTCCCTTTCCAATTGGAGAAATCAAATCCATCATTCGCATAGATATGCTATTTACACCTTTTACCTCCAGATGAATTCTTTCGTTTGGAAAAATAGGAGTCAGATTTTCAAATTTCTTTCTTTTTGCTGTCTGCTCTAAAGAATAACCATTTACTGTTTTTACATATAAAAGAGCACTAAACTTTTCATTCTGATTCCGAATACGGGTATTTCCCACCAATATATCCCCGGTACGCAATCCAAAACGTCGGATCATAGCAGGTGATACATACACATCTGCTTCTCCCGGAAGATAATTATCACAACGAACGAAACCATAACCTTCTGGCATAACTTCCAAAATACCTGCTTTCGTTTCACCACTATCCAACTGAGAAATCTCCGTTGGAGTCATGTTGGCAGCATCTCCTCTAAGATTTATCTGACCAGTTCCGTGATTATCTGTTTTTCTCTCTTCCCGTCCGGTAGAATAACTTGCTTTTTCTGCTGTTCCATGAAAATTTTTATTTCCATTTCGATATGAATTCTTTTGTCCCTCTCTTTTGTCATAGCTTTCTCTTTTACTCCCCGCCTCTGACTCTTCTAACTTTGTCTTTCTCTCCACAGCCACATCTGTATGTTTAGCTCCTGCATTTCCTCTTGTCTCTGCTGTGTCTGTTTTGACACTTTTCTTTTCCTTCGACTCTGCCACATCTGCTTTTTTATTTTTCTTTTCTTTTGGCTGTTCTTCCTTCTGCAATTTCTTCAATTCCTCTAGCAATTCCTGTTTCTTATAGGTAGTAACACTTTTTACCCCCATTTTCTTTGCTGCTAAACGAAGCTCCACTAAAGACAACTTTTCCAATTCTTCCATCTGCTACCTCCATTCATTTATTGAAACCATTATAAATTTAATCCTTCTTGAATCATCAACGACATTGTTGAAAGGAACTATTGCAAGAAAATATGATGTTTCATATATATTTCAGATAAAAACTATTCTTAGTATACACAAAGCTGTCTTTTGTGTAAAGTAATTTCTTTATTCTCTTGAGTTTCCACTACCTTCTGTGCTATGATGATAAATGGATTTGTTTGCCTTTTTTGAAGGCGGAAACATACAAATTTTCTATTATAGTTACCATATATAAAAATGGAGGATATAGCCAATGCAATCAAAGCAAATATCCACTAGAACCCGTTGGGGTGAAAAGCCCTACTACTCGTTAGATTATTACTTAAAAGAAACCTTTGGCGAAAAAATATATAAGGTAGCTTTGGACGGCAGAATGACCTGTCCTAACCGGGATGGCACTTTGGATACCCGTGGCTGTATTTTTTGCAGTCAAGGGGGTTCTGGTGAATTTGCAATAAAATGTGAGACATCCATTACAGAACAAATCAATCAAGGCATTGCTTTTTTGCAAAAGCAGCCAAAATACTGTGGAAAGCGTTATATTGCTTATTTTCAATCCTATAGCAATACCTATGCACCTGTCTCCCACCTGCGTTCTATCTATAGGGAGGCATTGGAGCATCCACAGGTAGCAGCCTTATCTATTGCCACCCGACCGGATTGCTTTTCTCCTGAAATCTTTCATCTTCTGGAAGAATGCAATAAGATAAAGCCTGTATGGATTGAGCTTGGACTTCAAACCATCCACGAAACCACTGCGGATTATATCCGACGGGGATATCCCTTGCAGGTATTTGAAGATACTTTAAAAGAACTTCAAATACGAAATATTGATGTAATTACCCATGTTATCTTAGGACTTCCGGGAGAATCCAAAGAGGATATCCTAAAAACCATACATTATCTTAATGAAAAAGGGATTCAGGGAATTAAGCTGCATTTATTACATGTCTTAAGGGAAACAGACCTTGCAAAAGAACTGGAGCATTTGTCAATCTATTCCCAAGAAGAATATATTGACCTTCTCTTAACTTGTATTGCTCATCTTTCCCCTGAAATAGTAATTCATCGATTAACAGGAGATGGTTCCAAGGAGTTACTTCTCGCTCCTCTTTGGAGCGGAAACAAACGTAAGGTTTTAAACGAAATCGCACATCAGCTAAAGGTTCAAAAAATTTATCAGGGATGTATGCTTTCATAGGCATTTGATATACATTTTTTATAAAAGAAACGTGTTAAATTTACACAAAGAAAAGAGGGATGTTATGACACCAGAAGCATTGCAATTGTATAAGCTAATTGTTCTTTATTTTTTGAATCAGGCAGATCAACCCATTCCAAATGCAATTTTGTCTGATTTTATTCTGGAAAGCGGTTATACCAACTACCTTTCCATCCAACAAACCTTGTCGGAGCTTACAGAAGATAAAATGATTCTGGTAGAACAGACCCATAAGAAGTCCTATTATACTATCGCAGAAATCGGGAAAGAAACCCTTCGCTTTTTTGGCAACCAGCTTCCTACCGATACCTGCCGTGAAATTGATGAATATCTGGAAAGCAATCGGCTTGCCATTGTAGATAATACTTCTATTAAGACAGACTATACCAAGATACGTCAGAACGAATATCTGGCAACTGGCTGCATCTATGAAAGAGGCAGTAAGATTTTAGAGGTAACCATCAATGTTACCAGCGAGGAAGAAGCGGTAAATGCCTGCCAGCGTTTTAAGGATAAAAACGATCAGGTATACGCCCAGCTTCTGACCATGCTTTGTTTCGATGAGGGAGAGGCGGAATAAGTATCTCTCATACAACTTATTCATATTATGATGAAATAAATTTTGACGCCCTCACAGCTTTTTTGTTTATCCCTTCTCAACATAAATAAAAGCAACTATGATATTGATAATCCGAAAGAGACCGTTTGCTGCCATCGGTACTTAGTTTGAGGAGGATAACAATCCGACTCAAACTTACGTATCCGCTATGTGCAGGAATCGAGTGAGAACGCGTCTCTGTAGGATATCAATACTCATAGTTGCTATTCATAACTTGTAAAGGGATAAACTCAGAACCCTCTCAGGGGGTCCTACTATTTCACCACAATACGCATAAATTTCTTCTTACCACGTTTTAATACGACACCATCTTCTCCAATGCTATCCTTTGCAACCTGCATCTTTACATCGGTTACCTTCTCTCCATCCAAAGCAACACCGCCCTGCTCTACGTTACGACGAGCTTCTCCGTTGGAGCTTGCCAGACCGGCTTTTACCAAAAGCTTCAGGATACCAATGCTGCCATCCTCGAAGTCTTCTGCTGTCAGTTCAACTTCTGGCATCTGCGCTGCATTTCCGCTGGCAAAAAGTGCTCTCGCTGCTTCCTGTGCCTTTGTAGCTTCTTCCTCACCATGTACCAGCTTTGTCAACTCAAATGCAAGAATTTCTTTTGCCTGATTTAACTGGCTGCCTTCCCACTGATCCATTGCATCGATTTCTTCCAATGGAAGGAAGGTTAACATTCTTAAGCACTTCAATACATCTGCATCGCTGACATTTCTCCAGTACTGGTAAAAATCAAATGGAGATGTCTTCTCCGGATCAAGCCAAACAGCACCAGACTGTGTCTTGCCCATTTTCTTACCTTCGGAATTTAATAACAGATTGATAGTCATAGCATAAGCATCTTTTCCAAGCTTACGACGAATCAGCTCTGTTCCGCCTAACATATTACTCCACTGGTCATCGCCACCAAACTGCATGTTACAGCCATACTTCTGGAATAATGCATAGAAGTCATAGCTCTGCATAATCATGTAGTTAAACTCTAAGAAGGTCAATCCCTTCTCCATACGCTGCTTGTAACACTCAGCTGCTAACATACGGTTTACAGAGAAATGAGGTCCTACATCACGAAGCACTTCCATATAATTCAAATCCATTAACCAGTCAGCATTATTCACAATCATAGCCTTTCCATCAGAAAAATCAATGAAACGGCTCATCTGCTTTTTAAAGCATTCTACGTTGTGATTAATGGTTTCTTTTGTCATCATCTGACGCATATCCGTTCTTCCAGATGGATCACCAATCATGGCAGTACCGCCACCAATCAAAGCAATTGGCTTATTTCCTGCCATCTGTAATCTTTTCATAAGACAAAGCGCCATGAAATGACCTACATGCAAGCTATCTGCAGTAGGGTCAAAACCAATATAAAATACAGCTTTTCCTTCATTCACCAGTTCCTTAATTTCTTCTTCGTCTGTTACCTGTGCAATCAGACCACGGGCAACTAATT
>CAZEFX010000017.1:0-35077 GCA_964511525.1 uncultured Jutongia sp.
GATTATATAGCGTCAATTTTGTATAATAAGAGCAATTATAATCGGACGAAAAAGTATAATAAGGTGAGAACTCATAATTGAAAATAGGGCGGAACAACAAAAGAAAGGTAGGTTATTCCAATGGACAAGAAGAACAAAAGCTGGATCTGGAGGATTTTGGCTGTCTGCCTGGTAATTGTGGTGGCTGTTATGGGGATTATGCTGGTAAGGAGTAAGAATGGCGCTAAGAATGACGGTATTAGCCAACTGACCTTTTCTAAAAACAGCGGAATCTATGAAGAAGCCTTTGCATTAGAAATAAAGGCAGGAGGAAAGATTTATTATACTCTGGACGGAAGTAATCCGGCAGAAAGCCATACCCGTCAGGAGTATACAGAAGCTATACAGATTACTGACCGGAAAGAGGATGAAAATGTCTTATCCGCATATGATCCGGTTCTGTTTGATGCAGCAAATGCAAAATGGGACCCGGAACAGGAGAAGTATGTAAGTAGTATGTCAGCTCCTACGAAGGAAGAGGTTGATAAGATTACTGTAGTAAAGGCTGTGGTGGAGAAGGAGGATGGAAGTTATTCTTCAGTACAGACCAATACCTATATTGTAGGCAAAATGTCAGAGCACATTAAGGGTATTGAGGAAAGCTGTCAGGCTGCAGATATGGATTTGGCAGTGATGTCTATTTCTATGGATGAAAAGGACTTGTTTGATGAGGAAAAGGGAATTTATGTAAAAGGGAAAAAGTTTGAGGAAGCTTTAGCAAAGCATATTGAAACCAATGGAATCAATGAATGGGAGTCTACGGAATTAGCACGAAAAATGGATGCAAATTATCAAATTCGTGGAAAAGAAGGGGAGCGGAATGCTCACATTGATTATTTTGAAAGTGATGGAGAAAACACAGAATGCAAGCTTTCTCAGGATTGTGGCATCCGTATTCAGGGGAATTATTCCCGTTCTGATTTACAGAAGGGACTTCGTCTTTGCGCAGACAAGGATTATGGCCCAAATGATTTCGAGTATGCTTTTTTTGGAGAAGATGCCAAGGACAGTCAGGGGAATGTGATTTCTAAGTTTAAGAAATTAACCTTACGTAATGGTGGAAACTGTGCTTTCACCACCAAATTCAACGATACCTTCTGGCAGTCATTGATTAAGGATAAAAAGGTGGAGACTCAGGCTTCCCGTCCATGTGTGGTTTATCTCAACGGAGAGTATTGGGGATTATATATTCTTCAGGAAGATTATAATGACAATTATTTCCAAGAGAAATATGGGGTAGATGATAAGACAGTAGTTGCTTATAAAGGAGATGCAGAAAAGTATCCCATTGGTTACAAGCTGGATGAAGGAGAGCTTCCGGCAAGAGAAGCAGTCAGCTATTATTTTAATGATTTGCTGGAATTTTATAAAAATCATAAAGACTTAAAAGACCAGAAGGACTATGAGGAATTTGCGAAATTGGTGGATGTGGAGTCAGTAAGAGATTACTTCGCGATTCAGCTTTGGATTAATAATAAGTGGGATTGGCCAGGGAAGAACTGGACCGTATGGAAGGTGACAGAAACTGACGAAAACAATCCATATGCAGATGGAAGATGGCGTTTCTGTTGTTATGATATGGAATTTGGTGGAGTTAGTGGAGTAAGTGATGCTGCCACCAATACCATAAAGGAGGATAATTATAAACCAGATGGAATGCTGGATATGAGTACGGACAATCCAGTGGTACTGATGTATGCATATCTTATGACCAATGAAGGCTTCCGGCAGGATTTCCTTGCTACTTTACAGGGATTATCAGAGACAAACTTTGAAAAAGATGCTGCCATTGAGAGATGTACCTGGTTTAAGGATGTATATGAGCCTCTTTTTGAACAGTTTTTTGCACGTTATCATGGTACTGCCAAGGCGGAAGGCTCTGTTAAGAATGCAGTTGATGGTGGTTATGCAAGCTATGCCTGCATCGTAGGATTTTTAGAGGAAAGAGAAAATAATATCCAGACTATGGTTGATTGGGTAAATGATTATTATGCCGAAAAGTAGAAGAGAGCAAAGAGACTTTTCGATACGAAAGAAGGGAAGAAATGGAACGGAATGTACTTTTCGATTTTGGAGCATTAATTGTATTTTGTGTTTTACTGGTTTCAACAGTATTTCGAAGGATGACTACAGGCAAGACCAATCGTTGGTTTTTGGTTATGATGATTAGTTGTCTGGTTACAACCTGTGCTGATATTACTGCTATTTTATTGGATAATTCGAGGTTGGACTTTGCATTGCAGCAGTATATTTTTCATACAATATATCTGGCTATGCATAGTCTGATTACTCCCTTTTATATTTGGTATATCGTGTTACAGTCAGATACCAGATATAAGTTTAAACGAAGTACATGGCAGATGGTGCTATTACTTGCGCCAATTACTTTTGTAGGGCTTAATCTAATAGTTAATTTATGGCTAAAGCACGTTTTTTATATTGATGAGAATGGAGCCTATATTAGAGGACAGTTTTTCTTGATGTTTTACGGAGTTGCGGCTATTTATGTCATCTTTGGAATCGCCTATCTGTTTTATTATCGGAAGAACTTTAAACGGAGCCAGATAGCTGCCATGCTTTCAGTGTATCCTTTCATGCTGGCAGCAGTAGTAGTACAGTACTTTTTTAAAACCCAGCGGGTAGAAATGTTTGCCAATGCTTGTAGTATGTTATTTATTTCTCTGATGGTACAAAGACCGGAGGAATTAATTGATACTGTAACAGGCCTTGGAAAAATTAGTGCCTATGTAACAAATATCCGTCGTGCTTTTCAGAATGAAAAGCCAATGGAAATTATTATGATTAATGTGGTGAATCATGATGCCCTTCAGAACATGTTGGGATATGACAGCATGAATTCTGTACTAAAGAAGGTTGCTAGAGAAATTAATCGTATTAGTAGAAGAGATAATCCGGAAATAGAGTTGTATTATTTAGGAAATGGTAAGTTTCGTATTATTCTGGAATACGAATATTTTGATAAGACAGTGCAGGTGGCAGAGCATGTGAATAACTATATGCGGGATAAGTTTCGGATAAAGCATATGGAATTGAATATAATAACCTGTGTTTGTGTCACAAGGTGTCCGAAGGATATAGCAGATTTAGACTCTCTTATGGTATTTGGTGGCGATCTTAATTCTAAGAAGTACACAGGAGAGGTATTATATGCTTCGGAGCTTTACAGTAAGGAACGCTATGACATTATGAAGGACATTGACCGGATTATTGAGAGTGCTTTGGCAAATCACAGCTTTTCTGTATATTACCAGCCGATTTATTCAGTGAAGGAGCAGCGGTTTAATTCCGCAGAAGCTTTGCTTCGATTGAAGGATGAGAAATATGGCTTTATCTCTCCAGACATTTTTATTCCGGCAGCAGAACGAAGTGGTGCCATTAATCGTATTGGAGATTTTGTACTGGAAGAGGTTTGCAAGTTTATTAATAGTGACCAATTTAAGGAATTGGGGTTGGAATATATCGAAATTAATCTGTCGGTAGTTCAGTGTATGCAAAGCAATTTATCAAAACGAATCTTGAAGACACTGGATAAATACCAGATTCGGCCTGACCAGATTAATCTAGAGATTACGGAAACTGCAGCCACAGACTCCCAGAAGATTATGGAAGATAATCTACAGACTCTTCATGATGCGGGTATTAGCTTTTCACTGGATGATTTTGGTACGGGTTATTCCAATATGTGCCGCATTGCTTCTCTGCCACTACAAATAGTGAAGCTGGATAAGAGCTTTACCAATGTAGAGGAAGAAAATGCCCGGTTAATGCTGGTGCTGCAAAATACTATTAAAATGATTAAGGCAATGGATATGCAGATTGTAGTAGAGGGAATTGAAACGGAGAATATGGTGAAGCAATTCACGGATTTGCAGTGTGAATATATTCAGGGATATTATTATTCCAGACCAGTGCCAAAAGATGAATTTGTAGAATTTATTCAGTCCAATAGGTGATAGATTCGTTTTCTCAGGAAAATTATATATGCGTAGTTTTTGGTTTTGTGATACAATGCGTACTGTATTAAGATATGGTACGCATTTTTTGTGGTATAGGATTTGGAAGCGTACCTAGAAAAGGGATGAAATATTGAATGGAAAAGAGTGAGAAAATGAAAGATTCCGAAGTTTATTATGAAAAAATGACAAAAACACCGGTTTCCAAGCTGATTGTTTCGCTGGGGATACCTACTACCATTTCTATGCTAATTACAAATGTTTATAACATGGTAGACACCTACTTTGTAGGAACTTTAGGAGAAAGTCAGCAGGCGGCTACAGGGATATTGTTTACATTACAATGCATTATTCAAGCCATAGCCTTTATGCTGGGGCAGGGTTCAGGAACCATGGTATCAAAAGCCTTGGCAGATAAGAATCAGAAGGAAGCTTCAGAATATGTGTCCACTGCCTTTTATGTTGGGGGTATTGGTGGGATCTTATTAATGGTGCTGGGATTGATTTTTCTAAATCCTTTTATGCAGCTTCTGGGAAGTACAGATACCATTTTGCCTTATGCCAGACAGTATGGATTCTGGGTGCTGGTGTCATGTCCTTTTATGGTAGGTTCTTTTATTTTAAATAATAATCTTCGTTATGAGGGAAAGGCATTTTATGCTATGATAGGTCTTACTATTGGTGGAGTATTAAATATTTTCGGAGACTATTTATTGATTTTTGTTTGGCCTTTGGGAGTCTTTGGTGCGGGGCTGGCAACAGCAGCCTCTCAGGTAGTAAGCTTTGGCATTTTATACTATTTTTACTGCAAAATGGCGCAGGGAAAGATTTCTATGAAAATGATTAGCCGCAGAAGACATGTGTATTTTTCTATTATTATAGTGGGATTTCCGGCATTGATTCGTCAGGGGCTTACCTCAATATCAAATGGTATGCTGAATAACTATACTAAGGTCTATGGGGATGCCGCTATCGCCGCTATGAGTGTAGTAAATCGTTTTTCTGCGTTTGTTATGTGTGTAGGCCTAGGAATTGGTCAGGGCTTTCAGCCGGTGGCAGCCTTTAACTATCAAGCAAAAGAATATAAGAGAGTGAAGAAAGGACTTTTATTTACCAGTGGATTAGGCTTTGTGTCGGTGGGCGTCTTAGCTTTGGCGGGATTTTGTTTTGCGGAAGAAATCGTCTATTTGTTCCAGAAGAGCCCTGAGGTTAATGAGATCGGAGCCTATGCCCTGCGGCTGGCTACCTTGGGAACTTTGTTCCTCCCCCTTTCCGTGCCCGTTAATATGCTTTACCAGAGTATCCGCAAGGCGGGGATTTGTTCCTTTTTGTCCATGCTGCGGTCTGGTCTTGCTTTCATCCCAGTGTTGATTATTGCAAGCCAGTACTTTGGATTGAAAGGGATTCAGGCCTCACAGCCTATCGCAGACATGCTGACAGGCCTGATATCCATTCCGTTTATTGTGTGGTATTTGAAGAAGACACCCAATGAGTAGGATTGCCTAAATCTCGCTATATCCTTGAATATAAACTACAGCACATACCTTTTTCTTGTTATTAATATAGAAACGAATCGCAATAGGCATTTCACTCATTTTTCCATCTTTTTTAACAATATAATTACAAGTGTATTCCACAAATTGCTTGAGTTCTTTCTTTGAAGCTAAATCACGAAATCCCTTATAAAGTTCCTTTTCCATTTCAGGGGTACGTCTATTTGTATATTTCTTTTTTGCTTTTGAACTCTGCATCAGTTTTACTTTTCCATACTGTTTATATACTTCGTCTAATGTGGAGTTCAAAGAGATTCCACGGTTGGTTGATTTTAGTGAGGTGTCCTTTCCTGCATAAAAATACCAGCTATGCCAACCATCCTTTACATATTTCTGTTTGAAGAAATTTTTAGTGCCTTTTTTTGTAATGATTTTTGTGAAATCTTCTTTCGTCAATTTGGTTTCCTCTAAATCTCCATTAGTTCCTGCGTCCCAAATCTTTCCACTTGCCCAAGAAGCTGCCTGGACTTTAGTGGAGTCCGTCATAGGAATAAATAAAGCCATAATTAAAAGTACTGCAAGTATTTTTTTGATTTTTTTCATTTTGTCACCTTGTATAACGAATTTAAAAGAAAATTCATTATACATTTTCCTTTCTGTATTTGTTTTTTTGTTTCAATAGGATTTTAGCAGAAAAAATTACGAATTATAGATAGATGTAACAAATAGCAGTCCTTTGGTAACAATTAGCTTGATAAGGAAAATAGGAAAGTTAGAAGAGGAAGCTGTGGCTAGACGTAGATATTTTGATGGAACTATGGTAGCATAGAATTGGAAAATAAGAACATCGGAAAGAACCATATAGTCTAGAGCAATGGATGGATTTATTGATTTGAAAGAAAGGAGGTGCGACTGTGAAAAAGAAAAGAAACATTATGCTATCATTAGTAATTTGTGTGCTCAGCATTAGTATTATCTTTATTGCTGTAAATACAGACGGACAAAAGCCTTTTAGAACCCTTACAAAAGAGGATATTAAGGAAGTTACGGTTGAGCTTTATCCACCGAATATTACAGAAGAACTTGATAAAAAGGAAATCGAGAGCTTAGTAAAAATATTGAAAAAGGTGGTTATCTATGATGAAGATAACACATATACAGAGTATGCTGGTCAGGCGGTTATTTATAAAATAACAAAGAAGGATGGTTCTGTAATAAAAATCCAAGCATATAATCCGTTTTTGATTATAGATGGAACAGGCTATAAAACCAAGTATGAACCTTGTGAAGAGCTTAATGCTTTGGGAAACAAAATAGGTGATACAGAATATAGTAGACAAGATTAGTGGAGCCTTTAAAAATGAAGGCTCTGCTTTTTTTGTAAATGATTAGCACTCACCTCTTGACAGTGCTAACAAACGGTGCTATATTTTCATTCAAGCAGAAAGTTTCTGTAAGAAATGGGAAATAATAGCGTTAAGGATATGGCAGCGTTTGAACTGCATATTATGAGAAAGGGGTGTTTTCTATGAATATCAGTAAATTTACAACCAAGTCGCAGGAAGTGGTACAGTCATGCGAAAAGGTGGCGATGGACTATGGTCATCAGGAAATCGGGCAGGATCACCTTTTAAGAGCCATGCTGCAGGTGGAAGGCAGTCTGATTCCAAAGCTGATTGAGAAGATGGACATTAGCGTAGAGGTGTTTCAGGCGCAGGTGGATGGGATTCTGGCGAAACGCCCAAAGGTTTCCGGTGGTGACATGCGGATTGACCGCTATTTGAATGAAACATTGATTTATGCAGAGGATGAGGCAAAGCGCATGGGAGATGAGTATGTTTCCGTAGAGCATCTTTTCCTGAGTATGCTGGCGCATCCTAGTCGGGAGATAAAGGAATTATTGAAGCAGTGTCAGATTAATAAGGAAAGGTTTTTACAGGCATTATCTCAGATTCGTGGAAACCAGAGAGTGACCAGTGATAATCCAGAGGCAACCTATGATGCCTTGGAAAAATACGGGTATGATTTGGTGGAGAGAGCGAGACAGGGAAAGATTGATCCTGTTATTGGAAGGGATAATGAGATTCGCCATATTATTCGGATTCTTTCCAGAAAATCCAAGAATAATCCGGTGTTAATTGGTGAACCCGGTGTCGGTAAAACTGCAGCAGTAGAAGGCTTGGCACAGCGAATTGTGAAAGGAGATGTGCCAGAGGGCTTAAAGGATAAAAAGGTATTTGCCTTGGATATGGGGTCTCTGGTGGCAGGAGCTAAATATCGCGGAGAGTTTGAAGAGCGGTTGAAGGCATTGCTGGAGGAGGTAAAGAAAAGTCATGGACAGATTATTCTTTTCATTGATGAACTCCATACTATTGTAGGTGCCGGAAAGACAGAAGGCTCCATGGATGCCGGGAATATGCTGAAGCCAATGCTGGCAAGAGGAGAACTCCATTGTATTGGTGCCACTACCTTGGATGAGTATCGTCAGTATATCGAGAAGGATGCAGCTCTGGAACGTCGTTTTCAGCCGGTATTGGTATCAGAACCAACCGTAGAGGATACTATTTCTATCTTACGAGGAATCAAAGAGCGATACGAGGTATTTCATGGTGTAAAGATTACAGATGGTTCTCTGGTGGCAGCGGCTACACTTTCCAACCGCTATATCTCTGACCGCTTTTTGCCGGATAAGGCAATTGATTTGGTGGATGAAGCCTGTGCTATGATTAAGACAGAACTGGATAGCATGCCGGCAGAGCTGGATGAAATGAACCGCCAGATTATGCAGATGAAAATTGAAGAGCAGGCATTGAAGAAGGAAACAGATAATCTGTCCAAGGAGCGTCTGGATGCATTGCAGAAGGAACTGGCAGAGCTTCAGGAAGAGTTTAGCCGACAGAAGGCACAGTGGGAAAGCGAAAAAGCTCAGGTGGATAAGGTCAGCAAGCTGAAAGAAGAGCGGGATTCCCTGCGGAATGAAATGGAACAGGCCCAGAGTCGTGGTGATTATACCAAGGCAGCGGAGATTCAGTATGGACGTTTGCCAGAGGTGGAAAGACAGATTCAGGAAGCGGAGGAAAGAGCAAAGGGTGCTGGGGAGACCATGGTACAGGAGGCAGTAACAGAGGAAGAGATTGCTAAGATTATTTCCCGCTGGACAGGGATTCCTATTGCCAAGCTAACAGAAGGCGAAAGAGAGAAGACCCTGCATTTGGCAGAAGAGCTTCATAAAAGAGTAGTTGGGCAGGAGGAAGGTGTCCAGCTGGTATCAGAGGCCATTCTTCGTTCCAAGGCAGGTATCAAAGACCCTACTAAGCCAATTGGTTCCTTCCTTTTCTTGGGACCGACAGGTGTGGGAAAAACGGAACTGGCAAAGACATTGGCCAAGGCTTTGTTTGATGATGAAAATAACATGGTTCGTATTGATATGAGTGAGTATATGGAGAAATATTCTGTGGCAAGACTCATTGGAGCCCCTCCGGGATATGTAGGCTATGAGGAAGGTGGACAGCTAACAGAGGCTGTTCGTAGAAAGCCCTATTCTGTTGTTTTGTTTGATGAGATCGAAAAAGCCCACCCAGACGTATTTCATGTACTGCTTCAGGTATTGGATGATGGCCGAATCACCGATTCTCAGGGGCGGACAGTGGATTTTAAAAATACTATTTTGATTCTCACCTCAAATATTGGTTCTATGTATCTGTTGGATGGAATTCAGGAGGATGGAAGCATTAGTCAGGAGGCAAGAGACAGAACCATGGAGGACTTGCGAGGAAGCTTCCGTCCGGAGTTTTTAAACCGACTGGATGAGATTATTCTATTTAAACCACTGACTAAGAATAATATTACAGGTATTGTAAAAATTCTTTTAGACGAGCTAAATAATCGATTAAAAGACAAAGAGTTAACTGTAGATTTAACTGAAAGGGCAGTGGATTTTATTGTAGAAGAAGCCTATGATGCAGCCTTTGGCGCCAGACCACTAAAGCGGTATCTCCAAAAAAATATTGAGACCTTATTAGCCAGAAGGATATTAGAGGATAAAGTTCATGCAGGGCAGAAGGTAGTTGTTGATGTAGAGGATGGAAAATTTACCTGTTAATATTTTCTGTAATAATATGAAAAAATGTAAATATTTCTTAAGGGTTATCTAAGGAAAATCCATTGACGAGATTGGGAAAAATTGTTACCATTAAAGGTGACGTAAAAGATTAAGTAACTTTTACCAAGGTGGAATCTCTCAGTGGATTTTTCTTATGTTTAAGAAAGAATTTTGAGATGAGGAAACGCAAAAAGAGATGCCCATAGGCAGAAGGGAGAAACTATGAAGAGAAGAACGAAAAAAATGTGGAAACGCAGTGTCAGCCTTCTTTTGGTTTGTGCGATGGTATTAAGTTCTCCGGCAGCAGATAATGGTCTGTTGAAAGGACTTTTCCCAGAGTTGAGCCAGAAAGCAGCGGCTGCAGAAGGACAGATTCCAGATGATACAGCATTGGATGCCAGTGTTATACCGGATGATGTTTTATTAGCCTATTTAAAACAGGTTTTAGGTGGTTCAAATCCTACGGTAAAGGATTTGGCAAGCTATGAAGGAGAATTAGAGGTTCCTTCTGGTGTACAGAATTTAAAAGGACTTGGTTATGCAAGAAATGCTTCTTTGTTTGATTTAAGTGCATGTACTTCAGTAACAGAGATTGCAGCCAGTGAGTTTAATGCTTGTGCCATGACACAGGTGAAGCTGCCAGCTTCCCTTACTAAGCTTGGTGACAATGCATTTAAAGAATGCTCTCAGCTAGCTACAATTAATCTGGACAATGTTACTTCTATTGGAAAATTTGCATTTACAGGATGTAGTGTATTAAGTGATGCTTCCTTTGCTTCCATGAAGAAAAGCTTGAGCTATCTTGGAGAAGGTGCTTTCTCTAGCTGTATTGCCCTTACTCAGGCATTTGTACCAGTAATTTCAGATTCGGAATTAGCTCATACCGTGCCAAAACAGCTTTTTGAAGGCTGTAATCAGTTAGAAAAGGTTGCTTTTTTTGATACATCTGTTCAGTATATTATGGATAAGGCATTTGAAAGAACCGGAAATCTTCAGTTTTGTGTAGGTGATGTATCAACTGGAGTTGCCAGTGGTTATAGCAATCAGCTTCCTAGCTGTTTCGGCTATATTATGGAAAGTGCATTTTCTAATAGTAAAATAAAATCTATTGATTTGTCAGCCACTGGAGTGACGGTATTAGAAAATAGTACCTTTTATCAGGCAGATCTTTCAGAAGGTGTAATACTTCCTACTGAATTAAGAGAAATTGAGGAGCAGGTTTTTGCTCGTTCCCAAATAACTGAAATTGATATGCCAAATACGGTTACAAAAATTGGCAAATATTGTTTTGATTATACACCTAAGCTGGAAAATCTGGTATTATCCCAGGCATTGACCACCATTCCGGAAGGAGCTTTTCGAGGAGCTGGTGCAGTGAATATTGTGGCAGGTGATGAAAGTGCAGATTATAATAATGATCAGGCAAATGAGGGCTTTTCTACTGATTTGACTGTTTCCTATCATGGTGGAACACCAGCAGACAGTAATCTGGTAACTATTGAAAATCAAGCATTTTATTTGTCAACAGTGGGGTATGAGGATGATAGCTTTTTATCCGGATTGACCAAGCTAAAAACGATTGGAGTAAAAGCATTTTCGTATACAGATTTTACTACGTTAACCATTCCTTCCTGTGTAACTACTATTGGAGCACAGGCATTTAATGGTATGTATTATATGGAAGAGGTTATTTTTGCAGATGGAAGTCAGGTAAAAGAGCTTCCGGAGCAATGCTTTGGTAGTATAAATGAAGAAACAAATTCTTTGACATATGCTGATTACTGTTTAAAGCAGGTACAATTACCTGAGAATTTAGAAAAGATTGGTGCATATTGCTTTAGTAACTGTGTACAGTTAAAAACTGTTGGATATAGGGGAACTATGGCAGAGGGAGAAGTAATCTTCCCAGAAACCTTAACAAGTATTGGTGAGTATGCCTTTAACAGATGTGCTACTTTTTCAGTAGAGGGAATTACGGAATACTTTGGTTTTGAACAGGTTTCTAATACAGGTATTGAAAAGGTTACTATTCCAGATGCAGTAACTACCATTGGAGAAGCTGCTTTTAAGGAGTGTATTTTATTAAGTGAGTTAAAGGTAGGAAATGGAGTTACACAGATTCCGGCTGAAATGTGTTCTGGCTGTGGAGCATATCCTACAGATGAAGATGAAGAAGATTATCTGTTGCCAACATCATCTCCAGAGGTGACTTCAAATCCAAATTTAACAGAAAAGGATTACACTCCGATAGAGTTCGTAGGTTTGAAGAAAGTAACTTTACCGGATGGCATTACTTCCATTGGTGAAGAAGCGTTTTATGAATGCTATGCATTAGAAGAGTTTGTTAATCAGAAAAGTGAAAAACAGACAAATGATTTGCCGCTTTCCTTAACGGAAATTGGAAGTTCTGCATTTCGTGAGTGTAAGAGTTTAACGAAGGTTAGATTTCAGACAGAAATAAAAACCATTGGGGATTGGGCATTTGCAGAAGCCTCTCAGGGTATTGACGAAATCTATGAGCCACAGAAAGAAACATATCGTATCTATCATCCATATTATGGCTTAAAGAGCGTTGATTTTATGTTTGCTACTAAGCTGGAGAGTATTGGCTCTAATGCGTTTTACGAAACAAACATAGACAAAATCGAGTTCCCAAATAGTTTAACAAAAATATCCAGTGGAATATGTGAAGGCTGCTATAATTTAACAAAAGTGACTATGTCTAAGGACGTTACTTTAGTAGAGAATAATGCGTTTACAGATTGTTATAGACTGAATACCATTACTATTCCAATTGCAGCAGAGTGGGAAGAAGATCTTTTTGCAGGAGCTGCTGCCAACGAGTATAAGGGTCTTACTGTAATCAATGCTGTAGAAACAGGAGAGGAAGAGATTACAGTACCAATTATTGTGGGAAGAGAGCAGGAAATGCCATCCTTAAACTGCTTTAAGAATTTTAGCAATACTGCTTTAAGTTTAACTGACAGAAGTATGCTTGAGGATGATGAGAAGAATGATTTATTAAAATATAACTCCAATGCCTATATTAAGGCAAGACAAAGTGGTGGTCAGATTATATTGGAGGGAGTTAAAGAAGGAACAGCTTCTGTAAAGGTTACTGGTAAGATTGACTTATTTAACCAGAATCTAAACTACTCTCATGTAACCATAACTATTTCCCAGAACTATGGAGTGAATGTTACCCGTCTTCCAATTACCTCTATCGAATTACAATCTGATATTATAAGAGAAATCGATGGACAGCGCATGATTTATCTTCCGTATGATACAGATCCAACATCAGAAACAATGGAAGCAATATTTGCACCGGAGGATACTACGGATAGTCTTGAATGGGAAGTAAAGGATACTTCTATCGCTAAGGTGGAAGCAGAAGAGGAAGCAGAAAATGGTGTATCTACTGCAGAGCTTACTCCGCTTGCTTTAGGAGATACTGTACTGAATGTATTCTCACCAACCATGAAAGAGACTTGTGATATTCATGTAAGAGTTCCGGCTCGGACCATTAATGTACCGGATTCTAGTATAACTTTAGATGTGGGAGTTTCTAAGACTATTGCTGCTGAGGTTGTATACGATGATGAGTTAAAAGCAGATGCAGAGAAGTATCCGGAAAGACTGGTGTACTCATCTGATGATGAATCTGTAGTTACTGTTGATCCAAATACAGGAGCTATTAAGACCATAAGCGAGGGAAGTGCAACGATTACTGTATTAGGTCTGGCATCTGACAGACAAACAACATATAGAGTAACTGTAGAAGCCGGATACGTGCCACCAGTAAAATCTGTAACTGTTTCAGAATCAGAAGCTACAATGAACGTTGGTGAGCAGAAGGTATTGACAGCAACTGTATTACCTGCAGAGGCAAAGCAGACTCTTAGCTGGTCAAGTGATGATGAGAAGATTGCTACTGTTGCTAATGGTGTAGTAACTGCACTTCGTGCCGGTAGTGTAACAATTACTGTTACAGGTAGTGATAATAAAACGGATAGCTGCAAAATTACAGTAAAATCTCCTGCAAAGGGACTGAAGATTCGTGGAACCAATGGTAGCACCAAGAAGATTGTTGTGAAAAAGGGAACTACCACAACCTTAAGCAAGTTCTTTACCAACGATGATTGTACTGATGAATTTAAATTTACTGCAAAGAAGAGCAAAGCAGGTACTGTATCAGAAAGTGGAGAGGTAACTACAAAGAAACCTGGAAAGATTGTTGTTACACTTACTGCATATGACGGTGATACAGTAAATGCAAAAGCAAAATTCACCGTACAGGTAGTAAAGAAGAATAAAAAGGCGAAGAAAATTAAGGTAAAAGGACCGAAATCTGTTTTAGTAGATAATCGTATCTGCCTCAGTGCCACAACAAAGCCTGGAAATGCAACTTCTACAGTTACATGGATTAGCTCAAATACCTCTATTGCAACAGTAGATGAGTATGGAGTTGTAACCGGCTTAAAGCCTGGTAAGGTTAAAATTACAGCTAAAGCAAATGGTAAGAAGAAAAAGGTAACCATTAAAGTAAAATAAGTAAATAAATCTGATTGCTTTGAAGCAACAGAGGTGGAAAATAAAAAAGTGGAAAAAATTGCAAAATAATGCTTGCAATTTAGGTAAGAAGTGTTACACTAATATTGTAATGTAAATGGCTGACAGCCAGACATTACAATTCCCCCCCTCTGAGAATAAAATGTCAGTGAAGAACCGTTTCTTAAAATACATTTTAGGGAACGGTTCTTTTGTTGCGTTTTTTCGGGGAGGAAACGGAAAATAAGATTCCACAAACTTCCCATATATAAAATACCGACGCTTCCCATAAGATTAACTATGAGAACTTTCAAAGAATGATTTTTCGCTGGAAACAATACCGAAAAAATTTTCTTTAGTTAATATTCTGACGAAAAATCATTTTGAACAATTCAGATAGTTAATATTATTAGAAGCTGGATTTATTTTATATATGGGAAGTTTGTGGAAAATATGAGAGAGAAAAGAGAGAGTTATGAATTTTGAAGAGTTATGTTTAGATCCTAGAATTATGCGCGCTGTTACGGAAATGGGCTTTGAGGAGGCCAGCCCTATTCAGGCGAAGGCAATTCCGGTTGCTTTGGAAGGAAAGGATATGATTGGGCAGGCCCAGACCGGAACGGGAAAGACGGCTGCCTTTGGTATTCCTTTGCTACAGAGAGTAGATCCAAGAAATAAAAAGCTACAGGCAATTGTTCTTTGCCCTACTAGAGAGCTGGCGATTCAGGTGGCAGAGGAAATCCGTCGTCTGGCGAAGTTTATGCATGGAATTAAGGTATTGCCGGTATATGGCGGACAGGAGATTACCAAGCAGATACGTTCTTTGAAGGGTGGCGTTCAGATTGTTATTGGAACTCCGGGCAGAGTCATTGACCATATCCGTCGTCGGACATTAAAAATGGAAATGGTGGGAACAATGGTACTGGATGAGGCGGATGAAATGCTAAATATGGGATTCCGTGAGGATATTGAACTGGTGCTGTCTCATTTACCAGAGGAGAGACAGACTCTGCTATTTTCTGCCACTATGCCAAAACCTATTATGGAGATTGCTGGGAATTATCTGAATCAGCCAGAGATTATTAAAGTGGTAAAGAAGGAGCTTACCGTACCTAAGATTGAACAATATTATTATGAAGTGAATCCACGGAAGAAAAGCGAGATATTATCCCGTCTTCTGGATATGTATGATCCGGCATTGTCATTAGTTTTCTGTAATACCAAGCGGAAGGTTGACGAATTAGTAGACGATTTAAAGGGAAGAGGTTATTTTGCGGAAGGTCTTCATGGTGATATGAAACAGAGCCAGAGAGACCGGGTTATGAAGGGCTTTCGTACTGGCAAAACCGATATTTTGGTGGCAACGGATGTAGCTGCCAGAGGAATTGATGTAGATGATGTAGAAGCTGTTTTTAACTATGATATTCCTCAGGATGAAGAGTTTTATGTGCACCGTATCGGAAGAACAGGAAGAGCTGGAAGAGAGGGCAGAGCCTTTAATCTGGTGGTAGGACGTGAAATATATAAACTGAAGGACATTCAGCGGTATTGCAAGACAAAAATCAAACGTCAGCCAATCCCATCGGTAAATGATATTACCAATATTAAGGCTGAGAAAGTCTTGGAAAAGGTTGCCTCCTTGATTGAGACAGAAGATATGACCAAAATGGTTCGGTTATTAGAGGAACATCTGGAGGAGCAGGACTATACAGCAACAGAAGTAGCAGCCGCTTTGCTGAAAATGGCAATGGGAGAAGGAGAAGCTTCTGAGACCATCCGCCGGGAGGACTTTGGAGACACTGGAGCAGAACCGGGAATGGTACGTCTTTTTATTAATATTGGAAAGAAACAGAGAATTCGTATCGGAGATATTCTTGGAGCAGTAGCAGGAGAATCCGGCATGGAAGGAAATCTGGTAGGTGCCATTGACATGTATGACAATTATTCCTTTGTGGAAGTACCATATGAATATGCTGCGGAGGTATTGGATGCAATGAAGAATGCTAAAATCAAAGGGAAGACCGTCAATGTGGAACCAGCCAATCGAAAATAATAATCAAGGAAAACACTTGACGGATAGTCCCTAGACGTGTATGATAGTTGCAGAATATTGAAGACTCTTATTAAGAGTGGTGGAGAGTGAAGGCTCTGTGAAACCACGGCAACCCCATTTTGGAAGGTGCCAATCTGAGCGAGAAATCGAACAATAAGAGGAGTTGATGTAATCAAGTCCATCTTTTTGATGGACTTTTTTCTTTAGGTACGGCATTAAGCCTAAAGTACAGAGGAATTGTACAGAACCTATGATGACACAAAAATAATACAATATTGCTGAATACAGCAGAAGGAGACAAAACATGGAAAAATATTTATTTACTTCCGAATCAGTAACTGAAGGACATCCAGATAAAATTTGTGACAATATTTCAGATGGGATTTTAGATGCCATTATGGCACAGGATCCTATGAGCCGTGTTGCTTGTGAAACATCCATTACTACAGATTTCGTATTGATTATGGGGGAGATTACTACCAATGCTAAGGTGGATTACGAAAGAATCGCTAGAGAGACCATTCGTGAGATTGGTTACGATGATGATAAGAAGGGCTTTAACTGCGACACCTGTGAAGTGAAGGTGCTTTTAGATTCTCAGTCAGCAGATATTGCTATGGGTGTGGACAAGGCTTTAGAGGCGAAGGAAAAGGAAATGTCCGAAGAAGAAATCGAAGCTATTGGTGCTGGTGATCAGGGAATGATGTTTGGTTATGCAACAGATGAGACGGAGGAAATGATGCCTTACCCAATTTCCCTTGCACATAAGCTGACAAAGAAGCTGACAGAGGTTCGCAAGGATGGAACCTTAGCATACCTTCGTGCAGATGGAAAGAGTCAGGTGACCGTAGAATATGATGAGGAAGGAAAGCCAGTTCATCTGAATGCAGTGGTAATTTCTACCCAGCATGCAGAGGAAGTGACTCAGGAGCAGATTCATGCGGATATTAAGAAATATGTTATGGATCCAATCCTTCCAGAGGAATTAGTAGACGAAAATACAAAGTTTTTCATTAATCCAACCGGACGTTTTGTTATTGGTGGACCAAATGGTGATAGCGGATTAACTGGTCGTAAGATTATTGTAGATACCTATGGTGGATATGCCCGTCATGGTGGTGGAGCCTTCTCCGGTAAGGACTGTACCAAGGTAGACCGCTCTGCTGCCTATGCTGCAAGATATGTAGCAAAGAATATTGTTGCAGCAGGCTTGGCGAGCCGTTGTGAAATCCAGCTTTCCTATGCCATTGGTGTAGCACAGCCTACTTCCGTTATGGTGGACACCTTTGGAACAGGCAAGCTTAGTGACAGCAAGTTAGTAGAAATCATTCGTGAGAATTTTGATTTACGTCCGGCAGGAATCATTAAGATGCTGGATTTACGTCGTCCGATTTACAAGCAGACTGCTGCTTATGGACATTTTGGAAGAAATGATTTAAATCTTCCATGGGAGAAGACAGACAAGGTAGAACTTCTTCAAAAATATCTGTAAAAAGGTAAATCAGAAAAAGCTTTCTTTGATATTATCTATAGGAAGAAAGGAAAAGAGATTTGCGAATAGAAAGGCAAGGTTATTTTAAATGAAAATGCAATTGCCAGACAGCGTATCTTACATTATAAAAAAGCTGGAAGAACAAGGGTTTGAAGCTTTTGCAGTAGGAGGCTGTGTGAGAGATGCCATGTTGGGACGGGAGCCAGAGGATTGGGATATTACCACCTCTGCCCACCCGGAAGAAATCAAAAGAGTATTTCCTAAGACCATTGATACAGGGATTCAACATGGAACCGTTACGGTAATGATAGACCATGTAGGCTATGAAGTAACTACCTATCGGATTGATGGCGAATATGAGGATGGACGCCATCCAAAGGAAGTCTCCTTCACCACCAATCTAAAAATGGATTTAGAGCGAAGGGATTTTACCATTAATGCCATGGCGTATAATGATTCCATAGGGCTGGTGGATGAGTTTGATGGCGTAGGAGATTTACAGCGGAAAATCATCCGTTGTGTTGGAGATGCTGGACAACGTTTTGACGAAGATGCTCTCCGTATGCTGCGGGCGGTGCGTTTTTCCGGACAGTTAGGTTTTGAGATTGAGGAAAAAACCAGACAGGCGATTATAGAAAGAGCAGTACATTTGGAAAAAATCAGTGCAGAACGTATCCGGGTGGAATTAACCAAGCTGTTGATGTCCAAGGAAGCAGGCAGGCTCCAGGCTGCATATGAAACTGGTATGACAGCCGTATTTCTACCAGAACTGGATGATATGATGAACTGTGACCAAAAAAATCATCATCATATATATACCGTAGGAGAGCATACAATCAAAGGAATCGAAATAATGAATGATTTCTTTCAAGAGGGGAAACGCCAGCTGTTTTCGGGGCTTTCCAAGACTGCCAAGGAATGGATTGGACAGGTCTGTGAAAAGCTTACGAAGAAACAGCATTGTATTCTTGTGACAGCTATGTTGTTCCATGATATTGCCAAGCCGGTTACTATGGAGATAGACAAAGAGGGAATCGGTCATTTCTATGGACATCCTGAGAAAAGTGCCCAGATGGCAAAGGATATTATGAAGAAGCTGACCTATGATAATGAAACCATTGATACGGTGAAAAGACTGGTAACCTGGCATGATTATCGGATAGAACCATCCTTAAAAGCGGTGCGCAGAGCAGCTTCTAAGATTGGTAGTGATATTATGGCAATGGAATTTTTAGTGCAATATGCAGATATTCTGGCGCAAAATCCAGAAACCTTCCAAGAGAAGCTGGAGAGAATAGATAAGGTTGTGGCTCTTTATGATGAAGTAGAGAGGAACCACCAGCCATTATCCATAAAGGACTTGGCAGTGAATGGGAAAGATTTGATTCAGGCAGGAATAAAGCCGGGACCAGCTATGGGAGAAATACTAGAAGCGCTTCTGGAGTTGGTTTTAGAAGAACCGGATAAAAACAAGAAAGAAATTTTATTGGCTGAAATGAATAAATTATAACAGGTGACTTGTAAGAAATAGAGAAATCGTCTAATATAAAATATTAGGGAAGAAAATGAAGTAAGAATAATAAGCGCAGGGCGCAGAATGAGAGGGAAACATGGATTTAGATGTGCGTTTTCATAAAATGTCAAAGCAGATGAAAACACAGCTCTATTTGGACAATTTAACAACAATATTTAATCCACAGGCGCTGTTTTGTGATGGAACAGAGTTTTATCGCAAACCAACAGAGCCGGATGTTAACGACAGAGTGAGATTGCGTTTTCGAAGCGCTAGAGAGAATCTTGACTCTGTTGTTTTAGTGTTCCAAAACCAGCGAATTGAAATGGAAAAAATCTTCAATGACCGTATGTTTGATTATTATGAGGCATATGTGCAGCTTGGTAGTGAGCAGGTGTACTACTATTTTGAGGTACATTGTGGTCAGATGGTATGCTATTACAATAACGTAGGCTTATGCAACACTGTGGAAGAGTATTACAACTTTACTATGACGCCAGGATTCCATACACCAGATTGGGCGAAGGGAGCGATTTTCTATCAGATTTATGTAGATCGTTTCTTTAATGGAGATAGAAGCAACGATGTAGAAGATAATGAATATATGTACATTGGAGAAGGAACCAGCAAGGTGACAGATTGGTTTAAATATCCGGCTTCCATGGGTGTCCGGGAATTTTATGGCGGTGATATTGCCGGTGTTATGCAAAAGCTGGATTATCTTCAGGACTTAGGTGTAGAAGTAATCTATTTAAATCCGATATTTGTTTCACCTTCCAACCACAAATACGATATTCAGGATTATGATTATATTGATCCTCATTTTGGAAAAATAGTGAAGGATGAGGGAGAACTGCTTCAAAGGGATGAGTATGGCAATTGGAAGGCAGATCCAGTATATCCTAATAAAAGTGCTACCCGTTATGTTTGCAGAGTGACGGATAAAGAAAATTTGGAAGCCAGTAATGCTCTGTTTGCAGAGTTTGTAGAAGAGGTTCACCGTCGTGGAATGAAGGTAATTCTGGATGGTGTGTTTAACCATTGTGGTTCCTTTAATAAGTGGCTGGATAGGGAATGTATCTATGAGGATGCCCAGGGCTATGAGAAGGGGGCTTTTGTGGCTGGAGATAGTCCATACAATACCTTCTTTAAGTTCCGTGAGCAGCAGTGGCCATATAACCCTCATTATGATGGCTGGTGGGGACACGATACTCTGCCAAAGCTGAATTATGAGGAGTCACCACAGTTATTTGAATATATTATGCATATTGCCAGAAAATGGGTTTCGCCACCATATAATGTGGATGGATGGCGTCTGGACGTGGCAGCAGATTTGGGACAGTCTGGGGAGTATAACCATTACTTCTGGAAGGAATTCCGTCGTAATGTAAAAGAAGCAAATCCAAATGCTATTGTGCTGGCAGAGCATTATGGAGATCCTACAGAATGGCTGCGAGGAGATGAATGGGATACGGTTATGAACTATGATGCCTTTATGGAGCCCTTGACCTGGTTCTTTACTGGTGTGGAAAAGCATAGTGATGAATATCGTCATGATATGTTGGGAAATCCCGATGCCTTCTTTGGTTCCATGCGGCATTTTATGACGCGGTTTCATTCCCAGTCCTTACATGTAGCAATGAATGAGCTGTCTAACCATGACCATTCCAGATTTTTAACCCGTACCAATCGCAAGGTAGGAAGAACAGCTACTTTAGGACCAGAAGCAGCTAATGAAGGAGTGGATAAGGCCATGATGCGTCTGGCGGTTATGATGCAGATGACCTGGCCAGGAGCACCAACCATTTATTATGGTGATGAAGCTGGTGTCTGTGGATGGACAGACCCAGACAACAGACGTACCTATCCTTGGGGACGGGAAGATAAGGAATTAATCGAATATCATAAAGAAATTATTCGGATTCACAAGGATTATCAGGCGTTAAAGACTGGTTCTATTTTGTTCCTAAAGGGACAGTATCAGTTTGTCAGCTATGGACGTTTTGATGAGAAAGATAAGATGGTTATAGCAATTAACAGCAGTGATCAGGAAGTGACAGTAGATATTCCTGTTTGGCGTATGGGATTAACAGAGGAAAACCGTATGGCAAAGCTGATGAGCAGCAGCCGGGAAGGATTTTCTTTGGAAACTGCCATGTACTCAGTAGAGAATGGTGTTCTTCGGATTACCTGTCCACCAGTATCTGGTGTTATTGTGAAAAATTTCCTACTGAAAGGGTAATGATACAGAATGGATAAATTACGAGAAAAGCTACGGGGAAAAAGAAGTAAAATTCTATTGGTGATTATGGTTTTGGTAGTAGGCTGGATGGCTATAGATTATTATATGGAGCTTCATCCGAAGGAGAAGTCCGTGACAGTACCGGCAGTATTATCACCGCAGCAGGAAGGAAATCGTGAAGAAGAGACCAGTACGGCCTCTTCTTCTGCGTTAGAAGTAGAAGAGCAGAAAGAGGAGGATACCACGGTTCATTTAGGCTTTGCGGGAGATATGAATCTGGATGAAAACTCTTTGATTATGCAGCATATGCGTAAAAAAGGGAAAGGAATTTCTGGAGTCATTGATAAAGGGCTGATTCAGAGGATGAAGAGTCTGGATTATATGGTTGTGAATAACGAGTTTGCCATTAGCGACAGGGGAGAGCCTATGGCAGGCAAGGCATATACCTTCTGTGCGCCAGAAAAGAATACAGCTATTTTAAAGCACTTAGGTGTGGATGCAGTTTCTCTTGCCAATAATCACGTATACGACTATGGAAAGCAGGCTTTTTTAGATACCCTTCGTTCCTTGAAGAAGGAAGGAATTGCCTATACAGGGGCAGGAAAGAATGAGAAAGAAGCAAAAAAGCCGGTTTATTTTGAAAGCAAAGGGAAAACCATTGCCATTATTGCAGCTACCCGTGCGGAAAAATACATATTAACTCCAGAGGCAGGACAGAATTCTCCCGGGGTATTCCGAACCTATGATCCGGCAGATTACGTAAAGGCAATCCGAAAGGCAAAGAAAAAAGCAGATGTTGTGATTGCGTTTGTGCATTGGGGAACAGAGTACAGTGTTACCTTGGAAGACGCGCAGAAGGAGCAGGGGAAGATGTATATTGATGCGGGAGCAGATGTGGTAGTGGGTGCCCATACTCATTGCATGCAGGGGGTTGGATATTATAAAGGAAAGCCTATTTTTTATAGTCTGGGAAATTTCTGGTTTAATGAAAAGACTTTGTACACCACCATCTTGCAGTTGGACATAGCAGAAAATGGAGAGATTCGTGCCATGATGGTGCCTTGTCTTCAGTCGGGAAAGGAAACCAGACTTTTGACAAAGGGGAAAAAGAAGAAATTCCTCCGTCATATCAATAACATTTCCACCAATGGAAGACTAAACTCCAAGGGAGAAGTGGTTCAAGCTACACCTTGAGAAGTGGATGGGAAATAAGGGAAGATGAAACGAATATTTAAAAAAGCAGAGTTTTATGCTAGAATAGAAACTGATGTGTAAAATATGGAATATGTGCGAGGTGGAAGATGAGTATAATTAGCTTTGTAATATTACATTATGGAAATGTACAGGTAACAAAAACTTGTATTGATTCTATATTACAATTAAATACAAATGATACAATTCAAATTGTTATTGTTGATAATGATGTGAATAAAACAAAGGAAGAGAGGCAGGTTTTGAAAGAAATGTTTGCAGCGGCTCCACAGGTGGATGTGTTGCAGATAGAAGAGAAATCCGGCTTTTCCAGAGCGAATAATCGTGGGTATCAATATACAAAAGGTAAGCACAATCCAGATTTTATTGTAATGGCAAATAATGATATTGTATTTGAGCAAAAAGGGTTTATTGATGACATTAAACGTTCCTATGAAGAGAGTAAATACGCAATATTAAGTCCGGATATTGTCAGTTGTGCCACAGGATTGCATCAAAGTCCTATTGCATTGACTGGACGTACAAAGGGGGAAGTGAACTATACCATCGCAATGAATTGGATGTGTTTGAAAACCTTCCCTATGGTTTATCCTCTTATTAAAGGAAAATTCAGAAATGAAAACGTTGGTAATGCAGAGGTGCCGAGCTATCAAGAAGATGTTGTACCATGTGGTGCCTGCATTATTTTTTCCAGAAATTTTATAGACTGTGAAGAATATGCATTATATCCGGAAACAGAGTTCTATTATGAAGAATATATTTTACATCATAGATGTCAGAGAGCAAATTATAAGATTGTGCTGGATCCGGCGTTACAGGTAATGCATGGGGATGGTGTTGCTACCAAAAAAAGTACAGGTGATGAAAAAAGAAAAGCAAAATTTATCATGGAAAACACATTGCGTTCTGTAAAGATATATAAAGACTTGTTAAATTCTGAGAAAAAAACAAGGCGTCAATAAATCGACGCCAAGAATAAAATGAGTATATCTAATTTAAAGGTTAAATAAAGATTTAATAGCAAAAAATAGAATTGGTATCAAAAGACTTGGAAGCATATTCAGTGCTTTCAGGTCTTTTATTTTTAGGATGGATAATCCAGAGGAGGCAATAAGCATTCCCCCTACAATGGAAACTTCTACCATGAGACTATCGGAAAGGCCATTTCCAAGTAAGGTGGCAATGAGATAGATTCCACCCTGCCAGCAGAAAAGTACAGGTGCCGCCAGTGCCATGCCGATGCCATAGGTAGATGCAAGGACAGCAGAAGTCACCAAATCTAAAGTAGCATTGGTAAAAAGAAAGGTATTATCCCCATAGAGAGCGCTTTGGATAGGACCTAAAATAGAAAGACTTCCGATACAATACAGCAGGATTCCTGTGGAAAGTCCTTCGCTTAAACGGGATTCTCCCTTTTGGAAACGTGCTACAAGCCGGTCAAAATGTTTTTGTAAATCAATAATATATCCCAGCAGACTACCTAAAGCAATGCTGACAATAAAAAGAACCGGATAATTACTTTCACCCATGTTTGTTACAGTGGAACGGATTCCTAGCATTAAGGCAGACAATCCCATGGCATTATATAAGGCTTCTTGATATTCCTTTTTAATTCCTTTTTTTAGCAAACTGCCGGTGACGCTGCCGGCTAAAATAGTACAAGTATTTACAATGGTTCCTAGCATGTTATCCTCCAGATTATAATGGAATATTTGGAGTATCGCTTTCTATAATATACGGATGCGATACCTTTCTTAGGCTACCAAAAGGAAAAGCCTGTGTCAATGTCGATTTCCTCTGTCTGGAATAATTGGAGTAGTATTCTGCATGGGGTTGACAGAAAGAAAAGGAAGCAGTATGATACTTATATCCTAGCAAAATACTAGGAAAAGTAAAAGAAAGGCTGGATTATAGTTATGAAAAAAATAATTTATTTAGATAATGCAGCTACTACCGCAATGAAGCCAGAGGTTCTTCAGGCGATGCAGCCATATTTTTTGGAGAATTATGGAAATCCTTCCAGTGTATATGATTTTGCAGGGAAGGCACAGAAGGCAGTAGAGGATGCACGGGAATATATTGCTTCTACCATAGGTGCCAAGGGGAGTGAAATCTATTTTACCAGTGGTGGCAGTGAATCAGATAATTGGGCTATTAAGGGTGTGGCAGAATGCTTGCAAGAAAAAGGAAAACACATTATTACTTCAAAAATTGAGCATCATGCCGTTTTGCATACCTGTGAGTATTTAGAAAAGAAGGGATATCAGATTACCTATCTGGATGTGGATGAAGCAGGTCTTGTGTCACCGGAGGCTGTGGAGGCTGCCATTAGACCCGATACAATTTTGATTAGTATTATGTTTGCAAATAATGAAATTGGAACCATACAGTCCATTGCAGAAATTGGAGAGATTGCTCACCGACATAAGGTGCTTTTTCATACAGATGCAGTACAGGCGTATAGTCACGTTCCGATTCAGGTGGAGGACATGCAGATTGATTTGTTAAGTGCCAGTGGTCATAAGTTCCATGGACCGAAAGGTGTAGGATTTCTCTATATCAGAAATGGGATAAGATTAGGAGCCCTTCTTCATGGTGGAGCCCAAGAGCGGTCTAGAAGAGCGGGAACATTAAATGTACCTGGTATCGTTGGAATGGGAGAAGCAGCCCGGCTGGCTTCCTCCGGATTGAAAGAGAATCAAAAGAAAATCAGTGAGATGCGTGACTATATTATAGAACGAATCCTGACAGAGGTGCCATATTGCCGGCTGAATGGTCATAGAGAACAGCGTCTTTCCAATAATGTGCATTTCTGCTTTCAGTTTATTGAGGGAGAATCTCTTTTATTGATGCTGGACAGTAATGGAATCTGTGGGTCTAGTGGTTCTGCCTGCACATCCGGTTCGTTGGATCCTTCCCATGTACTTTTGGCCATTGGATTGCCCCATGAAATTGCCCATGGCTCATTACGTTTAACGTTATCCGAAGATAATACAAGGGAAGAGGCGGACTTTGTGGTTGACCAGATAAAAACTATCGTAGAGAGATTACGTAGCTTATCTCCTCTATACGATGATTTTGTGTCAAAGCAGAATAGAGAATAAAAAGATATGTATCACAGAAGGAAAACAGATAATAAGGAAAGGAGAAAATCATTATGTATAGCGAAAAAGTAATGGATCATTTTACAAACCCACGAAATGTAGGAGAGATAGAGGATGCCAGTGGTGTTGGTACGGTAGGAAATGCTAAGTGTGGAGATATTATGCGGATTTTTCTGGACATTGAGGAAGATACGAAGGTAATCAAGGATTGTAAATTTAAGACCTTTGGTTGTGGCGCAGCAGTAGCAACTAGCAGTATGGCTACAGAACTGGTAATTGGAAAGACTATATATGAGGCGCTTCATGTGACAAATAAAGCAGTGATGGAAGCGCTGGACGGTTTGCCACCAGTGAAGGTGCATTGTTCTGTTTTGGCAGAGGAAGCCATTCATGCTGCCCTCTGGGATTATGCCCAGAAAAATGAAATTCATATGGAGGGGTTAAATCCACCGAGAGAAGATATTTCTCATGAGGAGATTGCCGGATGATTTTTGTCAGAAAATGTAAGATAGAAGAGAGATTTAGTTGATTTTCGATATTGTTTTTATTATAATAAAATAGTATGGGCTCAACTGTCCGTATAGGGCGGTTGAGCCTATGATTTTTTATGTCACAAGGTGACAGAATGGAGGCAATATGTTAGAGTTAATTCCTTTGATGGGAGTGGGGAGTCCGATTTCCTTGCTGCGGGCTTTGCCGGGAAGTGTGGCGCAGGGACTGATTTGGGGCATTATGGCAATTGGTGTTTACATAACATTTAAAATCTTAGATTTTGCAGATTTGACAGTAGATGGTACACTGGCTACCGGTGGTGCAGTGGCAGCAATGATGATACTAGGGGGCTATCCAGCAGGTGTTGCTATGATTGTAGCGGTTATTGCAGGTATGCTGGCAGGTTTGATTACAGGTGTTTTACATACAGCATTGGGAATTCCGCCGATTTTATCTGGTATCTTAACTCAGTTGGCATTATATTCTATTAACATGCGTATTTTGGGACGTGCCAATCAGGCGGTCAGCGTTGACCAGTTTAATCTGGTACTGTCCTCTCGTTATATTATTCCAGCCATTATTACAACGGCAATTATTATCATTATAATGATTGGAATTTTGTATTGGTTCTTTGGAACAGAGGTGGGATTTACCATTCGTTCCACTGGCTGTAATGAAAATATGACCCGTGCTCAGGGCATCAATACCAATGTGGCAAAGGTTTTGGCATTGGTGATTTCAAATGGTCTGGTAGGCTTTGCCGGTGGGCTTTATGCACAATATCAGGGCTTTGCAGATGTTAATATGGGACGTGGTGCCATTGTTATTGGTTTGGCAGCAGTAATTATTGGACAGGTTCTGGGTGAGACTATTTTTGGTAAGCGTCTGAATTTCTTTGGAAGACTTTTATTTGTTGCCATTGGTGGCATTATTTATTACGTAGTAATTCAGTTCGTGCTTTGGTTAGGATTAGACAGCAATGATACAAAGCTGTTCTCTGCTACCGTAGTAGCTATTTTCCTAGCTGTTCCTTATCTTCAGGGAAAAGCAAGAAACTCTTATCGTAGGGCAGCGAAGGGAGGAAAGAGTGAAAAATAAATTTTTCACTCTACAAGTTTGTATCTGCGCGCTGCTTGATACAAACATTGCGTTATGCGCAAAAGCAGCGCAGAAATGAGGAAAAGTATGTTAGAATTAAAGAATGTTTATAAAACCTTTAATATTGGCACCATTAATGAGAAGCATGCATTAAATGGTGTGAATCTTACCTTGGAAGAAGGAGATTTTGTCACAGTTATCGGTGGAAATGGTGCTGGAAAGTCCACGGTTTTAAATGCTATTGCAGGAGTATGGCCTATTGATGAAGGTTCCATTGTAATTGATGGACAGGATGTAACCGGGCTTCCAGAGCATAAAAGAGCTTCCTATCTGGGAAGAGTATTTCAGGATCCTATGAATGGTACAGCAGCTACTATGGAGATTCAGGAGAATTTGGCTTTAGCAGCAAGACGCGGACAGAGGCGTGGTTTGAAGTGGGGAATTACGAAGAAAGAGCATAAGCAGTATTATGAAATGTTAAAGGAACTGGATTTAGGATTAGAAGACCGTATGACCAGTAAGGTAGGTCTTTTATCTGGTGGACAGAGACAGGCTTTAACTTTGCTTATGGCTACCTTGAAGAAACCGAAGCTTTTACTTTTGGATGAGCATACTGCTGCTTTAGATCCGAAAACGGCTGCAAAGGTATTGGCTCTTTCTGACAAAATCATTGAAGAGCATAACCTGACAGCGCTTATGGTAACTCATAACATGAAGGATGCCATTGTTCATGGAAACCGTCTTATTATGATGAATGATGGAAAGGTGATTCTGGACATTAAGGGAGAGGAAAAGAAAAAACTGACGGTAGAAGATTTGCTTCAGAAGTTTGAGGAAGTCAGTGGGGAAGAGTTTGCTAGTGATAAAGCTCTTCTTGGATGATTTGTAATAAGGATAATGATTAGAAAAGGCAAAAACACCCAGATAGTGGGAAATACTATCTGGGTGTTTTTGTTATCTATGAGCGGTCTCCCAAAGGGAGATGCCCGTAATAGAAAAAATGAAGTTAAATCATAAATTAACAAATGGACTTTATCTGCTTCGGCTTAAATGATGTTTTGCTTTTTCTGCATACATCTTTTCATCCGCATGATGAATAAATTCATCTAATGTAACAGAATCATTAGGAATAGCAGCAACTAAACCAAAGCTGGCACTGACATCATATGGCTTACCAGAGCCGGCATTAAAATCATCCAAAAAGCTCTGGACATTTTTTATATACTGATTTGCCTCTTCTTCGCTGGAAAGAGGGCCTGCAACTACAAATTCGTCACCACCAAAGCGGGCACAAACATCATCCCGGCGGGAAGCGGTCATTAAGGCTTTGGCTACAGTGGATATGGCGATATCACCATCCGCATGTCCATAGGTATCATTAATAGGTTTCAGTCCATTTAAATCTACAGAAATAATCATAATCAGCTCCTGATTATTTGCACAGTTTGCATACATATCTGTAACCTTTTGATAGAAACCACGACGGTTAAATAAACCAGTCAAAGGATCATGGACGTATTTATTTTCCAGATTCTGAATAATTGTTTCCTGACGACGGTGGGTTTTTGTCACTTCTAATGCAATACTAACATTCATAAAGAATTGATGACAATGCGCTATTTTAATGTTTGGATCATCAAAGGATAATGCAGCATAGCCAATGGTCAAAGCATGGACATGAAGTGGAAAGAAAATAATATTATCTACTTCATCAAAAACTCCCTCTATATTTGGAAGAAGCTGCTTAGTTTCAAAATCTATGATTCCCTGCCATTCTCCTTGTTTGCGATAAAGCATTAAATCCATTTTAGAGGAGTAGGTATTTCTTTTTAAAGCAGCATCCTCTAAAATGTCAGAAAACTCTTCTTCCATTAAGAAGTCATCTACAATACAAAGCCAGAAATGGCTGGCATTAAATTCTCCGGCATAATCTTTCATGCTTTCAAAAACTTCCTGAAACGAGCTTTTGTCTGTTAAGTCTGCAATCATTCGGATCTGTCGGGCATTAAACCATTTGGAAGATTCGATGTTATCGTATAATGAACGAATCAATGGATTATGCTGAACCAGAGAATGGGCCGGGCAACCACAGGAATGTCCATAAATTAATTTGGAATTGATATAGACCTGTTTCTCCCGCTTTTTCCCTTTAAATAAATCTGTTAAAAGTTCATAAGCAGCAACTGAAGCCCCTGTCAAATCATGCTTAGCAGTAGTGATAGAAGGGGTATGCTGCACGGCTTCTTCCAGTCCATCAAATCCGGTAATAACTACATCATCTGGAATTGTATATCCTTCTTCTGTTAAACGGTCATAGGTAGCAATTGCCATAGTATCATTGGCACAGACTATGGCTTCTGGAAATGGCAATTCACTAGCTAAAAATCGATCTAATACAGCATTGGTAGGAACCTGCCAGAAATCTCCATAGCCGATTCGCTCTTCCTCTACTGGAATATCATGCTCTCTTAGTACCTTGCGGTATATGGAAAGACGATGTTCAGAATAATCATTTCCTTGTATTCCAGCAATAAAATTAATCCGACGCAAGTTATGTACTTCTACAAGATGGGTAATAATCTCTTCAATAGCCTTGTCATAATCAAAAACGATATTATAGCATCCTTCTAAAGGACAGTCGATAGTAAGTGCAGGAATGTCTGCTTTGGCAGCCGCCTCAGTAAGGCTGATAAGGACTTCCCGATTTTTAATAGATTGCGCCATAATAAGAAGCCCGTCAATCATGTCATAATTGATGAGCTGGTATATATTCTTTTCTCCAATGTCGTGGGATTCCGTAGTGTACAGATCACTAAAGGAAAAGAAATATAACACTTTGAAATTGTATTCCTTTGCCAGCTGGCTGAAGGTAAAAAGATATGCAGGATCGCAATCTCTTGCAGCGCAGACAGCAATTATTTTTTGATTATTATTTGACAAGAATACATCCTCCTTATACATATTACACACTAATATAAATTATAGTGGAAATGCCAAATTTCTTCAAGGTAAAAACTGAAAAAATAGTGCGGAAAAAAGAATTTTTTTGTTAAAACCTTACAAACAATCGAACATATGTACTTGAAAAGGTGAAAGGAAAATGATATGATGAAAAAGTCTCAAAATAGAAAATTTTTCTGACAGGTATATAAATCCAAGATTTTTATCAGAATGAGAAGAGAATGTTGGAAAAGAATTATAGATACAATTACTGAAAAGAAAGGAAGTTTATTATGGGAAAACATGATGAGGCCAAGAAATATATTCGTATCCGTAAGGCGGGAGAGCATAATCTGAAGGGATTTGACATTGATATTCCGAGAGACGAGTTTGTAGTATTTACTGGATTAAGTGGCTCTGGTAAGTCTTCTCTTGCCTTTGATACCATTTATGCAGAGGGACAGAGAAGGTATATGGAGTCTTTGTCTTCTTATGCCCGGCAGTTTTTAGGGCAGATGGAGAAACCCAATGTAGACTCTATCGAAGGCCTGCCACCGGCCATTTCCATTGATCAGAAATCTACCAATCGAAATCCACGTTCTACTGTAGGAACTGTAACAGAGATTTATGATTACTTTCGTCTTTTGTATGCCCGTATTGGTATTCCTCATTGTCCGAATTGTGGTAAGGAAATTCACCGTCAGACGGTAGACCAGATGGCAGATGAGATTATGAAGCTGCCAGAGGGAACCAGATTGCAGCTGTTGGCTCCAGTAGTTCGTGGGCGAAAGGGACAGCATGTGAAGATTTTTGAATCTGCCCGAAAGAGCGGTTTTGTCAGAGTAATCGTGGATGGACATCTTTATGAACTTTCTGAGGAAATTAATTTAGAGAAAAATAAAAAGCATACCATTGAAATTATGGTGGATCGTCTGGTGGTAAGAGAGGGAATTCAGAAAAGACTGGTGGACTCTATTGAAAGTGTATTAAAGCTGTCAGATGGTTTGATGACAGTGGACATTCCGGGAGGAGAACGGATTAATTTCAGTCAAAGCTTTTCCTGCCCGGATTGCGGTATTGGCATGGAGGAAATGGAACCAAGAACCTTTTCCTTCAATAATCCCTTTGGAGCCTGCCCGGTTTGCCATGGGATTGGATTTAAGATGGAATTTGATGAGGAGCTGCTGATACCGGATACTTCTATGAGTCTGGCAGAAGGAGCATTAGCAGTAATGGGCTGGCAGTCTGTTACAGATTCCTCTAGTTATACCAGATGTATTTTAGAAGCATTGGCGAGAGAGTATAATTTTGATTTAACTACTCCGTATGAAGAACTTTCGGAAGAGATAAGACGCATGATTATGCATGGAACCAATGGTAAGGTGGTAAAAGTTCCTTATAAGGGAAAGCATGGTTCTGGAATCTATGACGTGGCTTTTGAAGGAGTGATAAAAAATGTCCAGAGAAGATATAGGGAAACTGCCTCAGAGGTATCAAAGAAGGAATATGAAACCTTTATGAGGATAACCCCATGTGCAGAATGTGATGGAAAAAGACTTCGACCCGAAGCATTGGCTGTCACCGTCGGAAATAAAAATATCTATGATATTACAGAGTTGTCAATTCGTGATTTAATGTCGCATATGGATGGCTTGGCGTTGAGTGACCATCATCTTGCCATTGGTAAATTAGTGTTAAAGGAGATTCATTCCCGTTTACAGTTTTTGCTGGATGTAGGACTGGAGTATTTGACATTGGGAAGAGCCACTGCGTCTTTATCAGGAGGAGAGGCGCAGAGAATACGCCTTGCCACTCAGATCGGTTCCGGTTTGGTGGGAGTGGCTTATATTTTAGATGAGCCAAGTATTGGGCTGCATCAGCGGGATAATGATAAGCTGATTCAAACCTTAATTAAGCTAAAGGATTTAGGAAACACACTGATTGTAGTAGAGCATGATGAGGATACCATGTATGCTGCGGACTATATTGTTGATATTGGTCCAAGGGCAGGAACACATGGTGGTGAAGTGGTAGCGAAAGGCTCCGTAAAGGATATTATGAAGTGCAAGGCGTCTTTGACAGGAGCCTATCTTAGTGGGAAGATTAAGATTCCAGTGCCTGCTCAGAGAAGAGAACCTACTGGCTGGCTTACGGTAAAGGGAGCCAGAGAGAATAATTTGAAGAATATTGATGTGTCCTTTCCTTTAGGTGTCATGACCTGCATTACTGGTGTGTCAGGCTCTGGTAAAAGTTCCTTGGTTAATGAAGTATTATATAAATCACTGGCAAAGAAATTAAATCGTGCCCGTTGTATTCCGGGAAGGCATGATTCTATTGAAGGTATGGAACAACTGGATAAGGTAATTGATATTGATCAATCACCAATTGGCCGTACTCCGAGATCGAATCCTGCTACTTATACAGGGGTTTTTGATATGATAAGAGATTTATTTGCTGCTACTCCGGATGCAAAGGCGAAGGGGTATAAAAAAGGCAGATTCAGCTTTAATGTAAAGGGAGGCAGATGTGAAGCCTGTAGTGGTGATGGTATCTTAAAGATTGAGATGAACTTTTTACCGGATATTTATGTACCATGTGAGGTTTGTGATGGTAAACGCTATAATCGAGAAACCTTAGAAGTAAAATATAAAGGAAAGAGTATATTTGATGTACTGGACATGACAGTAGAAGAGGCGTTACATTTCTTTGAAGCGATTCCAAGTATCCGAAGAAAGATTGAGACCCTTAATGATGTAGGACTTTCCTATATTAAGCTTGGGCAGCCATCCACCACCTTATCCGGAGGTGAAGCCCAAAGAATTAAGCTGGCGGCTGAGTTAAGTAAACGCAGCACCGGAAAGACCATTTATGTATTAGATGAGCCAACAACAGGACTTCATTTTGCAGATGTTCATAAGCTCATTGACATTCTTCACCGGTTAACAGAGGGTGGTAATACAGTGGTAGTAATCGAACACAATCTAGATGTAATCAAGACCGCAGATTACATTATTGATATTGGACCGGAAGGTGGAGACAAGGGTGGTACGGTAATTGCCCATGGAACACCAGAACAGGTGGCACAGATTCCGGAATCTTATACTGGTGTGTATATAGATAAAATGTTGAAGAGATAGTTATTAGAGAAAATTTCTTAGAAAGGGACAATTTAAAAGAAAAAAAGGAGAGATAGAGATGGGGAAGAAAAATACTTTTTTTGCTATGATGGCAAGAATGAAATATATTAACAGATGGGCACTAATGCGCAATTCCTATGATGAAAATATTAGTGAACATTCTTTAGAGGTAGCGATGCTGTCACATGCATTAGCAATTATAGGGAAAAAGCGTCTGCATAAGGATTATAATCCAGAGCGGATTGCTTTGCTTGGCATGTATCATGATTGTACGGAAATTATTACAGGGGATATGCCCACTCCTATTAAATATGAAAATGCACAAATTCATACGGCTTACAAGCAGATTGAGATGGAAGCAGCCTTTCGGTTACTGAATATGCTTCCTGAGGATTTGCGTGAGGAATATGAACCTATTTTGGTAGAAAAACCAGAGGACGCCCAGGCACATCGTATTGTAAAAGCAGCAGATAAGCTGTCTGCACTGATTAAATGTATTGAAGAAGGAAAAGCCGGGAATCAGGAATTTCATAAAGCAAAGGAAACCATTGAAGAGTCCTTGCATCGGATGAAATGTGAGGAGGCGGAAATCTTTTGCAGGGAGTTTCTTCCTCAGTATCATAAAACTTTGGATGAGTTGTCATAGTTTTACTTGGTGATTTATGGTAAAAGAATGGAATCAAAACAGAATCAAAAACGGAATTAAGATAGAATTCCCAGTTGCGATAATGAATGGGTTGTGCTAACATTATTCTGATAAAGTGGCGGATGGTGATGGCATGGAAGAACAAAATGGTATATATGAAGGATTTGCATCAGTCTATGATTTGTTCATGGATAATATCCCATATGATACATGGGCAGAGTACCTCCATTCTCTTTTAAAGGAGCAGGGAGTAACAGAAGGACTATTGCTGGAGCTGGCATGTGGAACAGGAAGTATGACACAGCGCATGAACCAGCTTGGATACGATATGATTGGCATGGATATTTCAGAAGAAATGTTGGAAATTGCCAGAGAAAAGTGTTCTTCTCAGGTGCTGTTTCTAAACCAGGATATGCGGGAAATGGAGTTGTATGGAACGGTTGCTGCTATGTTTTGCGTTTGTGATGGCATGAACTATCTGTTGAAAAAAGAGGATTTGAAGAAAGTATTTAAAAAAGCCAATAATTATTTGGATCCTCAGGGGGTTTTCATTTTTGATATGAAAACAAAATATTTTTACCGAGAAATTCTCGGAAATCGAACCATTGCTGAAAATCGTGAGGATGCTAGTTTTTTGTGGGAAAATGAATACCATGAAGATACCTCTTTAAATGAATATCTGTTAACGATTTATGAGTTGGCAGATGAGGAGAGGGACTTATTTTCTAGATGGGAAGAGATTCATTATCAAAAGGCATATGAAGTGCAGGAGATAAAGGAATTAATCGAAGAATCCGGCATGGAATTTGTTGCGGTATATGATGCATTTACTATGAAACCACCAGAAAAAGACAGCCAGCGATTATATTTTATTGCAAGGGAAAAGTATCAGGAAGGAAAATATTACCATGAGTCATGATTATATTGTTAGAGCAACTGCAGCAAATCATCAATTAAGAGTGTTTGTTACAACCACGAAGAATCTTGTG
>CAZEFX010000018.1:0-35046 GCA_964511525.1 uncultured Jutongia sp.
GATTTGGCGCAAGGAATTTTGTATTTGATCTAAATTTATATATAATTAATGTGAGGGAGATTTTGGATGAAGGAGGGAGTACTATATTTTGGGGGCTTGATTTGTTACACAACCTTGAAAATCCTCCCTTATCCCCGTATAATATTATAAGCATCCATAAAGACAAAATCAACCAATAAGGGAGTAGACAATGCAACCATTACACAGTGAGAAAAAAATCATAGAACTACAAAACGGTTTTGAAACAGCCTTTATAAACGTTGACCATTCATCCAGCCTGGCATACCGCCCACAATTTGTATCAAACAATTATAAAGAAGGAAAAAAGGTACTCTCATCTATAGAAGATGAGCTTTTGGCATGTCATGAATTTTCTATTAGCGTTGCATTTATTACAATGAGTGGAATCACCCCTTTGTTGCAGACTTTGAAAGAGTTAGAAAAGAAAAATGTACAAGGTAGAATATTAACCACTGATTATTTGAATTTCAGTGAACCAAGAGCGCTGAAAAAGTTGGCAGAATTAAAAAATATTACTTTAAAAATGTTTTGTACAAGTAAGGCCCAAGAAGGATTTCACACAAAAGGATATATCTTCCGCAATGAAGAAATTTACAGAATTATTGTGGGAAGTTCTAATATGACCTTGAGTGCATTGACAAGAAATCGTGAGTGGAATACAAAGATTGTGTCCACAGAGCAAGGCGAATACGCTAAGGAGATTATTACAGAATTTAATGATTTATGGAATTCATCTGCAGCTTTAGATTATAATGCGTTTATTAATAATTATACAGTTAATTATAATGTTATCAAAAAGCAGAGAAAAATAGCGAAGCAAGAAGAAGTTCCATCTATTGAAGCGTATAAGTTACAGCCAAATTCTATGCAAATCGACTTTATTACTACATTGCAGAAAATTCGTAATGCAGGTGAAAATAGAGCCTTGCTTATTTCGGCAACAGGAACTGGAAAAACTTATGCGTCTGCATTTGCTTTGCGAGAGGATAATCAGAAAAAGGTTTTATTTTTAGTACATAGAGAACAGATAGCAAAACAGGCAATTAAAAGCTATAAAAAAGTTTTTGGAAAGACAAAAAGCTTTGGATTGCTTTCTGGCAATTCTAAAGATTACGAAGCAGATTATTTGTTTTCTACAATGCAAATGATGGCAAAGCCTGAGACTCTTGCTAGGTTCGATAAAAAAGAATTTCAAACTATAGTTATTGATGAAGCTCATAGAATCGGTGCAAACAGTTATCAAAATATTATGGAATATTTTATACCAGAGTTTTGGCTTGGTATGACTGCATCGCCAGAGCGAACAGATAATTTTGATGTTTATCAAGCATTTGATCATAATATTGCCTGTGAAATTCGTTTACAACAGGCATTAGAAGAGAATTTATTATGTCCATTTCACTATTTTGGAATTACTGATTTAGAAATAGATGGAGTTACAGTTAATGAAGAAACTGGGTTAAAGGATTTTAATTCTTTAACTTCCGACCAGCGTGTTAATTATATAATAGAACAGATAGAATATTATGGATATAGTGGAGAACGAGTAAAAGGATTAGTATTCTGTAGCTCAAAAAAAGAGGCAATGGCTTTAAGTGAGAAATTCAATGATCGAGGATATAAGACAACTGCGTTGACTGGTGAGGATAGTCAGGAAAAGAGGGAAACTACTATTGAACGATTAGTGTCTGAAAATGAAGGGCAAGAATTAGATTATATTTTTACTGTAGATATATTTAATGAAGGTGTTGATATTCCTGAGATTAATCAGGTGATTATGTTGCGTCCAACGGAATCACCTATTATTTTTGTGCAACAGTTAGGGCGTGGTCTACGAAGAGCAGATGCGAAGGAATATGTTGTGATTTTAGATTTTATTGGAAATTATAAGAACAATTTTATGATTCCGATTGCTCTTTCGGGGGATAGAAGTTACAACAAGGACAACATTCGTAGATATGTCCTAGAGGGGGAACGAATTATTCCAGGATCATCTACGATTCATTTTGATGAAATTTCTAAAAGGCGTATTTTTTCAGCAATTGATTCTGCAAATTTTAACGATATTAAATTAATAAAAGAAAACTATCAAAATCTGAAAAATAAGCTTGGGAGGATTCCAGCCCTACAGGACTTTGATAAATATGGTGAAATGGACGTTTTACGAATATTTGACAATAATAGTTTAGGTTCGTATTATAAGTTTTTGGAGAAATATGAGAAGGAATACAAAATTCGTTTATCAAAATCAGAAGAAAAAGTAATTGAATTTATATCGAAAAAACTTGCAAGCGGGAAGCGTATTCATGAATTAGAACTTTTAAATCGTATGTTACAATATAGACGTGGATTGATTAGTGATTTGAAAAGTAGCTTGAAGAGTAACTATGGGGTTCAGTTACAAGAAAAATCAGAAGTTAATATTATTAATGTTATGACAAACGAATTTCCTGTTGGTGTAGGAAAAAAGACATATTCAGAATGTGTTTTTATGGAGTTGGAAGAGAAGACAGGGGATTATTGTATCTCAGAAGCCTTTGGGAAAATGTTGAATAATCCAGAGTTTTATCAAGTATTAAAAGAACTTGTAGAGTTTGGAATTGCTCGTTATAAAGCAAACTACAGTAACACGTATCAGGATACAAATCTGGTTCTTTATCAAAAGTATACCTATGAAGATGTTTGTCGATTACTAGATTGGGAAAATAATGAAGTACCATTAAATATCGGTGGATATAAATTTGATAAAAAGACAAAGACGTTCCCTGTATTTATCAATTATGACAAAGCAGAGGACATTCAAGATACCATTAAATATGAGGATCATTTCGTAAGTGCCACAAACTTAATTGCTATTTCCAAGCAGAGTCGTACAAAAGAATCTGAGGATGTTCAAAATTTCTTATATGCGGAAGAGAGAGGGATTAAGGTTGAACTTTTTGTCCGGAAGAATAAGGATGATAAAATTTCTAAAGAATTTTATTATTTAGGGCGTATGAAAGCAACAGGACGTATTAAAGAATTTGTGATGGCAAATACAGATAAAACTGCTGTAGAAATCGAATGGGTTTTAGATACGCCTGTAAGAGATGATATTTATGAGTATATTATTCATGGATAAAGAAAAATGATTTGTGGGGTTGCAAGGAGGAATAAATGAAAACAATAGAAGTTGTTGCAGCGGTAATCAGAGATGGAGACAAGGTGTTTTCAACTCAACGAGGTTACGGAGATTTTAAAGGAGGTTGGGAATTTCCAGGTGGAAAGATGGAACCGGGGGAAACGCCTCAGCAGGCTTTGATACGTGAAATCAAAGAAGAACTTGAGACAGAGATTGAAGTCGGCGAACTTATTGAAACCGTAGAATATGACTATCCAACTTTTCATCTCACAATGCATTGTTTTTGGTGTACTATTCAATTAGGAGATTTAGTGTTAAAGGAACATAATGACGCAAAATGGCTTGTAAAAGATGAATTGGATGATGTTGATTGGTTGCCAGCGGATAAAGGATTAGTGGAGAAAATCAGACAGACATTATAAATGCGTGATTTATAAATTTAATGCGTGAAACGGTGGTAGCAAATTTAAAAATTTTCATATAGGAGAACTTTCATGATACACCAAACAACAAAACTACATATTAATACAATACTTAACCTCACCCACACTACCATCACCACCATCTACCCCCGCTACTACCCCCAAGGCGTAGTGGATTTTTTCCACCACCATCACAGCCAGTCCAACATCCTAGCCGATATCGAAGCAGGCATAGTCTGGCTCCTAGAGGAGGATGGTCATCCCATTGGCACCGTTACCATCAAGGAAAATTCCATCAACCGCCTCTTTGTACTTCCTGAGTATCAGGGAAAGGGCTATGGTGGTCAGTTGATGGATTTTGCGGAGCAGAGGGTCAGTGAGAAATTTGACACAGTGCATATTGATTCTTCTTTGCCAGCCAAGGCAATGTATCTGAAACGTGGATATAAGGAGACGAAGACCTGTAGCATTACCGCAGAAAATGGAGATGTACTTGTTTATGATGAGATGGAAAAGAAATTGTAATATAAAGCAACAAAAATTAGCAAAGTTTTACCTAATGAAAACACCGAAAATGCTTGAAATTTCGGTGTTTTTTGCATATACTAGGACGTATGGCGAGAATACAGAAGAGATACGTAAACAAAGGAGCAGTTCGTGAAGATTAGATATTGTTTATTGGGAAGTATTCCAGCACTAGCCGGAATACTTCTTATGATTTTTGTGGCATTAGATACATTCATTTTAGAAGGTTCTTTTCTAAATGGAACCAATAGGAAATATGAAGTTGCTCAGGATTTAATGATGTCAGAGGAGGATTTAGAAAAAGCCACTTATGCCATGGTTGATTATGTCGAAGGAAAGATTTCCGATGCACAGGTATCTGTGATGGTTAACGGACAGGAGACAGAATTCTTTACAGAAAAAGAGCTGGTACATCTGGTGGATGTTAGAAATCTTATTAGTAAATTTAAAGTCTTTCGGAATATTTGTATTATAATATTTTTCGCAGGAACCATTCTAATTCTATGGAAAAGGAAAATTAGAGAATTTTGTGTTGGATTCTGGATTGCATGGGGAATTCTTTTGATAGCAGCTTTTGCAGTGGGAGCAATGGCATTTATGGATATCGATCTTGTCATCAATGGATTTCATAAAATCTTTTTTAATAATGATTTGTGGATATTAAGCTTTAACCAGCATCGCAGTATCTGGATGTTTCAGGATGAAATGTATGTGGACTTTTTAGGTTATATTGCAGGGATTATGATGACGATTTTGGGCATTACTATGATAGGAACAATGGGTGCTTATAAATTTGGAGCATCCAAAGAATAAATTTTAAAGTTTGATTTGTAGAATAAAATGATAAAGAGTTATTTCGGACAGTATCCTCCATATACCAAAGAAATGAAAAGGAGCAGAAAAGATAATGGAAATGTTAGATAATGTGTTAGGGAAAATTAATGATGTAATGTATACTTACGTGCTGATTATACTTTTGGTAGGAACGGGGATGTATTTTACCATTCGTACCAGAGGCGTGCAGTTTCGCCTTTTGAAGGATGGCATTAAGTCCATGATGGAGAAGGCAGAAGTGGGAGAGGATGGACAGAAGAAGGTTTCTTCCTTTCAGGCGCTAATGATTTCTACAGCCTCCCGTGTTGGTACCGGTAACATTGCTGGGATTGCTACCGCTATTGCGGCTGGAGGCAAAGGAGCAGTTTTTTGGATGTGGATAACAGCTCTCATTGGTGGTGCTTCTGCATTTATTGAGAGTACTTTGGCACAGATTTATAAGGTGAAGGAAAGTGGACAGTTCCGAGGAGGTCCGTCTTATTATATGGAACGTGCCTTAGGTAGACGCTGGATGGGTATATTATTTTCTATACTTTTAATTATTTGTTTTGCTTATGGCTTTAATGGATTGCAGGCATATAATATATCTTCCGCTTTGGAATATTACATTAAAGATTATTCCAATACACCGATTCCAATGATTCTTGGAATTGTGCTGGCTGCAGCTACTGCCTGGGTAATCTGGGGTGGAGTTCATCGGATTGGTTTCATATCCTCTGTTATCGTTCCGATTATGGCAGGATTATATATTTTAATTGGTTTGGTGACAATGCTTTTGCATATTTCAGAGCTTCCAAAGGTTTTTGGTGAGATTATAAAAAGTGCCTTTGACGTAAAAGCAATTATGGGAGGTCTGGCAGGAAGCTGTGTGGTAATTGGTATTAAGCGAGGGCTTTTCTCTAATGAGGCTGGTATGGGTAGTGCGCCAAATGCATCTGCTTCCGCCGAGGTAGATCATCCGGTAAAGCAGGGGCTAGTACAGATTATTTCTGTATTTATTGATACCCTTTTGATTTGTTCCAGTACCGCAATGATGCTTCTGGTATCTGGAGTAGAAGGTGTCAGTGGGACATTAGATGGCATTCCATTTGTACAGGCAGCTATTAGTGCAAACATAGGAAATTGGGGGATTCATTTTATTACATTTTCTATTCTTGCATTTGCCTTTAGTAGTATGATTGGAAATTATTATTATGCAGAGTCCAATATTTTGTTTATTAAGAACAATAAAGTATTGTTACAAATTTTCCGTATTACTTGTATTGTAGCAATTTTCCTAGGTGCTCAGGCAGATTTCTCATTGGTATGGAATATTGCAGACGTAACTATGGGATTTATGGCGATTGTGAATATTATTGCGATTCTGCTTTTGGGCAATGTGGCAATTAAGGCCCTGAAGGATTATGAGAAGCAGAAGAAGGAAGGAAAAAATCCAGTGTTCTGTGAGGAGGATGTTGATCTTACTGGAACTGTTTGGAAGAAAAAGCACAGATAGATTTAGGAGGAACCTCAATGATATTAAAGACAGAAGAACAATTATTGCAGTTTACGAAGGAGACAGAAAAAATTCTTATCTATGGTGTGGCAGCAGTTTGGAATACCATGATGCGTTTTTTTACCCAGAATCAGGTTTCGATTGCTGGGATTGTGTCAGAGGAAAACTATGAGAAGTCATACTTTGGCTTTTCGGTTAAAGCTCTGGAGGAATTTGCAAATTTCAGGGAGAAGTATGGTGTAGTGGTTTGTGCAAGACCACAGCAGCAGGAGGAATTGGAAAAGAAGGCAGTAGAGATGGGCTTTTCCTCTGTATCCGTAGTGGATTACGAACTGTATCTGTCCATTTCCTGGGCGGAAAATATGCATCTGGACTTTTTGTGTGGAGGATTTTCCAAGGCAGGAACCACCTCTTTACAAAGTGCCTTTAAAAAGCATCCCAATATCCAGCTTCCCATAAATAAAGAAAGCTATTATCTGGTATGGAGAGATCAGTATGACAATTCACCAAAGCGTTTTAAAGACAGATATTTCCCAGAGCTTCAAGAAGGTAAGCTGATTGGAAATATTGAGCCGGCATATAGTGGAAAAGCAGTGGAAGCCTATGAGTGTTTTGGTAAGGATTTAAAGATTATTTTAATGCTGCGCAATCCTATTGATGCTACTTATTCCATTTTTAAAATGCTTATGAAAAATCCAAATCAGGGACGGCAGGCGATGTATTATAGGAAGTACGGCAAGTTTCATGTGGATATGTTCAATGATTTTATTGAGGATTATATCTTTGGGGGGATTGATGACCGTTATCTTTACATTAAATATGTGAAGGAATATATGGAACTCTTTGGCAAGGATCAGGTGAAACTGGTGATTTTTGAGGAATTAATCCGGGAGCCGGAGAGAGTACTGAATGAAGTGCAGGACTTCGTTGGAGCTCCAAGAAAGAAATATAAGAAGCTTCCAAGATCTAATGAAGGAAAATTTGTATCGAAAAACTTTCCATCGGCTATTATAAACTGCGCTCTGTATAAGAAAAAAATTGCCATGAAAACAGCTTCTGTCAAGCAGATGAAACGCTACTGGAAGGTGGCAAATTTCGTACATAAGCACACCTATGTGGAAAATGCAGAAAAGATGTCGGAAAAGAGCAGAGAAGTGTTAAAGGATTTCTATAAGGATAGCGTAAAGGAATTATCCGAATTAAGCGGAAGAGATTTTGGAGAGTTCTGGAAGGATTTTCAGGACTGTTAAAAGTATGAAAAAAGATTTTGTGACTATGCAAAAGGTGTAGAAAAGAAGTTTTAGGATGGTTAAAAGTGTGAAAAGGCTGTAGGGAGGTTATTTATGAAATCTGGCTCAAATCAGAAATTGAAGCTGTTATATTTAATGAAGATTTTTCTGGAAAAGACAGATGAAAATCATGGTCTGACTATGTCGGAAATTTTGGCGTCTTTAAAAGCCTATGATATTCCGGCAGAACGAAAAACCATTTATGCAGATATAGAAGCATTGCGTTTTTTCGGATTAGATATTATTTCGGTGCCAAAGGGACGAAGCTGTTATTACCATGTGGCAAGCCGGGATTTCGAGCTGGCGGAATTGAAGCTTTTGGTGGATTCGGTGCAGTCTGCTAAGTTTATTACCGAGAAAAAATCCCATTCCCTGATTAAGAAGATAGAGTCTCTTACCAGCCAGCATGAAGCAAAACAATTACAGCGTCAGGTATATGTCCGGGGACGGAATAAAACCAACAATGAAAATATTTTTTATAATGTAGACTTTATCCATACTGCCATTGCCACAGATGTGCAGGTACGCTTTCAATATTTTCAGTGGAATGTAAAAAAAGAGCGGGAGCTTCGCCATGGGGGAAAGTGGTATCAGATTAGTCCATGGGCTTTGACCTGGGATGATGAAAATTATTATATGATGGGGTTTGATTCCGAAGTCAGCCGCATTAAGCATTACCGGGTGGATAAAATGCTGTCTCTGGAACTTACAGAAGAAAGACGAGAAGGAAAAGAGTGCTTTGAACAGTCAGATATGGTATCCTATACAAAGAAATTATTTGGCATGTTTGATGGGGAAGAGCAGCGGGTTCGGATGGAATTTAAAAACGAATTGGCTGGTGTTGTTATTGACCGGTTTGGAAGTGATGTTCCTATGGCAGCAACAGATGAGAATCATTTTGAGGCAAGAGTAAACGTGGCAGTTAGTGGACAGTTTCTCGGCTGGATTATGGCATTGGGAGATGGCGTCCGCATTGTTGAGCCGGAAGATGTGGCAGAAAAAATGAAAGAAAAAATACGGGAACTAATGAACATATATCATATGAATGAATAGGAGAAAGTTATGTCAGATAAATACGATGTTTTAAAATTAAGTAATCAGCTTTGCTTTCCTCTGTATGTTTGTTCAAAGGAAGTAGTAAGAGGCTACAAGCCTTTTTTGGATGAAATTGATTTAACCTATACCCAATATATTACCATGATGGCTTTATGGGAAAAGGAAGAAATTAATGTAAAGGATTTAGGTGAAATTCTTTATCTGGATTCTGGAACCTTGACTCCGGTTTTAAAGAAACTGGAACAGAAGGGGTACATTTGCCGGAATCGTTCCAGCGAGGATGAGAGAGTATTGATTGTAACATTGACACCAGAAGGGGAGAAGTTAAAGGAAAAGGCGGTAGAAATTCCTGGGAAAATCAGTACCTGTATTTCCCTTAGCAAGGAAGAGGCTCTTACCATGTACCAATTACTGCATAAGCTATTACAGAATATGGAAAAATAATTCCCTTTTTTGAGAGGGGAAATTTGCGTTGGGGATGGAGAAGAACTTATAGAAAGGATAAGGATGGAAACATCCAAAAAAACAATGAAAAAAGCGAAAAAAAGAAATTCATTTTCCGGCTCGATTGGATTCGTGCTGGCAGCAGCAGGAAGTGCGGTAGGTTTAGGAAATATTTGGAGATTTCCTTATTTGGCAGCGAAGGATGGCGGTGGACTATTTTTAGTTATGTATATCATTTTGGCGCTGACCTTTGGGTATACCCTGCTTACCACAGAAATTGCCATTGGTAGAAAGACTAAGCAGAGTCCATTAACAGCATATTCTAAACTGAAAGAGAAATGGGGATTCCTTGGGGTTCTTGCCAGTATGGTTCCTGTCATTATTATGCCATACTACTGTGTAATTGGCGGTTGGGTATTGAAGTATTTTTTGACATTTTTGGCAGGAGATGGAGCAGTGGCTGCTACCGATAATTATTTTACAGGACATATTACCTCAGAAATTCAGCCTATTGTGTTAATGATTGTTTTCTTAGGAATTTCCGCAGTGATTGTTTACCGAGGTGTAAACAATGGAATCGAAAGCTTTTCTAAAATCTTAATGCCAATTTTGCTTGTTCTGATAGTGGGAATTGCAATTTTTTCTCTAACTATTAGCCATACGGATGCCAATGGAGTTACCAGAACCGGACTGGAAGGATTAAAGATTTATGTTGTTCCGGATTTGAGTGGGTTAACAGTGAAGAAGTTCTTTACTGTATTGGTGGATGCCATGGGTCAGCTTTTCTTTAGTCTCAGTGTTGCTATGGGAATTATGATTGCCTATGGTTCTTATGTAAAGGATGATGCAAACCTTGGAAAATCCATTAACCAGATTGAGATTTTTGATACAGTAGTTGCTTTTCTGGCAGGTGTTATGATTCTTCCGGCGGTATATACTTTTATGGGAAAAGAAGGCATGGGAGCCTATGGTCCGGGGCTCATGTTTGTTTCCTTGCCAAAGGTATTTTCCTCTATGGGGAAGATTGGAAACGTAGTAGGTTGTCTGTTTTTTGCCATGGTATTGTTTGCAGCATTAACCAGTTCTGTATCGGTGATGGAGGCAGTAGTTGCCAGTATTATGGACAAGTTTCATATTTCCCGTAAGAAAGCTACTATTATTGAAACAGCCATTGCGTTAGTGGTAGGTATTATTGTTTGCCTTGGTTATAATCTGTGGTACTTTGAACTCACACTACCAAATGGTGGCACGGCTCAGATATTAGATATTTTGGATTATATTAGTAATAACATTCTTATGCCAGTAGTAGCCATTGGAACCTGTATCCTGATTGGCTGGATTGTAAAGCCTCATACTATCATTGATGAGGTAGAAAAGACAGGAAATAAATTTAGCAGAAAGAATCTGTACATTGTGATGGTAAAATTCATCACACCAATTCTTCTGCTGATTCTGCTGTTGAAATCCTTAGGAATTATTACAGCGATTTAAAATTCTTGTAGTATTAATTACGTATGCATGACGCAGAAAAAGGTCTTTTATTTTCCAACTCGTGGACGCCTTGCGGCTTGGGATGAGCTACGCAATGGTGCATAGGAGAATATCTTCGAGCTAAAGCACTTGACATTCTCCAAACACCAGCGAGCTCAAACACCACTCGTTTGGAAAATAAAAGACCTTTTTCTGCTGTGCATTGGCAAACGATGATAAAAGACTTAGTGCAAATTCTATAAACTTATAATAAGCCAGTGAACAGACAAAAAGTGTCATTGGTTTTCTTCCTGAGTGGCGTTTGAACTCGTCGGTGCTTGAAGTACAACAGAATGCGTTAGCATGAAAGTTGTGCTTCTATGCACCGTTACGTAGTTCATCCCGAGCCGAAAGGCGTCCGCGAAGAAGAAATACCAATGACACTTTTTGTCGTCAAGGTATTATACGTTCCTAAATTTCATCATTCTCCAGCATGTGAATCATATGAATCACAATATCCGGATCAAACTGTTTACCAGAATTTTTCTTCAATTCTTCTAAAATAATATCCTTTGGCAATCCCTTTCGATAACAGCGGTCACTGCTCATGGCGTCATAGGAATCCGCCACGCAGATAAGTCGTGCATAGAAAGGAATCTCATCCCCTGCAAGTCCCTCCGGATACCCTTTTCCGTCATAGCGTTCGTGATGGTATAACGCCGCCTCACGAATTCCCTTGATGGTAGTCATGCCTTGGAGAATGTCACCGCCGTATATGGTGTGCTGTTTCAAAATCTCCATTTCCTCATCCGTAAGCCGGGCTGGTTTCAATAAGATACTGTCTGCAATACCCATCTTGCCGCAATCGTGCATAAGACCGGCATAACCGATTTTTCGGACGTCATCCTCCGAAAGATTCATTTTTCTAGCCAGCTTCACGGAGTATTCGCAAACTCGAAAAGAGTGACCGTTCGTATAGCGATCCTTTGCATCAATAAAGTTTGCAATGGTATGCATGGTTTCTAGAATAATTTGCTCATCCTGCTGCTGGCGAATACGAAGCTGTCTGGTACGAAGAGCCAGAATACTATAAACGATTAGTACAATAACACCCTGAGAGAGCAGGGTCATTAATACGTAAAACGCAACATATTGGGTGATTCGGACATCCTGATGTCCGGTTAATGAAAAATCCGTAATATTTAATACATTATCAGAGGCAAGAATAAATCCAAAATCCTCTGACGAACCAGATTTGATACTGGCAATATCCAAACCTTTACCCGGTTCAAAAATAATTTTGGAATCCTCCTGCATAAAGCTGCCATTCCAAGAACTATCAATAGAAGCTTCTGCTGGCAATGTGATTTCCAATTGCCAATCAGTCAGCGCATGCTCCAGATTATTTTCTACCATAAAATCATATTGTGCAGCAACATAAGGCTTACCTGACTCGTGAGTACCCTGCCAGTTATTGGTAACCTGAACTGAAATATTTACATCTTCTGAATATGTAGTTTTCTGATCTAAGATTACAGTAACTTCTTTCTTTTTCTCCTGTTGAAACCTAGAATATAAAACCCCAAATCCGATTCCAATTAAAATAAAATACAGAAGAAAGAATAGATAAATCCGTTTATAATTTTTTTCTTTCATAGAATCATTCACTCCAAGTATATTATCAGTTGCAAAGTAAAAAAGTGTCAGCAAAAAAATAAAATGCAAAACATATAATTAAATCCCGATTAAAGTATAATGATGCTAGCGCATTCTATATCATGTGCCAAATCATACACCCTTCCGGAAACTAAACCTACCACAGTTGGACGAAGTACGGATTCGGAGTTATTCGCTACTACCCTTGCCTCTTCGCCATTACTTAGCAGTACAGTGGAATCTACAGGATATAAAATAACACTACTCATAAAGCTTCTCATGGCAGCAATATCTAATTCTTCAGACATGGACATAATCATTTCTACCGCAGTACGCTGAGAAAATGCTTTTTTATAAGGACGCTCCGTAACTAAGGCGTCATACACATCTGCCACTGCAAGAATTTTTGCATAAGGTACAATTTTATCAGCAGCTACTCCCATAGGATAGCCTTTTCCATTCATTTTTTCATGATGCTGTAGTACGGCAAAGGAAATGGTCTTTGGGAAATCATTTTTTTCCTTCAATATTTCGTATCCAAAAATAGGATGCTTTTTCATTACGGCGAATTCCTCATCTGTCAGCTTTGCCGGTTTATTTAGAATCTCTAGAGGAATCTTTGATTTACCCATATCGTGGAGAAGACCTGCGATACCAATATTATAGATATCCTGTTGGCTAAGTCCTTGTTTTTTAGCAATAATCATAGACATAGTAGCCACATCAACACTATGCTTAAAGGTATACTCATCACTAGTTTTCAAAGCATTGATATCCACTGCAATCGCATCGTTGTCATTGATGGCCTTCATCAAATCATTGGTGATGCTGGCAGTTGTATTGGCAAATTTCTCCGAAGAAGAATTGCTGTAAAGATACTGGATTCCTTCAGAAACACGTTTCTTTACGCTTTCGGAAAGCTTTACCTTGGATGGATCCTGGGTTCTTAGCTTAGATATGGTATTTTTTACCACTGGAGCCAGTTCTTCTTCTTTGCGTTCCTGTTCAGGCTCATCCTCACCTTCGCTAACATAGACACCTGCAATGCCGAGTTTTTTCAAGGATTCAATCAGATATTCATTTAAAATAGTTCCCCGGACGATTAAGGTTCTGTCCATGCGGTCAATAATCGACTGGTCGATTCGCATTCCATCCGTCAGGGAATCGCATCGTACAAAATATCGCTTTTTCAAAATATCCACCACGCAGTTTCTTATAATCAGTTAACAGATTCCAAAAAGCCCTTTTATTTGCATAAAAAGACTAACTATCATTATATCGTATTTTCTGTATTTTTCCAACAGTAAAAAATAACAAGAAATCAAAAAATCTAAAAAAATATCCCCTTTCAATTATATCTGAATCATGCTAAAATCTACTTTAAGACGAAACGGTATAACGGATAAAGAATGGGGTTTTTTATGGGGAAATTTATGATTGTATCCAGATTGGAGCGGCTGGAGGAATACAAGCAGATTGCACAGGAGTATTCCATTGCTTTTGAAATCAATGATTTTTATGAGCCGGAGATACTAGATTCGGAAGAAAAGGTACAGCAGATAATATGTGCATACCAGCAGGTGGGCATACCGGAGGGGAGCACTATGCATGGAGCTTTTCTGGATGTGACAGTATTTAGTCAGGACAGGCTTATCCGTCAGGTGTCTGAAAAGAGAATGCAGCAGAGTATGGACATAGCCAGACAGCTAGGCGTAAAGGGTGTGGTATTTCACACCAATTGTAATCCATTGCTTTCTGATACTGAGTATGATAATACTGTGGTGAAAAGGACTGTTGCTGTGCTGGAGAAATTGTTGCGTTCTTATCCAGAAGTACAGATTTATCTGGAAAATATGTTTGATACTACACCGGAGATTCTGGTACGGATTTCCAAAGCATTAAAAGAATATACTAATTATGGTGTGTGTCTTGACTATGCCCATGCCAGTATTTACGGTGATTCTATAGGGAATTGGGTGCAGGAACTGGCAGGGGTAGTCCGGCATCTTCATATTAATGACAATGACTTACATAAAGATTTGCATCTGGCGGTAGGAGATGGGCAGATAGACTGGGAAGAGTTTAGCAGATATTATCAGAAATATTTCAAGGAATGCTCTGTTTTGGTGGAAACGACTCTGCCGGAAAACCAGCGTAAATCCTTGGAATATATTGGACAGTTGGAGGGATTGGATTGGAAAAAAGAACATCTCTAAATGCAGAAGAATTGTTAGAACAGATATTTTATTATATGAACCAATTGGTTAATGAGAAAGAATTTTCAGCGATTATCCGCTTGCTGACAGATATGGGGCGAACCTTGGTAAATTCAGAAAGAGCATCCTTTTGGTATTGGGATGTTCGTAAGAAACAGTATTGGACCATTGCTGCTTCTGATAGTGAACGAATCATGGTGCCGGAGGGAAGTGGAATCATAGGAGCTTCTCTTCAAAATAAGGAAACCATTTTAATTAACCAGCCTTATAAGGATCAGCGGTTTAATCCAGAGGTGGATAAACAGACAGGGTATGTCACCAAATCTATTTTGTGCATGCCAGTGACTAATGAGAGAGGCGAAGTGATTGGTGCCTATCAGGCCATTAATAAACTGAATCAGCAGGGAGAGGATGGACAGTTTGATGAGAAGGATGTGAAACGTCTGGCACTGGCGGCTGTTTATTGTGGAAAGACATTGGAATCCCATATACTACATTATGAGTCCCTGGTGGACCCGTTGACAGGATTGAAAAACCGACGGGGCTTTTATGAGTATTATCAGGAAGTGGTGAAAGAATATTCCAATATCGCACCGGTTTCTGTAGTAATGTGTGACATTGATTTCTTTAAGAAGGTGAACGATACCTATGGCCACAATGCAGGGGATGCGGTGTTGATTCATGTTGCGGACATTTTGCAGCAAAGCCTGCAGACCGGCGAAGAGGTGGTGCGCTGGGGTGGCGAGGAGTTTGTTATTATTTTAAGAAAAAAAGACATTGCTCAGGCTGCTGTTTTTGCAGAAAGTCTCCGGCAATGGGTGGAAGGCTCTTATTGCTGTTATGGCAATGAGAAGATAAGAATAACTATGTCTTTCGGTGTAGCTCAATTAGATTGTGGCAAAACATCGGATGAAAATATAAAAGTGGCAGATGATAAGTTATATCAGGCTAAGACCACAGGACGGAATAAAGTCGTTATTTAAACGACAGGACAGGAGGAATATAAGGTGACAAATACGAAATCCGTTTTTATCAGCTATAGTTCCAAAGATAATGCATTTGCAAATAAAGTTGTGAAATTGTTGGATAAAATGGGAGTGACCTATTGGAAAGCGCCGGAAATGATACCGGCAGGCTCGAATTATGCTAGAGAGATACCTCGGGCAATTCGGGAATGTGATGTATTTTTGTTAATTCTATCCCAGTATTCTCAGGAATCCATATGGGTTGAGAAGGAAGTAGACAGTGCCATCTGCTACCGGAAGAGTATCGTGCCATTGCAGATAGATAAAGAACCTTTAAATGAAATGTTTCGGTTTTATTTGAATAATGTCCAGACCATTTCTTATGAGGAAAATCCGAAAGAGGCATTTAGTACCCTGGTGCAGCAGTTAACAAGATTATTGCCTAAGAAATCAGAGGCAGAGATGGAGCTGGAGGAAAGTCAAAATAAAAAGCTTTCCACAGTAGCAGAGGAAAAACAAAATTCAGAAGAGGAAGCTAATGAGCAGAAGGCAGCAGGAAGATTTCAAATGAGACCACGTTCTGATGTATTGAGTTTGAACCGGATTCCTGCAGAGTGCGGATATTGTGGAGGCAGATTGGAAAAAATCGCCAGAGGAACCTACCAGTGTCTGGAATGTGGCAAAGAAAACTATGATGATTTTGAAACGGTACGTAAGTATTTAGACCGGGTAGGAGCTACGCCTGCTGTAATTATTGAGCAGGATACTGGTGTTCCAAGAAAAAATATCGAATATTTTCTTCGTCAGGAATATTTGGAGATTCCAAAGCATTCTCCAATTCGGATGGCATGCGAAAAGTGTGGCTCACCCATTCGCACAGGATATTTGTGTGAGCAGTGCAAACGAATTGCTTTTTCCGGTGTAAAGGGTGGAAGTGATTCTTATTGGCGTTCGACAAAATAAAGGAAGTCCTAAAATATGGAAAAAGTCATATGGGTAATTGGCAGCAATCGAATAGAAATGATTGAGGCACAGAGAAGAATAAATTCCAGAGGAAGCATGCGGGCATTATGCATGCTTTCTTTTGAAGCAGTAAAAAAGGCGGTGGAGACGCAAAAAAACCAGACCTCTTCCCGGCTCAGCACTCCTTCTCTGATTATTATAGATTATGAAGAATCCTCTGCAAATGCCTTTCAAGATCTTTCACTGATAAAAAGTCAGGGGGCATTGGCGGGTGTTCCTATCTTTTTTATGGTAACAAACCGGACGGAGGAGTTGGACGAGGAGTGTTATGTAAAAGGCGCCATGGTAGTTTTAACAAAACCTTTCTCGGATGCAGGGGTGGTGCGTATCGAGCGGAGCGCATGGCAGTATGAGGTCACTAAAAATTATGAAAAAATGCTTCAAAAGCAGGCGGGAGATTTGTTAGCAGCAAAGGAAATCCACCGGTTGAATCAGCAGCTGCAAAGTAGAAATGAACTACTGCATCAGATTTTTGGAAGATATTTTACAGATAAAGTAGTAGATGCTATTTTAAAGCAGCCAAAAGGTGCAGTAATTGGTGGAGAGAAACGGGAAGTAACGGTTATGATGGCAGACTTACGAGGGTTTACTTCTTTGTCAGAAACATTGGAACCGGAGATAATGACGGAGCTGCTTAACTTTTATTTTGAAAAAATGCTGGATGTGATTTTAGAATATCACGGTGTGGTGATTGAACTTTTAGGGGATGCCATTCTTGTAGTATTTGGCGCGCCTTTAGAGCAGGAAAACCAGACAGCAGATGCTATTGCAGCAGGAATTATGATGCAGAATCGCATGAAGGAAGTGAATGAATTCAATCTTCAAAAAGGATATCCGATATTGGAAATGGGCATTGGAATCCATCGGGGAGAAGTGTTTATTGGAAATGTAGGTTCTGAAAAAATGATGCGTTACAATGTAATTGGCAAGGCAGTAAATGAATGCTCCCGTATGGAGGGCTATAGCGTAGGCGGTCAGGTTCTGGTATCCAAGGAAACGGTGGAAAAGGCAGAGTGTGAGGTAGAAGTTCATTATGAGGTAGAGATAGCAGCGAAGGGACTTGGAAGTCCTATTGTAGTATGCGAAGTGACGGGGATTCAGCGGGAAAAGCCTTGTCGTTTAGAAAAGCAGGACGATGACACCATGATGGCGGTGCAAGAGCAAATTCTATTTGACATGCATCCCATTGAGGATAAATTTGTTCTGGAGCATTCTGTAAAGGGAAAGCTGATACAGCTATGGGAAAAGAAAGCTCAGATTTCTATTTCTATAGAAGATGCAGCTGCTTTGGATTTATATTCTGATGTGGAAATATCAGCTTCCGGAATTAGTGGAGAGACAATATTTAGCAAGGTATACGGAAAAGTTGTGGGAAAGCAGGCGGATATTGTGTGGATTCATTTTACCCGTGGAAATAGAGAGTTCCAATGTTTTTTAAAAGATATATTGGAAGGGATGGCTTAATGGTTGGTGGAGAAGGAAATGGGAGGTGAAAGCCTGTGGAAAATTATGGATTTGAAAAAGTAAACTGGAATATTCAAGTGGCAGAAATAAAAGAAGGATATTATTGTGACATAGAGCATTTGGCAGTTTTGGAGACACAGGAAAAGCCACAGGGGATGGATTGCTGGCAGGATATTCAGCTGAGGGAGCCACTCTGTGAGTATTTATTAGTCTTTTGGAAAGAAAATGAAGAAGAAAAATTCTTTTTTCAAAGCAGGAAGGATAATGTTCGCGCACTAGAATTTTTGGATTATCTTATTTCGGACTTTGGTTTAGTAAAGGGACATGGGCAGTTTGCCCAAGGAGAGATTTCTGCTACGATTCTTGGGGTTCAGATGGCAGAGCAGGAGCTGGAAAGCGTAATGAGATATGTTCTTAAGAAAGCAAGAGCATATTTTCAGGAATGTGAATGTATTGATGCCAATACCTATATATCAGAAAATGCGGACATACTTACTATTATGGAAAAGTATCAGAAAAAACTGGTAAAATGGGCATTTGTCCGTTCTTTGGATGTAGTAAAAGAAGGACAGCAGCTGTGTATTAAGTCATTGGAAAATGAGTCGGGGGTCACTTTGCAGGCAGGGGAAGATGCTTATATTATGATTGGCTGCAGAGGAGAAATTTACAATATTACCAAGGAAAAGTTTGAAAGCACCTATGAAGCAACTAAGGAGCCGTTAGATATATTTGAGCAAATGTTAGATTTTATTCCTGTCATTGAAACCATACCGGAAGGGGAGTATATTTCCTTGGATGAGGTAGCACATTTATGTCATCCAAAGAGGGGGACAGGTATCTTTGCAAAGCAGCTGGAAAAACGTACCAAAGTATTTACTGGAAGAGACAGCCAGGTTTATTTTCTTGGACGACAGGGAGATTATCTGGCAGTTCGGAGGGACGATGTAAAAGATATTTATATTATCCAGAAAGAGGTCTTTGAGCAGACTTATGAAAAGGTGTAAAAGTCTTGTTTCTTAATCATTTAAGAGTTTTTTGACAGTGGGAATGGGGAGTGCTATAATAACTCTATATGACTCTTGAAAACAAGCAAGAGATGAGCGGAAAAAGGGGTAATAAATATGGATAAGAAAAGAAAGGTCATTGGCGTTTTTGGTGCCCGGATTTTTGAATGGAATGCCATGGATTTTATTTCTCAATTAAAGAAGGTTGCTTTAGAAAAAGGCTATTTTACTGTAGTGTTTTCTTCTGGCGTGGATACGGGTGATGATGCCGATGAAGTAAAGGCTGCAAATAAAATATTTGAACTAAGCCGTTCTGGTGATTTTAAAGCATTTGTTATTTTAACAGAAACTATAAAGAACAAAAAGTTAATTCGTGAGATTGTAGACATAGGAAAAGAAAAGAACATACCAGTTTTTTCTTTAGATGGCGAAGTAGACGGATGCTACAATCTGACTATGGATTATAGCAATGGTTTTCGTCAGTTAGTGCATCATATTATTAAAGACCATGGAGCCAGATACATTAATATGCTGGCAGGATTTAAAGGGAATGAATTTTCTGACACCAGAATTCGTATTTATAAGGAAGTATTGGCGGAATATGGAATTCCTTTTGAGGAAGAACGCTTAGCGTATGGCGATTTCTGGGCAAGACCATCTGAAATAGCGGTGAGAAAGTTTTTAGCAACCAATGATCCAAAGCCGGATGCCATACTTTGTGCTAATGATTCTATGGCAATTACTACCTGCTCTGTGTTGAAAGAAGAGGGATTTAAGGTGCCAAATGATATAATGGTTACAGGTTTTGACGGAATACAGTCTGCAAAGTATCATACCCCAATGCTTACTACCTGCGAACCCTCTTATAAGAAATCATTAAATTTTATTTTTAGTGAGATTAAGAAGGTAGAAAAAAGCAGAGAAGTAAGTCCGACAGGATGTATTGTAGAGTTTAAGATGACTCCGAGTCAGTCCTGCGGATGCAGACCAAAGAAATATTATGACCGTAACCGTATTATCTCAACCTTATTTGATGACGTTGGAGATTGCGCATGGCATAATCATGCAATGAATCAAATGGTTACCTCTGTATTAACAAAGCAGAAGGTTATGGATGTGGCAGAAATTTTACCAGAAACTGTGAAGCTATGGAGTGATCATTTTCATTTTGCCTGTATTAAGAGCGAATGTTTGGATTCCTATGAGGTTCCAAGCGAGTTTTCTGAAATGATAACGATTTTAAGAGGAGATAAAGGCGAGTTTGAAAAGCCGGGAGAAAAATTTCCAGCTGATAGCTTAATTCCACGGTTTGAAGAGATGCTAGAGGAAGAAAGTGGCATTGATGTGCTGGTGGTACGGGCTCTTAACACCAGTGATACAGTATATGGATATATTGCAGAAGGATTTCAGGATTTAAATGACAGACGATTACAGCGATGCAATGAGTTTGGCATGTTCCTGTCTAACTCTATTTATACCGTACTGTATAATAAGAAGTTAAATGTGTTAAACGAGAGTCTGCAGAATGCATATAATGAAATTTCCCTGTTATCGATTCAGGATTCTATGACAGGTATTTATAACCGCCGTGGTTTCTATCAGAGACTGACAGACTTTCTACGGTGTAGTAATGGAGTAGGTTCCTATTTATTTATGATATCTATTGATATGGACCGGCTGAAATATATTAACGATACCTTTGGTCATGCAGAGGGTGATTTCGCCATTACAACAGTGTCCCATGCTATTATGAAAGTAGTAGGCGAGGACGCTATCTGCGCAAGATTTGGTGGTGATGAGTTTACCTGTGCTGTATTTGCAGATACGGAAAATGCGTATACAGAGGAAGGTTTGGCAAAGGCCATTAATAAGCAGATTCAAATGGAACCGGGAGTCACTGAAAAGCCATATCCGGTAGGAGCCAGTGTAGGTGTGGCGTGTCGTCCGGTAGAGGATGGAATGGACACAGAAAGTCTCATTATGGCAGCAGACCAGAAGATGTATGCAGATAAGGTGAAGAGAAAGCAACAAAGACCTACGGAAAAATAATATCAATTATGGGTATATGACGCAGAAAAAGGTCTTTTATTTTCCAACTCGTGGACGCCTTGCGGCTTGGGATGAGCTACGCAATGGTGCATAAAAGAATATCTTCGTGCTAAAGCACTTGATATTCTCTAAGCACCAGCGAGCTCAAACACCACTCGTTCGGAAAATAAAAGACCTTTTTCTGCTGTTCATTGGTAACCCATAGTTTCTATATGGTAAATTTCATATTCTATGTATACAATTCTAAATGCTATTATGGTTATATAGACATTAATTGAAAAGATACTCTGTTCAATTAAAAAACACGTAATTATAGATTCTCATAATATTGTTTTACAATTAGCCAGTGCACAGCCACAAAAGGTTATTGGTTTTCTGTCTGAGCGGTGTTTGAACTCGTCGGTGTTTGAAGCACAACCGAGTGCGTTAGCATGAAAGTTGTGCTTCTATGCACCGCTACGTAGTTCATTTCAAGCCGAGAGGCGTCCGCGAAGAAGAAATACCAATAACCTTTTGTGGCGTCACTTACTTATAATTAATATTATGGGAAGCTATATAAATCATATTATCTCCAGAATTCCAGCAGGTGTTTCTGCATGGATTCCTTATTTACCACTTCATAGGGATACCATTCCCGCGGAAAAAGTTTCTGATAACTAGGCTGCAAGAAACGGTCATCCAGAAGCAGGATAGCGCCCCGGTCGGTATCGGTACGAATCACTCTGCCTGCTGCCTGCAATACCTTATTCATGCCGGGATATTGATAGGCATAGTCAAACCCTGTGCCCTTTTGGTGGTCAAAATATTCTCGGAACAATTCGTTTTCTGTACAAACCATAGGAAGACCGGTGCCCACAATGACTGCACCGATAAGCCGGCTATCCTTCAGGTCGATTCCCTCACCAAAAATCCCTCCCATAACACAAAGCCCCAGAGTAGTAGTTTCTGGAGTGTCCTGAAAATGGGACAGAAACAATTCTCTTTCCTCCTCTGTCATAATGGATTCCTGCGCGTGGATGTCTACAGATAGAGAAGTCTCTGATAACGCGGCTTCAATATATTCCTGCACATCCTCCATCATACGGTAGGAAGGGAAAAAGGCTAGATAATTTCCAATCCTTCCCCGGATAAATTCCATGATATAATTAGCCATTTTCTTATATTCTGCCGGACCCCTCCGGGTATATTTGGTGCTGACATCCCGTCCAATCATTAGGAGCCGGTTAGCGGTAGAAAATGGAGATGGAGCATAAATGGCATAATCTTCTTCACGGCCAGCCAGCTGTTCCCGGTAGTAAGTAATGGGAAGTAAGGTGGCAGAAAATAAAACCGCACATTTTCCTTTTTTAAAGCAATTGTCCAGATTCGTGGAAGGATCCATACATTGTAAATGTAAAAGGAAAGAGCCATCCTTAGTGTAATTAGAATAAACCGTATATTTTTCATCTAATGTTTCATAAATGGTAAGGAAACTGCGGATTTCAAAATAGAAATTCAAGAGCTTTTCCTTTGCGTCGTTTTCCAGAGGTACGGAAGTATCGCCAGAAGCCTCCCATGCCTTGTCAGGACGGTTCTGTAAAAAGTCCTCGAAGAGAGAAACCAGCCGTAAAAGCTTAAGGACAAATGGTTCGATTTCTACCGGGTCATAAAGACGAAGCTCTTCGCATTCCCGTTTTAATTCTAAAAGTGCTTTATTACAGTTTTCCAAGCTGCGAGCCAGTTTCCTGTTGTGACTGGAAACAATCTTTTTGGCGGAAAGAAAGTCCTCCTTGCATAAAGTAGAAGAGTACATTTCTCTGGCACGATCCACTAGGTTGTGGGCTTCATCCACAAGAAAGACATAATCATTCTTTTTTTCGTTGGCAAAGAAGCGTTTTAGGCTGGCAGTAGGATCGAAAGCATAGTTATAATCTCCGATAATGGCATCACACCAGGTACTGACATCTAAACTCATTTCAAAAGGGCATACGTTATGCTTTTCAGCATAGGTCAGAATGCTTTCTCTGGAAATGGCATTTTCGCTGATGAGCAGGTCAAACACCGCATCATTTACCCGGTCAAAATGCCCCAGAGCTCTTGGACAGGAGCCCGGGTTACATTGAGGCTTTTCTAATACACAAATCTTTTCTTTTGCTGTCAAGGTAATCCATTTTAGCTGCATGTCCTGACGGGCCAGCTGGCTAAAGGCTTCTTCTGCTACGGTGCGGGTAATGGTTTTTGCAGTAAGATAAAAAATCTTTTCTGTCAAACCCTCTCCCATAGACTTTACCGCAGGAAATACGGTGGAAATGGTTTTTCCCACTCCGGTAGGGGCTTCAATATAAAGTCGCTTTTCTCTTAAAATGCTTTGATATACCCCTTTTACTAAGTCTCTTTGTCCTTCCCGGTATTCAAAGGGGAAGTCAATTTTTTTGATAGAAGCATTCCTACATTCCTGCCATTTTATCTGCCAGACTGCCCATTTCGCATATTCTTGAATTAATTCCTGAAACCAGTCCTCTAATTCTTTTCTGAAAAGCCATTCCGAAAAATAACGCACTTCCTCTGTAGGAATGTGACAATAGGTCATGCGTACTCCCATTTTTTCCTGCTCCTGCTGGAGGGCATAGATATATGCATAGCAGAGAGCCTGGGCGCGATGTACTCCTACGGGTTCCTTTAATGTAGAAACATGGCGGTAAATCCCTTTGATTTCGTCAATTACCATACCATCTCCCAATTCGTCTGGGAAAATTCCATCGGCACGGCCTTCCACAGTGATTTCCAGATCCACACCATCCTGACTGATAGGCAGGGTTATACTTAAAGGTACCTCTGCCCGATAGGAGGAGCCCATTCTTTTTTGAAGCTTTTTATGAATACGGGTGCCTTCCTGCATGGCATCCGGGTCAGCAAGTCCGCTTTCGGAGGCAACAATATCCCCTGAACGAAGGATAAATTCCACCAGATTACGAACGGAAATTTTAACAATATGCATGAAAACAATACCTTTCTTTAACTTGCAGCTGATAGGCATCTGCCAGTTTGCTTTGCATACCCTTAGTTTCATTTAAAGCATTTCCTTCAGCATGTCCCTGTCCCAAAGGACTACTCCTAGCTTGTCTGCCAGTTTTTTGGCGTTGGAGGTGAAATACTGGTTGGTAAGAACTACAGCAACATGACATTCATAGTATGCCCTTCCGGCGTAAATCTGCTGCACAGCATCAATCCCCACCGGAGAGGTGTAGCGTTTGCACTGGATAGCATAAGAAACCCCATCCTTTCTGGCAAGAACATCAACACCAAAGTCTACACTTGCCTGAGTGCTTTCGGCAATGTCAAAACCATTAGAAGCAAGAATATCACAGGTCAGAGCCTCAAAATCGTTACCGGAAATGTCATCCAAATCCTGCAAGGTCCAGTCTCCTTTTTGGTAAGAGCTACGCTTATAAAATAGGTTATGAATTTTATAGCAACAGAATAATACAATAACCAGCCATCCGCAAAGAAGGGCAGGTAAAGCTCCGGCTCCATAGTAGACAATCAGTAGAGAAAGTCCTAACACAGAAAGTAAAATTATGAAAATCCAAAAGAGGATATGTAAAGTGATTCGCCGTCTTCTCATAAGCACTCCCCCCTATAGAAAGTTTGTTCGATAAGACTATATTACATGACCACAGAGAGAAATGCAAGATTGCCCTTTTCAGGGGGGTATGATATGATAATTGATGTTGTGGGAGGTTACTCTCATTTTGTTTGTAAGAAATTTGAGCAATTTAAGAAGAAAATTTAGATTTTAACGATATGGAGGCTGGATATGGCAAATAAAAATAACGATTACGAATATGAAGAAACCATGGTAACTCTTACTGATGAGGATGGACAGGAAAAGGATTTCTATGTAGATGAAATCTACGAAGTAGATGGAAAAACATACGCAGCAGTGATTCCTGGAGAAGTGGAAGAAGTAACTGAGTACTTTGTATTTCGTTTAAAGGATTTGGGAAATGATGACTATGAAATGGAAGACATTACCGATGAAGAAGAGTACGACGCAGCAGCAGATGCTTACGAAGAACTTCTGGACACCAGAGCATGGAACCAGATTTTCGAGAAGGAGTAAAGTCTTATAATATCCATTATGTAAAGCGGTATCCATTTCGTATATGAGAAGTTTGACATTTGAAAGGATTAAAATAAACAGCGCAAAGAAAGTTGCGCAGAAAAGAGGTTATTATGGCACAAGCACTTATTTTTCTTGCTCCCGGCTATGAAGAGGTGGAAATGCTCACTGTAGTAGACATGGTTCGCAGAGCAAATATTAGTATCGACATGGTATCTATCACAGAACAGTTAGAGGTTACTGGTTCTCATAACATTACTATTAAAGCAGACGTTCTCTTTACGGATGCTGATTTTGAAACGGCACAGATGCTGATTCTGCCAGGGGGAATCCCGGGAACACCAAATCTGCGGGCTTATGAACCACTTTGCGAAAAGCTTACTGCATTTGCTGATGATGAAAAGAAACTGGCAGCAGTATGTGCAGCTCCTACCGTACTTTCTTCACTTGGTATTTTGGAAGGAAAAAATGCAACCTGCTATCCATCCTATGAAGAAGACTTTGTCACTGGAAACTACGTGAAACAGCCAGTGGTAGTGGATGGCAATGTTATCACCAGCCGTGGTATGGGCACTTGCATTGAGTTTGCAGGGGCAATCATCGAAGCCTTAAAAGATAAGGAGACGGCTGAGGACATCAAAACGAAAATTATCTATAACGATACGTATTAGAATAGTTTGCACAATATCAATTATGGGGACATAACGCAGAAAAAGGTCTTTTATTTTCCGACTCGTGGACGCCTTGCGGCTTGGGATGAGCTACGCAATGGTGCATAGGAGAATATCTTCGCACTAAAGCACTTGATATTCTCCAAGCACCAGCGAGCTCAAACACCACTCCTTCGTAAAATAAAAGACCTTTTTCTGCTGTGTATTGGCAACCCATAATTGGCATAGTGTAATTTTTATATTCTGCGTATACAATTATAGATAATATTATCGTTATATAGGCAGTAATCGAGAAGATAATCGGTTCAATTATTAAAGCTATGTAATTATAGATTCCTATAATATCATTTTATAATCAGCCAATGCACAGCCATAAAAGGTCGTTGGTTTTCTGTCTGAGCGGCGTTTGAACTCGTCGGTGTTTGAAGTACAACAGAATGCGTTAGCATGAAGGTTGTGCTTCTATGCACCGTTACGTAGTTCATTTCGAGCCGAGAGGCGTCCGCAAAGAAGAAAACCAACGACCTTTTGTGGCGTCAATTTGTTATAATTGATATTGCTAGGAAGTTTAATTCTCCCGAAAAGTAAAGAGGAATCCGTAGTTTTCTTAGGTTGACATGGCATTGTTCAGAAGATAAAATGGTAGTAAGTGCTAACGAATCGGAAATAAAATAGTAATAGAAAAGTAATGGGGTTGATATTATGTTGAATCGAGCGGAATTAGACAGCCGGCTTTTTGATGGATTTGCAGTTGCCTCCAGGCGTAGATATGTATATCTTTGCAATATGGAAACAGGTATTTCAAGATGGTCTCGGAATGCGGTGGAGGATTTTGGATTGCCTGGAGAGTATATGGAAGATGCAGGACTAGTCTGGGCGCAGCATATTCATCCAGAGGATCGGGAAATGTATCTAAAGGACATCGAGGCGGTTTTTTCAGGGAAGAAGGATCGTCATGATATGGATTATCGTGCCTGCAATAAGGACGGTGAATATGTGATTTGTACCTGTCGTGGTAGTGTAATCAGAGGACAGGGGGAAGAACCGGATTTATTTATTGGTGCCATTGAGAATCATGGAATTATGGATAATGTTGATGCCATCACCAATCTGTATAATATATATGAGTTTGGAGAGCATATAAGTAAGCTGGATCGTGTTCAGCAGAGTGTTACGATTCTTGTGGTTTCCATTAATAATTTTTCGGAAATCAATGCGACCTATGGATATGCTTTTGGAAATAAAGTTCTTCGTGAATTTGGCTATCGTATACGCAGTGAAATTAAGAAAGGTGACACCTTATTCCGTATGGATGGAGTACGATTTGCTTGTTGTGTCATGAATGGTACAGAGGATGAAGTAAAGGAATTGTATTCAAAGATACGGGAACAGGGAAAACATTATATTTACGTAGATGGTATCCAGATTGCAGTGACAGTATCGGGAGGTGCTGTAGAGTTTAGTCAAGAATATGATGAAATCTCGGTGCAGACCAGTGCCAGATATGCTTTAGAGCAGTCCAAGCGTAAATTCCATGGTGAATTGGTATTTTTTGAAAAGGATTTATTGCGGGATAATCGGAAGAATCTGGAGATTATGAATGCCATCAGAAGCAGCATTGTTAATCAATGTGAGGGATTTTATTTATGCTATCAGCCCATTGTAGACGCTCAAGAAGAGAAGGTGATTGGTGCAGAGGCATTGTTGCGTTGGAAGAAGGAGCCTTTTGGGGAAGTGCCTCCAGGAATTTTTATTCCTTGGCTGGAAAATGACCCAAGCTTCTGGGAACTGGGAATCTGGATTCTAAAGAAGGCTTTAAAGGAAACCATGCCGATTATTGAAGCAAATCCGAATTTTGTGGTAAATGTTAATTTAGCATATCCTCAATTGGCTAATATCGAATTCAAGAATATGATAAAAAATGTTTTAGAGGAAACGGGTTTTCCAACAAAGAATTTATGTTTGGAATTGACAGAGCGTTGCCGTCATTTGGAGGAGAAATATCTTTGTGATATGATTTGTTATTTAAAGAAACAGGGAATCAAGGTGGCAATTGATGATTTTGGTACTGGCTTTGCTTCTTTAGAGCTTTTGACTAAGATTCCTGTGGATACCGTAAAGATTGACAGGGGATTTATTTTTAACATCCAGAAAAATATTGCAAGCCAAGCCATTGTTAAGGCGGTTACAGAATGCGCTAAGGAAATGCGGATAAAGGTTTGTATGGAAGGTTTGGAAGAGCGGGATATGATAGATTTTGTAAAAAAATATCCGGTGCATAGCTATCAGGGATATTATTTTTCCAAGCCGATTATTATGGAACGGTTCCTGATAGACTGTTTGTAAAGCAGGATTTAAAAATCTGAGGATTAAAAATACATATAGGGGTAGGGATTTACTAGAAGAAACGAGGATTTAATTATGACGGAAAAGAAGGCAGAAAAGAACGTAGAGAAAGAGCAGAATGGAAAGGAAGAAATAGGATTTTTGGGAAATAGAAAATATCTTACCATATGTAAGTATGCTTTGTTTGTTATTGCCTGTGGAGCAGTAATTATCATGTTGATTTCCCAATGGAATAGAACTAAAGGGTTTGTTTCGGATTTGTTAGGGGTGTTATCTCCATTTCTTGCAGCATTGTTAATTGCTTATTTTATTTCTCCATTGGTGGAAAGGATTAATGGATTTTTCCAGAAATATGTTGGGAAAGGTAAGGCGAAACGAGCTTTTAAATATACTTCTATCGCTTTGGCATACATTATTGTGCTGGCATTTATAGCGTTAGCATGTTGTTTTGTAATTCCGCAGTTAGCAGAAAGTATCCGTGATTTTACAGGGAATGTACCGGAGATGTATGACAAGGTGGTACATTTTATTATGAATTTGGAAAAGAATTATCCAGAAATTAATTTTGAATGGCTATTAACCAAGATGGATGATTTAGTACCAGATTTAGTAGACTTTGGAACAAATCTGGTGGGAGATGTAATACCATGGGTATACTCCTTATCCATGTCTTTGGTGAGCCTGCTAATCAATATTTTGTTATCTATTATGATTTCTGTATATATGATTTCAGGTAAAAAAGGCTTCCAGTATCAGTTAAAGAGACTAGTATATGCCATTTTCGATGAGAAAAAAGGGGATACCATATGTAATACCTGCCGGGAATGTAATAACATTTTTAGTTCTTTTCTTATTGGAAAAGCCATTGACTCCTTTATTATCGGCTGTCTCTGCTGCGTATTGACGCATATTTTAGATTTACCATATGCGGTACTCATTAGTGTTATCGTAGGTGTTACCAATATGATTCCATATTTTGGGCCATTTATTGGAGCAGTTCCAGGGATTTTAATTTATCTCTGCACCTCCCCGAGAGATGCCATTGTATTTACTATTATGGTATTCCTATTGCAGCAGTTTGATGGATTAGTACTGGGGCCAAAGATTCTGGGAGATTCCACCGGACTTGGACCGCTTTGGGTTATCTTTGCTATTACTGTAGGTGGCGCATACTTTGGTGTAATCGGTATGTTTATTGGTGTGCCCACAGTGGCAGTAATTGCACATCTGACCAATAAGGCGATTAAGTTCAGATTGCGGGGAAGGACGATTCCGGCATTGGAGAAGTATAAAGAAGAGTAAGATTCAGATAATATTAATTATGAATAGTGACGCAGAACAAGGTCTATGGTATTTCTTTTACACGGGCGCCTTTCGGCTCGAATTGGTCTTGGCAATGGTGCTTAAGACGCTATCTACGCACAATGTGCTTGATACCGTCTAAACACCAGCTAGACCAAACGCCGCTTTAAAAGAAAACCATAGACCTTGTTCTGCGTCATCGCACATAATTAATATCATCAGAAGCTATCTGTATTCCCGATGTGTTACCAGCCGGCAGATTGGATTCCCTTTCTGGTAGAATTTTTCTTCATATTCTGTCATAACATTATTTGGAGCAGGACCATTGGCATGAAGGTCGAAGCTGCATTCATCCAAAATCCAGCCAGCCTCTTCAATTTGTTCCAGAGAAAAATCAAACAATGGACGGTTGTCTGTTTTAAACTGGATGCAGCCGTCCTTTGCAAGAATCTGGTCATAACGGGCCAGAAACTGAGTGGAGGTCAGACGACGCTTGGCATGTCTGTCCTTTGGCCATGGGTCGGAAAAGTTCAGATAGATTTTATCCACTTCCTCTGGTGCAAAATAGCTGGCGATTTCTTCTGCGTCCATACGCATAAAAAGAAGGTTATCGTTTTCTAATTCCTCACGCTTGTCAATGGCACGTACCAATACACTGGAGTATTTTTCGATACCAATATAATTAATGTCTGGATTTTGTCTTGCCATTTCTAAAATAAATTTCCCCTTGCCCATACCTACTTCAATGTGAAGTGGTTTATCATTGTGGAAGAAGTTCTTTTTCCACAGACCCTGATATTCCTTTCCGTCTGTTCCATCTGTCTGGATGGTATATTTATTTTCTAAGATTTTTTCCTGAGATCCCTTTACATTTCTAAGACGCATAATCGTTCCTTTCTTTGCTATCATTCAAAACACAGGTTATTATAGCGGATTCTAAGGAAGTTGGCAAGAAAAGGGGTTTGTTTTTTGGCGGGAAAATGGTACAATGAAATATAATTGTTTATAAAGAATTTCGTTACGGCGAAAGAGAAAGAAAGGAAGTTACCATGAGTCAGATTAGAGATATTAATTTAGCGCCATCAGGAGCACATAAAATAGAATGGGTACGTCGGAATTGCCCACTTCTTCGTAGTCTGGAAGAAGAGTTTTCCCAGAGCAAGCCTTTCGCAGGAAAGAAAATTGCGTTATCTATTCATTTAGAGGCAAAGACAGCCTATTTATGTAAGGTATTGGCAGCAGGTGGAGCAGAAATGTATATTACAGGAAGCAATCCATTGTCTACTCAGGATGATGTGGCAGCGGCTTTGGTAGAAGCTGGTTTGAATGTATTTGCATGGCACGGGGCAACAGAGGAAGAGTATATGGCACATATCGCAGAGGCACTTTCCCATCAGGCAAATATTATTATTGATGATGGCGGTGACTTAGTGCATATGCTTCATACCACCAAGAGAGACCAGATTCCATATGTGATTGGTGGCTGTGAGGAAACCACTACAGGAATCATCCGTCTGCAGGCTATGGCAGCGGCTGAGGAGTTAGAGTTTCCAATGGTTATGGTAAATAACGCGGATTGTAAGCATTTATTTGATAACCGGTATGGTACAGGACAGTCTGTGTGGGATGGAATCAACCGTACTACAAATCTGATTGTAGCAGGAAAGATTGCAGTAGTTGCCGGATATGGCTGGTGTGGTAAAGGTGTGGCTATGCGCGCCAAAGCCTTAGGTGCCAGAGTTATTGTGACAGAAATTGATGCGGTAAAAGCAATCGAAGCAGTTATGGATGGTTTTGAAGTAATGCCAATGAAAGAAGCGGCAGCACAGGGTGATTTCTTTATTACTGTAACAGGCTGTGCCGGAGTTATTGATGAAGAAGATTTTATGGAAATGAAGGAAGGCGCTATTCTTTGTAATGCAGGTCATTTCGATGTGGAAATTGATATGAAGCGTCTTCGTGAAATCGCTACAGAATCTGCGGAAATGAGAAATAATATTATGGGATATAAGCTGCCAAACGGCAACTGGATTTATGTATTGGCAGAAGGACGTCTGGTAAATCTGGCAGCAGGAGATGGACATCCGGCGGAGATTATGGATATGAGCTTTGCCATTCAGGCATTAAGTGCAAAGTATTTAGTGGAGCATGAAAATGATTTGAAGGAACGTCTCGTTGATGTTCCAAAGGAAGTGGATATGGAGGTGGCATATCGTAAGCTGCGGTTCCTGGGCAAAGATATTGACCAATTGACACCATATCAGGAAGAGTATTTAAATAGTTCCGCACTGTAAGAGGTGGAGCAGAAGATAGAAAGGGGTCTGATGCAGACTATGAGCACAGAAAAGACAACGACCTTATCCATTTTAGTTGGGATTGCGGCATTTTTGGCAGAGCTGATTTTTCGGGACATATTAAGTTCTTCTACCATAGGAGTCATCCTTAGTGTGGTACTGGCAGCAATTATTTTGTGCTGCACCTATTTTGTTGTGGATGGGATTCAAAGCAGCGTATCCTCTGCCCGAAAAAAGGAAGAGAACCGAAAAAGAGAATATGATGAAAAGCTATACCGCTTATTAAATAAGCGTCTTTCCGAAATTGTGAAGATGCAGAAAGCGGCCCGTGGAGAAGAAACTTCTAATGAAGTTGATGATGAGGGACAGGAGCTTTCTGTTATGGATAGTCAGGAGTCTTTTGCTGCAAGTGAGCAGACCCTTTCTTTAGGAGTCAGCAATGAAGAGAGAGACCGGCTTTTAGAAAGCATCAACGAAAATATAATGAAGTCTGCCAAGCTGATTGTAAAATATAATAAAAAGGGACAGGAACAGTCTCAGCAGCTTACAGAACAGTCTGTCAGAGATTTATTGCAGGCAGTTAAGCAGGTAGAACAGGAAATTCAGTCTCTTGGCCAGCAGATTTCTAACCTGCCCGTTTCTTCCTCGGACATGGAAAACGAGAGGATTAGTGAACTGTTTGCCGGAGGTACTTTGACAGAAGAAAGTATCTTGCCAAAGGAAAATGACTTATCTGATTTGTTTATAACAGAAGAAACAGAACATTTTTCGCTAGAAGAGGAAAAGCTAGAGGAGCTGACAATTCCTGATATAGTAGAAGAAAAGATGGAAGAGCTGGCAGTTCCTGATATAGAAGAGGAAAAGATGGAAGAGCTGACAGTTCCTGATAAAGTAGAAGAAAAGATGGAAGAGCTGACAGTTCCTGATATAGAAGAGGAAAAGATGGAAGAGCTGGTAATTCCTGATATAGAAGAGGAAAAGACAGAAGAGCTGACAGTTTCTGATATGGAAGAGGAAAAGACAGAAGAACAAACGGTTTCCGATATAATAGAAGAAAACCAGAAACCAGAACTATTTTCTGAAAGAGAGCCAGAGCTTTTTGATTTGCAGGAGGATATTCTCACGGACCTGTTATCTGCCCGGAAGGAAATGCAGGAAGAGGAGTCAGAAACTCGTCTGGAGGATATTTTACCAGCAGATATATTAAAGGAACTAGAAGAGATTTCTCTTCCTACAGAGGAAACAGAGAAAGAGGATTCCTTATTTACGGTAGGAGCATCGGAGGAACAAGAAGAAATCCCACTTCCATTGGATGAATCGGAAGAGATTCAAATTCCGTTAGAAGAATCAGAACCAGAAGCAGTGGAAGTTTCCGAAGAGGACCAGAAGGAACCGGAAGAGATTCCGGAGCAGCCACAAGAGAACTTAACTGCGGTGGAGTTATTGAAGATTAAGCAGAAAGAAAAAGAGGAAGAAGAGGCGAAAAAGGAAAAAGAAAAGCCAGAGCCAGTAGCAGAGGAAAATGATACCAACGGAATCATGTCTGCAGAAGATATTGCTGCTCTCTTCGCTTCTACGAATGGGGAGTCGTAAATAAGGGTAAAGATTCATAATATTAATTTTATAAGCAGTCAATACACAGCAGAAAAGGTCTTTAATTTTCCGAATGAGTGACGTTTGAGCTCGCTGGTGCTTAGATGGTATCGAATGCATTTTCATGAAGATAGCATCTTATGCACCATTGCGTAGCTCATTTCGAGCCACAAGGCGTTCACGAATTGGAAAATAAAAGACCTTTTCTGCGTTGTATGAATCGTTAATTTATTGGATGAGCTCCAGTGCCCGCATTAGGAAAATCCAAAAGGTGAGGGTGATGGAAGACAGCAGAGTTGTTGTTACTACGATACTAGAGGCGAGAACATGGTCCCCATCCATATTTTTCGCCATAATATAAGCCGTTGGTGTGCATGGTGAAGCTAGCATTATCACAATGGCAATTAACTTCTGGTCACGGAATCCAAGCCAGACAGCCAGAGGAAGAAAGATGGCAGCCAACCCCACAAGCTTCAGAAAAGAAGCTATGGCGGTTGGCTTTATTTTTGCCAGAGCCTTCCGTCCCTCGAAAGAGGCTCCAATGGAAATTAACGCCAAAGGAGATGCCATAACAGCCAGATTATGAATGGTTTTATTCAGCATTTTTGGCATTTGGAGGTTGATTAAAGAAGCCAGAAGCCCTAGTATAATTCCAATAATAATAGGATTTTTAATAATATTTACACAGGCGGTTTTTATTTGACTGCGGTTTTGGGACAGCTCTTTATTATTGCTTTCAAAGGTCAGTACAATAACCGCAAAAATATTATACAAAGGAACAGAGCCAATAATCATCAGGGGAGCCATGCCGGAAGCTCCGTAAATATTTTGGATAAAAGCGATTCCCAGTATGGCGGCACTGCTGCGGTAAGCGCCCTGAACAAAAGCCCCTACACTGTCTTTTTCCTTCATGAAATATTTTGCCAGAAACCAGATCACCAGAATGGAAACCAGTGTGGCGGCAAAACAGAATCCAACATATTTCAAATCGAAATTTTCCCGGATATTGGTATCTGCCAAATCCAGAAAAACCAAACAAGGAAGACAGGCCTTAAAAACAAATTTGTTGGCTACTGAGGCAAAATGATCGTCAATCAGATGAATGCGCTTTAAAAGATTGCCTATAATCATAATGGCAAATACAGGCACGGTAGCATTTAAGCTGAATAAAAAACTATCCATAGAAGGCTCCTTTGTTTCTTATAAATTCTTAATTATTTTATTACTCAAACTTCATGCATGCAAAATTCACATAGCTTCCCATTATATTAACTATGAGACTTTTCAAAGGATGATTTTTCGTTGGAGATAACGAAATAAAAGAAAAAGTTTTTGGGTTGCCTTTTCTTGCAACATTTTACGGTCTTAAGTAGGACTAATCGCTTTCTGCTTTCTACTGGTGATTACGCACCGCCTCCGCAAACTCACAGAGATGGATGGAGTGCAGTTCTCCTAAAGCAGGGCATCGATGACGCTGGTGCTTATGTCTCGTATTTTGAGACATTATGCACCATTGCGTCATCTCTTGCAGCGAAAGCGTTCTGCGTAGGAAAACTGCATCTCTCATCCATCCTGTTCAGACAGTGCTGCGGCGGTGCGCCATGTAAAAAGCTTAGAAAGCGAAGTCCTTCTAAAGACCTGCGTTGTCTACGAAAAGGCAATCCCGAAAAATTTTTCTTTACTT
>CAZEFX010000019.1:0-34106 GCA_964511525.1 uncultured Jutongia sp.
GTAGTAGACTGTCTGTTTAAATAATAATAATATCCAAAATAATGAATAATTTTATATTTCACATCCTGATAATAAATGGCGGTATTAAAATAAATGTCTTCACCGCAGCGAATCTCTGTAAAGTCAATTCCATGTTCTAACAGAAATTGTCTTCGTATCATTTTTGCACAGGCAACAGAATAGCAAGCCAAAGTCCATGGACTATCTTTAATATCGTGCTCCTTGCATTTCCCATCAATATCTCTGGTAAATCCTGCAACTACAATATCATAGGGCTCTTCCTTCACTTCAGACATGAATCGTTCGATATAATCCCTTGCCACATAATCGTCGCTGTCCACAAACATAATATAGTCACTATCTGTCTGGTACACTGCCCTCATCCGGCTTCTGCCCTGACCCATATTTTCCTGATTTGCCATAACATGAAGAAGTTCTGGATATTTCTCTGCGTATTCTTCTAAAATAGCCTGACTATTATCCGGGCTGCAATCATTCACACAATATATCTCATAATTCTCATAGGTCTGGTTTAATAAACTATCCAGACATCTGGCAAGATATTTTTCCACATTATAAACAGGAACAATGACTGTTACTTTCTGCATATACAACTCCTATTCCTTTAGACTATTCTGATAATTTTCATACATATCCTTACGAATAATGGCAATTTCCTGAGAAAGCTTCTTTACTCTGTCAGCCAAATGACTAATGGTCATAGATAAGGAAAAGATAATCATTACGGCAAAGCAAAATCCAAAGAAAAATAACATATTCATCGGAGATGCAATTCCTAATAGCTTTGCCAGCTTATCCAACAACACCGGCCAGATTGTCAGGACGGAAATGCAGGCGATTACCAGCAGCCATCCAAGTCCATAGCGAAAATCCATCCTCTTTTTTCTCATAGTATTCACAATGTAAATTACTGCCAATAGCATACATGCTATTATTATTATCTGTAAACGTAATGTCACGCAACACGCCTCCCTTATTTCTTCATTCGTGCAATAAGAATCGCACAGCTTACCTTAATCATATAATATACACTTTTTCCCATAGAAATCGAAGAAACACCTTCTTCTCTTTCATTCATTATAACTGGAATTTCTTCTACCTTGTGTTTCTCAGAAAGAATGGTAACCACACTTTCCGGTTCTGGATAATCCTTCGGATAATCATCCGTAAACTTCTTTAAAAGCTTTCGGTTAATCATACGCATACCTGAGGTAGGATCTGTAATGGTTTTTCCAGTTAAAATCTTAATCAAAACGGTAAAATACTTAATTCCAATACGACGTAATGCAGAGGATTGAAATCCTTCTTTTTCGATAAATCGGGAACCAATCACCATATCGGAACCCGTTTCTTCCATGTGCTTCACCATGTCCTCCAAATATTTTGCACTGTGCTGTCCGTCTCCGTCAAACTGGACTGCAATATCATACCCATGGAAATAGGCATAACGATATCCCGTCTGCACAGCTCCTCCTATTCCAAGATTTACTGGAAGATTCAGATAGCTATATCCATGTCTACGACACATTTCCAGAGTTCCATCTGTGGAACAATCATTAATTATAACATAATCAAACTCCGGCGCATTCTTTTTAATGTCATCTATTGTTTTTTCTAAATTGCCTTCCTCATTAAATGCCGGAATAATCACTAATTTTTTCATTGGCATCTCCTATTCTTTTCCATCTATGTTTCTACGCAGTATTCTTCCCTGACAATCACCTTTTATTCTAATGTATTGGAATCCTCAGATTTAGTATAATAGTGATTAATGATTCTGGCAAACCATTTCGGCCAGAATTTACAATACATAATAAAATTTTCTTCCACCCGGGCATTATCTTCCAAAATCGCAGTGGTTGCTGATTCTTCATGAATCCGATGACACATCAGGGGCTGTGGGATATAAAGAAAGTCTCCCTTTAACTTAGAAATACGTTCCCATGCCTCCCAGTCTTCACAGCTCCGAAAACCATCCTGAAAAATCGGTCTTTCCAACTGTTCCAGAGAAAATGTCACTGCCGGACAGCAAATAGGATCTCCCAGCGACAGAACCCGTCGGCGGATAAATTTACTTCCCTTAAAACATTTTATGCGAAGGGGTAGCAGCATCAATCTTTTTATCTTTAAAATCGTAGTATCATACACCTTTTCCCCATTCCGCAATTCCCCATAATCCGAAAAAGCGATTAATGGTGTTTTGGCAGACTCCATAGAAGCTATTATTTTTTCTGTATACTCTGGTTCATAAATATCGTCCTGATGTGCTACAGTAGCATATTTGGTTTTCACATGGCTTAATGCAAAATTCCAATCCTGAGTTATACCGGCAGGTCCTGTATTAATATGCAATGGAATCTCATATTTTTCTGCCAGCCTTTGAATCATGTCATTGGGAGTAGAGGTTGCCATAATAATCTCTGATTCCATGCTCTGAGCTTTCAGTGATTGAATGCACTCTTCCAAATAAGCACTTTCTTTATAAGCACAAATCGCATAAGTATGTTTCTTTGACATATTAGTTCCTTTCTAAAATCCTTTTCCCTTAATCCAAAATGGGTTAATGGTATTCAATCTCATAAATATAGCTTCCAGCTTCCTGATACACTTCCTTTAAGCGAAGCCATTGATTATCTATCTGCAATTCTTCTAAAGCAACAATATATTCGGCCTTGGTTTTACTTATATCCTTATAGGATAAATTAAGTTTAAAGGAATCCACTTGTATCAACTCCATAGTAGTATCTTCTTCCACCAGTTGCAAGTCTATATGAGCATAACGGTTATACACTTCATTGTATTTACCTTCTGGATCTAACTCTTGCCACAATTCCATATTCGGATACATGTTTACCGAATTAATGGTAGGAGCACCACAGGAAACCGCAAAGGACGGAAGTGCAACCCATCCTCCTACTGCCAGCCATTTTGCATCCTTATTTTCCTTTGCCAGCCGGATGATTTCCTTTGCCAGTGGCTTGGAAGTAATGGCATCACTGCCCTTGGTAATAGGTCGAACTCCCATTCCTGTAACAATAGCAAAAATCAGCATAGCTATGATTCCACAATTTCTCCATTTCATTGAAACCTTAGAAATCAAACAGGTAAATAGAAATGCCAATACACAAACCATGATTAGCATAAACCCTTTTCCCATATAAGCTGGCGCATTTTTATTCGCAGCAAATACTGCTATTCCTGCTACTAAAATAGACAATACCACGGAAATTTTCAGCGGAATTCTTTCTTCCTCTTTCATGCATGCCAACACACGTATAAAAAGAACTACCTGAAGATAGCCCAGCATCCCCACTGCTCTGTCTGAAGTGGAAAATGTCATTAGGGTACATTTGGCTAGAAATGGTGGTAATCCTACCGTAGTATAAATGGTAAGAAAAATTCCTACCAGAAGCAGACCAGATACCAGCCAATCCTTCTTCTTTGTACGAATCCATGTATATATTCCCAAAAGCATAGGCACCGGGAAAAATCCTACACAGGTTCCCGCCTCAGAAGGATTTCCATAATCCTTCTGGGCAAATAACAGTGCCGGAATGTAATTAAACAATTTATGAATGGAAAATCCACCGTATTCTACCCGGGAACCTGGATATTCTGTACTCATTACTGCACTGATATATTCTGACTTGGAAATAAGCTGTACCAAAACAATGCCAATACATGCAGCTACGGCAGCCACAATAGTAAGCCATTCCTTCTTTGACATGGTCTTAATCATGCTCCAGTTATCATGTATCAAATATACCAGTACCGCCAAAATAATATATCCCAAAGGAACCTGCCAGGCTGGATATAATACCAAAATAAAATAAGCTGTACTTATGCAGGTACCTATAGCTAATAATATCTTCTTTTTCCAATTTTTACTTTGAATAAAGTGATAGGCACATACCACTGCCCCATTAGCTCCTAGGAACACAGACGGGAATCCCCACCATAAAAAGAAGGAGGAGAAAACCAGCATACAGGCACCACAGACCGATAACAATCTATGTCTATTTGTTATAATTAAAAAGAATTCTATCGTCAATAAGAATATCAAAAAAATAGGACAATACCAGCCAAAAGAAGCCCCGTAATCATAACCAAATACTTCTGTGATTACTGCTTTAATCAAAGAAGGCGGATAAGAAATGCTTCCAATGGACAGAATTTGATTATTTAGCGTCTCCGTTCCTCGAATAATATCATTGTATTTTCCATAGGGATGATCCAGATATTGCGTGGACATGGCAATAGGAGTATCTACCATCCATTCATCACTACGGATTCCCCGTTCCTGTCCAAATACTGGCTGTACATATTCATTTCCCATTCCCGGCTGAACATAATAGTCATACATGGTAATGGAATCCCCATTGTAACGGTTTACAACCAAAAATAGCAATAGCACACCTGCTACAATCCATCGCTTCTCAAAAAGAACCGTGTATAATCTCTTTATTCCCAAAAGAAAATGCAGGGATATAAATACAAGCACCAAGAAAAGAATTTGCGCTCTGTCCAGCCATATCCTTCCCTTCATAGCTTTAAACAGTTCATTTTTTAATGTCTGAGCTGGGGTATATCCATTTTGGGAATCATTTACTATAACAGACTGTAAATCAAAAGAAATACCTGCCTGCTGTCCTAAGTCAATCCGCAAGGAATCAACCTTTCGGAAAAGTTCTATTTGAACTGAGGTGCTTCCTTTCTGCATCTGCTGGGAAAGCATTTTTTCAGCGGAAAACCCTTCTCCTTTTTCGACATAAAATATTTCTAATGCAGTATCATTTTCCATTGCTGTAGAGAAATGAATCCCTACATTCTCCACGTACCGGTCTATCCCTTCTATCACAAGCTGAGGATCTTCCGTAGTAGAAGTGATTTTATTTCCTTCCTTGGAGCTATTGATGACCTGCATATCGGACAAAGCATATTCCTTTTCCTCCACCGTATAACGTAGTCTGGAAAAACAGTGCTTTGTTTGTTTTTTTACATCTGTATCGATCCCCAAGGAACAAATAATGGCTAAAAGAAAAGAGACTACCATGAAGCATGCCCAAACAGGAATCCTGTATTTTTCTTGTTTCGCTTTCATATCGTCCCTTCCTTTCCATATATTTATTTCTTAATGTCTCTTGTTTCTATTAATACAGGCATAAGCAGCCTGCCCAGTATCCCCAAAAAGCAGTTACCATCATAAATAGTGTGAAAATAATATTTATATTTGCTTCTTTTACATACTTCTTTACATAAGTCTTTCCTGAGAATCTACTACACACAAACAATAATGGGAACAGGGATGGTAATAAATATCTCCCCTGACATCCCGATACGGTAGTAGCACCAACACTAGTAAATACTACATACATGGATACTGCAGCAATGGCTCCAATTACCACATATTCTAAAAGAACCCCTGCCTTGGTCCACCATGGGAATTTCGTTTCCCCTTCCTCTCTACTGACTAAGGCACCTACCACCATGGCACCGATAATATAATTTACAGAAATTGGCAGATAACCCACATAAGCCATAAATGACAAATATTCTCTTCCCATGAATAACGGATTCAAATAGCCCTTTAAAAAGCCCCCAAGGGTTCTTCCAAATTCCGAAAGATTGCTCTTGATATACGCCAGCTGCTGTGCAGAGTTTACCTCACTTCCGCCACGTACATCTTCCGTACCGGCACTATTTACAATATTCTGCATAAATACTGCCACAAATGGCAATATGGCTGTTGCTAAAATAACCCCTCTATAAATCCATGCCTGTTTCTTATTCTCAAATTTAGAAGCCGGCATGAAAATCGGAATAAAGCATAGTGGGAAGTACACCTGCTTTGGCAAAATGGATAGGAATAAAGAAACTGCCATTAATATAATGGTATTCTTCTTGATTTTCTCTTCCGGACGCTGCCACTCTCCAAAGAAGGTAGACAATCCTAACATAGACCATCCCAAAAGCCAAATATCATAGGTATAATTACCGGATAAAAACTGAATCGTTGGCAACAGTGCAATTAACAAAACTACCAGTTTTCCACTTCGGATTCTCTTAATGGAATGATATGCCAAAATAGCCATTAAAACACTATTCATCCACCGTCCAATACAGTAAACAATAGTAAATGGCAAACCGAGTCCACGTCCCAATGCCAGTCCAATAGCAGATGGCAAATACGCTGCACTGATTACATTAAAGGAATATTTTGCAGAATCTACATAATAGCCAGAAGCTTCGATTTCGTTCAGCATCTTGCCATAAGGAATCTGCTCTTCTCTGGTGTAATTCTTCTTTGCTTGGGAAACTGCCACACAATCCTCTTCCATGATACTGTCAGAAAGGGAAATTTTGTCGTCAAAGAAGTGTGACAATTGTACCGCTTGCTTATAATGAATCTGATCATCCCAAGATACACCTGCATTCACCGGCTCCGTAAAGGCAAAGAGAAATCCAGTTAACAAAATCATCCAGAAGCCCATCCATTCTAATTTCTGAGCAAAAAGTGCATGCTTAAAAATGCACAGATATAACACAGAACCAAATACAAAGGCTGCAATTGCAATTTTGTAAGTGAAATCAAAACTCACACACTTGCTTAAAATCAATGCAAAAAGGAATGCCACTACCATTACAGCTATATAAATTCCAATATTTTTACAAACAACCTTCCATTCCTTTTTCATCCAGTTCAATTTTTGAACTGCACTTTTATAGGTTCCTTCAATAATTTCTTTTACTGGTGTAGCCACAATAAAAATTGCAAGAAGAATCACCACCATAAAGAACATAAGAAAATACGAACCTACTCTCGAAGGCTGATTTCCTTCTGGAACCTGAGAATAAACCGCCCGGCTCAGAGTAAAATTCTCTGGAATATGCAATAGATAGGAATTCATAACCTCATGCTCCAAATCTATTTTTACACAATACTCCCCTTTTTCCCAGACAGCTTCCGTTACAGTCTCCATTATATTTCCTTCATGGTCTACATAGTTCAGACTAATGGTAGTATCTTTCTTAGCTGGTGTCTCAAAAGCAAGCATAAGCTGATTGGTGCTTCCCATAGCCTGAGGAATCTGAATATAACTATTTTCATCTCCGGTGTACTCAAAAAAATTATCCTGCTGCCCATAGCCTTCATTGGTTGCCAGCAAAATTCCCGACTCAAAGGAAAGTGTACTGCTAATGTTTTCCCCTAAATATCTGCTATTGACAAAAAGGATTCCTATTATCAACAATAATGCAGCCACAACTCCCCAACAACGAATATTTAATTCCTCTGATTCTACTTTCTTTTTCCTTTTACTCATTTCTTCATCCCTTTTTGCTTATATCGTGCTCTTGTTTCCTTTTCTCTATTACTTCAAAACTATTTTATATCAGTTAGCTCCCTCATAATAGCATCCCATCCATTTTCACCTGCAAAGTAATCCCCCTGCATTACTGGATGGCAATCCTGATTTTCCTTTTCACATAATTCTTTTAAGGTTGCTGCCACAGAAGTGCTGGAACAGTTGCTTAAGGAAATAATGTTTTCATTAAAATCACTTAAATTCTTATTTCCATAATGATTTGTTATGACCTTCATACCAAAGGTAGACATTTCCAATGGCGGATAGCTTGGATGTGGTGATACCATTAAGGATATTCCAATCTGAGATTCCAGCATAATCTTAGCATATTCCTCTAAAGAAACCTTTCCTAAAGCTTTTACCACTTGTCCATTCTTTAAGGTAATATCGTCAAAGGCTTCTCCTGCGGACAATATGGTCCAGTTAGAAGCCCCTGGATATTGCTGGGTCCACTCATTCAAGGATGCAAGAATCAACTCAAAAGCATTTCTTGCAGTACCTGGTCTTCCATATAACAAAATTTGTTTCTTTCTGGTATAGGTGTCCTTCTTTTCTACCAGTTCTTCCTTTAGCTTTTCATTTAATACTGGCTCGAAATAATATTCTCTAGAAAATTCATAGCCATTTTCTTTGAAATAATCATATAACAGCTTTGAATTAAAAATACCTACAGTTGGAATGTCTGATTTATAAGTACTGTCCGCCATTAAATACCGGGAAGACCATGGATAGAATCCCGGTTCGTAATCCTGAATAAAATAAATCAGCTCATGCTCCTGTATTCCATAGGTCTGAGCCTGCCATTTAATGACAGGGAAAATCGTATACGCTGTCCACCAGCCAGTCGCCATAAAAATATCATTTTTGCCAACTGGAATAGTCTTGCCATAACGATTGGCAAAAGAAACAATCTGCTTTTCCTGAGTGTCATCACTTTCACTGGAAACCACAGAAAATCCTGTCATATCCACCATGGCATTCTGATTCAGCTCTGCATCCACAATAATGACACGCAGGTCAACCTGCAGCTTTTCTCCCAACTGCTTGTAGAATTTTAAGGCAGTAGCAATCCCTCCAAATACATGCTCCACATTTAAAGAAGGAACCAGAAGGTTTAATCTTTTCTTCTCATATCCCTCTAATCCTCTGGGGGTGACAGGCTGTACCTCCACAATATCATGATTTGTCTGAGTCTTATTCACCGCTGCACGAAGCTTGGCATAGGCACCTGCCGTCAAACGGTTTCTCTTTAACTGTTCTTTTATTTTTTGATAATCCATTTTGTCCCCACTTTCTCTTGGCACTGGTTTCTTAAAGTCAAGATTAATATTATAATACGGATCTCCCTGTTCCCGGAATGGGGTGTAACAATTATAGGACATAGTAAAATCTATTTCCGGAATGTAAGAATCCCTGCTTTTTGACTCCAGATGGTATAGCTTTGCATATGGTGTATATAAGTTATTAAATCCATGGGCATAGGCTCTAATACAAAGCTCTACATCACTTCCACAGATAATAAACCGTTCATCAAAGTTACCAATCTGCTCAATGGTCTTTCGTGAAATTGCCATACAGGCTCCTGTAACAGCAGAAACATTTCTGCTAACCATCGGCGAAATATATGGTGTACCGGTATGAGATGGCTTAGTTTCCTTGAAAACATGATCTGCCCAGCCGCCCATTCCAACAATAATTCCCGCATGCTGTATTGTACCATCCTCATACAACAGAAGTGGTCCCGTTACACCGATATCGGAACGCATTGCATTTTCACACAAGGTTTCCATCCAGTCTGGAGAAATAACCTCAATATCATTGTTTAAGAAAATAAATACATCACCTTTGGCAAACTGCATACCAAAATTATTCAATTTGGACCAGTTAAACTCAAAGTCTGCTTTCATTACGGTAACATTGTTATACTCTGCTTCCACCTGCCGGAACCATTCAAAGGTCTCCGGTTCTTCGGAACGATTATCCAGCACCAAGATTTCATAATTGGTATAGGTGCTTTTTTCTTGAATACTGTCAATACACTGCTTCGTTAATTCCCATTTATCCTTCATTGGAATAATGATAGAAACTAATGGAGTATCCTGTAATGTATCAAACCGCGCCCGATATACAAATGGATACTCTGTTTCTTCTGCCTTGGCAATGCCAGGATACCGTCTTTTCAAATGGGCATTTAACGCTTTAATTCCTGCCACATGAGCATATGGCTTTGCATCTGCATTGCTGGAAGTAGATGTTTCACACTCTCTCCAGGAATATAATACAAATGGTACATGACGGATATCTTCTGTTATTTCAGAAAACCGCAGCATCAAATCATAGTCCTGAGCTCCATCCATTTCTGAATCGAAGCCGCCCACCTCATAATAAATCTCTTTTTCAAAGCAAAAGGCATGACAGGTATACATCTGACTATATAATAAATCCCTTGACCAATCCGGCTTGTACAATGGCATCACATGATTGTTAGTAGAATTCAAATGATCTTCATCACTATAAAAAATCTTTGCGCCGGATTCATAAATGGCATCCGCAAACATATATAATGCCTTTGGTAATAAAATATCATCATGGTCACAAAGACAAATATATTCTCCCTTTGCCTGCTCAATTCCATAATGGGTATTCTTTGAAATTCCTGCATTTTCCTTTACTGGAATATAGCGGATTCTCTGGTCTTCCTGAGCATATTCCTGACAAATACTTTGAATCTCCTCTTTTAGTGAGTCGCTGGCATCCACCAGACAAAGTTCCCAATTTTGATAAATCTGCTTCTTTACCGCTTCAATAAGCTCCCGCAGAAATTTAGGATTGGTATTATATAATGGAACTACTACGCTAAAAAATATATCCTCCTGAATAGGTGGTAGCTGCATTTTTCTCATGGAACGAGGGCCCTTCCAAAGTAGCAGACTCCATGCAGACTTTACTCCATTATGTCTGGCAACATATAACAATTCAGCAGGACGCTGTATAAAAGGAATACTTCTTTTTATCTTTTTCAATTTTTCCACTGCGTTACTGATACTCATAATTTTCCTCTTTCTTCGTATTAATCAAATGCCTTTTCTACTCTTGCTTCAAAACACTCCATTCATGTTCCAAATAAACCATTCCCTCAGAAAAATATTCATTTGCAACGGAGAATGATTTACAGCCATTGCGATAATCCAGATTCACAATACCGTCACTATTATAAATTCCTACATCAATAATATAATCCCCACTCATAAGAGCAAGCTTGGGAATCGTATATTTCCCAACATATCTTCCGATTTCCTGAGGCATAGGATATTTATCCAAATTTGTATTAGGACCGAAGACGTAAATCTTTCGATCCATGCTATAAATCGCCACACCAAGCTGGAAATCCTTCATGTCTTTATCGTATATATCATAGGTTACGGTAACCTCTAGCGGCTCAAAAGACTGAAAGATCTCTTTATTCATTTCCACTTTTTTGATTGCTGCCAAATAAGAAGAATCCTCTGGTATGCAAAAGGGCTTCAATTCTCCTTCGTCCTTCTTTTCCTCCAAAGCCCGATCTCCATACTTCATAAAATTATCATATAAATCTACAATCTGACTGGCTTCTCCATCTCGAACAATCTGTCCCTCACGAATCCAGATGGCTCTATTACAAAAACGCTTAATCTGCTCTACCGCATGGGTAACGAACAAAATTGTAGTTCCTTTGTCTCTTAATTCTGTCATCTTGTCGATACATTTTACTTGGAATCTGGTATCTCCAACAGATAAGGCTTCGTCTACAATAAGAATGTCTGGCTCAACGCTTATTGATACTGCAAATGCCAGACGAGCAAACATACCACTGGAATAGGACTTTACTGGCTGGTAAACAAAATCACCAATATCTGCAAATTCTATAATAGAAGGTACTCTCTCCTCCATTTCCTCTTTGCTATATCCCATCATGGTTCCATTTAAATAAATATTTTCTATTCCGGTATATTCCGGATTAAATCCTGCACCTAACTCTAAAAGCGCCGCAACCTTTCCATAGGTATGCAGTTCCCCTTCTGTGGGTGATACTACCCCCGTAATAAGCTTTAACAGGGTGGATTTTCCAGAACCATTGGTACCTACAATTCCAATAGATTCCCCTTTTTTTACATCCAAACTAATACCATTTAAAGCATAATGATCCTTTGATAATTTCTTTTTAAAAAAGGTTTCTTTAATTCTATCACTGCTTTTATCATACAAATGGTATACCTTTGTTAAATTTTGTATTTTTATTGAACCTGTTTCGTGATTTGAAGTCATATCTATCACTCCTATAAACTTCCTAGTTGAACTACTTTCCCTACAAAAACATTATAAAACATCTGCAAAATGTGGCTTCAGTCTTTTAAATACATAGGTTCCAATACAGAAAAGCAAAAGGACGATTCCCCAAAAATATGCTGTCCATACTGGACTTTCCCAGAACCAGCCTCCACGGAACATAGAATCACGATACCCCTGTACAATATAAAAAACCGGATTACATTTCATCAGAATCGCCAGCCATGGATATTCGCTTACCATATCATAGTTCCACATAATTGGTGTCACCCACATCAAAACCTGTAGTGCTACCCCTTGAAAATGAGCTAAATCCCGGATAAATACCACTACTGCGGAAGTAAAATAGGACAAGCTCCAGGACAATGCGCTACTGCAAAGTAAATAATAAACTAACTGTAAAGCATGAATAGATGGCATATAGCCACTTACAATAAACAAAAATAACATCAAAAAAGTAAAAAAGATATTCACCAGAAAAGAAGATAAAATCTTAATTCCCGGAAGAATCTCAATATCGAATACCACTTTTTTTACTAAATAACTATATTCCAATAAACTGCTGGTTCCACCATTCCACGCATCCGAAAAATAGAACCATGGTATTAATCCCGCTGTCAGCCATAGCACAAAAGGGTAATCCCCTACCGGCTGGGAGCGGAATCCAATCTGAAAAACAAACCAATATAGCAAAATGGTTACTACCGGCTGTACAAATGCCCATAAAATACCAAAATAAGAACCAGCGTATTTGGTTCTAAAATCATTTTTGGCTAATTTCATAACCATTTTTCGATTTTGCATCGTCTTTTTTATCATAATAATTGGCGCTAAACCGCCTTTCTCCTGCTTATCCATGAACCACAACCTCGTTCTACTCTAAATTTAGTCACACAAATTTTATTATAATACATATATAGTATTATTGCAAATAACAGCTTTTCCCATACTATGGCTTATAGCTTAATTTCTGCTAACCGCAGCCCTCTTGCCGGTGCTGTTGGACCTGCCTTCCCTCTATCACAGGCAGCAATAATTCCAGCTATTTCTTCTGGCTGGATATGACCTTTTCCCACCTCCAAAAGAGTTCCTGCAATAATCCGAACCATATTATAGAGAAAACCATTTCCTTTTACTCGTATGGTAATCAATTGATTCTTTTGGTTCTCCTCCTGCTGTTTTGTTCCTTCTAAAGAAAGCTGCCGGGTTAATACCTCCAAGCTGTAAATGGTTCTTACTGTGCTTTGCACCTGTGCTCCGGCAGAACAGAAGCTGGCAAAATCATGTTCTCCAATAAAAGCTTCACATGCCTTTTGCATCGCCTTTATATCCAGACAGCCATATTCAAAATGTGCGGTATTTCGGTATTCCGGCAAAGGGAATTTTCGATTCAAAATGAAATATTCATAGGTCTTTTCACAGGGACAATGTCTCGGATGGAAGTCTAACTCTACTTCCTTCGACTCCTGAATCACAATATCCTCTGGAAGCCGCTGATTCAGCGCATAAGAAAATTTCTCCGGCGGAATCCGGGAGCTGGTGTCAAACACCGCAATATTTCCTCTTGCATGAACGCCGGCATCTGTACGGCTGGCGCCTATCACTTGAATCTCTTCCCCCGTCAATGCTTTGATTGCCTGATTTAACATTCCCTCTACGGTTATTTCTCTTGGCTGAAGCTGCCATCCATGATAATTTGTTCCATCATAGGCTACTCGCAGAAAAATACGTCTTTTTCTTTCTGCTTCTCTCTTTTCTATTTGATTGATACAATTTTCGTTATCCGCTGGATTCTCTCTTTTTTCCATAGTTCCTTCTTCCTCATTCCATCTTTTACTACTGCACCTTCTCCTCTTTTCTATCCTAGGAATCTGCCGTAAATTACTGACACCACCACTAGCAGCATCAGATAAAACATTACAACTACATATCCTATGATGTCTCTCTTTTCATATTTCAAAGGCTTCATTTTCGTTCTGCCCTCTCCACCATGATAGCATCTGGCATCCATGGCATAAGCAAGCTCATTAGCCCGCCTTGTGGCTGACACAAACAATGGAATCAGCAAAGGAAGCATATTCTTCATACGTCGAAAAAGATTGCCGGATTCAAAATCTGCACCTCTGGACATCTGCGCCTTCATGATTTTATCCATTTCTTCTATTAATATAGGAATGAACCGAAGAGCAATACTCATCATCATAGCCACCTCATGTACCGGAACATGAAGCTTGGTTAATGGATGTAACAGCTTTTCCAATCCATCCGTCAACTGATTCGGTGTAGTGGTTAACGTCAATATGGAAGAACCTAAGATTAAGAAAATCAGCCTTAACGTCATATATACTGCTCTCCAGACACCTTCTATGGTGATAGAAATCATTCCCCACTTCCATAAAAACTGACCCGGTGTCCAAAACAGGGTAAGTCCTGCGGTAAATAGCAAGAGAAACAAAATCGGTCTCAAGCCCTTTACCATAAAACGAAAAGGCACCTTAGATATCCTCACCATAATTCCCAAAAACGCCGCCACCACAAAATATCCTGGTAGATTTTCCAGACAGAACAATGCAATCATATAAATCAATGTTCCCACTATTTTCATCCGGGAGTCCAGACGGTGTATTACCGACTCCACTGGATAATATTGTCCAATTGTAATATCTCGTATCATAAATTTTCCTTTTCTTTCGCCAATATCTGAAGCCTTCTACTGCATTCCACCAGACAATAATTTTCTGGTGATTCACTTTCACCCTGTAACCCATTTGGCAATGGCATCTGCCGCATCCTCTGGTGTTATTCCTGTTGCATCCAGATTTGCCCCTGCCTTCTCCAACAAATGCAATACTTTTGCTGCCTGAGGCACTCCCAGTCCAATTTGCTGCAACTCCTTTTCGTACTGAAAGATTTTTTCCGGTGTTCCGTCCAACACCAACTGTCCTTTATTTAGAACCAGCATACGCTGAACATATCTTGCCACATCCTCCATACTATGAGAAATCAGTACAATGGTAATCCCCTTTTCTTCATGAAGGCTTTTTAACAATTCTAAAATTTCTTCTCTTCCCTTTGGATCCAAGCCTGCGGTTGGCTCGTCCAGAACTAATATTTCCGGCTCCATTGCCAAAACTCCCGCAATGGCAACCCGGCGTTTCTGTCCTCCTGACAAGGCATGTGGAGAAACATCTAACAAATCATCGGAAATCCCTACCTGCTTCAATGCCTGAAAGGACCTTCTCTCTACCTCCAGATTAGCAAGTCCCATATTTCTTGGACCGAATTCCACATCCTGAATCACAGAGGTTTCAAAAAGCTGATGCTCTGGATACTGAAATACCAGCCCTACCTTTGTCCGAAGCTCCTTCAAAGAAAAATCCTTCTGGGAAATGTCTCTTCCCTGATAATATATTTTTCCGGATACCGGCTTTTCCAATCCATTCAATAGCTGTGCCAAAGTAGATTTTCCAGAACCGCTATGCCCAATGATTCCAATAAATTCTCCCTGATGAATTTCCAAATTGATATTTTTCAGCGCCTGCTTTTCATAGCCGCTGCCTATTCCATATATATAATTCACGTTTTCCAGTTTGATAGACATACCTTGTCTCCTTTTCCAATGAAAACCTTATTTTTCTTTTTTTAACTGCAAAATAGCTCTAGCCAGTTCCTTTTCACTTAACACGTCTGCCGGTACTGCAATTCCTTTTTTACGTAAAAGCATTGCCAGCTTTGTTACCTCTGGCACCGTAAGACGATACTGTTCTAATTGCTCTCCCTGAGCAAAAATTTTTCTTGGAGTCCCCTCCATTGCCACCCTTCCCTGATTCATAACATAAACATAATCTGCACCAGTCACTTCTTCCATATAATGGGTAATTAATATAACCGTAATATTTTCTTCCTGATTGATACGGGTAATGGTTTCGATAACAGCCTTTCTTCCCACAGGATCCAGCATGGCAGTAGGCTCATCCAGCACAATACACTTTGGCTTCATGGCTAATATCCCTGCAATAGCCACTCTCTGCTTCTGTCCACCGGAAAGCTTATTGGGAGAATGCTTTCGATATTCATACATTCCAACACTTTTCAGACTCTCTTCCACTCTTTTCCAAATGGTTTCTGTAGGAACGCCAATATTTTCCGGTCCAAATCCTACGTCTTCCTCCACCACATTAGCAATAATCTGGTTGTCAGGATTTTGAAACACCATTCCAGCCATACTACGGATGTCTATCGTATTTTCATGATTACTACTATCCTGACCGCCTACATATAAGGTTCCCTCTGTGGGTGTCAAAAGCGCATTGATATGCTTAGCAAAGGTGGATTTTCCTGAACCATTGGAGCCCAGAACCGCGATAAAATCTCCTTCCTTTACCTTTAGGGAAATTCCATCCAGCGCCCGGTTGACTCCGGTTACATTTCCTTCCTCATCCCGACGAAAATATTCATATGCTAAATTGCTGGCTTCTATCATTGCTTTCAATTGGTTTCATCCTTTCAAAAATAACTATCTTTTCATATTACACCAATCCCTTTCCTCCATCAAGAAAAAAGCGAAAAAAATCCTTGTAAAATAATAGCATTTCCTATTATCTTACAAGGACTATGTTCCTTCCTTACAAATCCACCTTTGTAGAAACCGGACGGCTTAATGTTATGGATAAATTGCCATTTCTACAACGTAAATCATCTAAAAACTTCTTTTCATCCTTTAAATCTTTTAATATGACAGTATAATAAATGTCAAACATACTTCCAAGATTGGTGGTTCTAACCTGTTCCAGCTGGCAAAAGCTGGTATACTGATCCAGAACCTCATCAAATACGGTAGTATAATCTAAATCGTCTGGAATCAAGATACGAAGAATCTTTTTTCCTCTTTGATCCTCTCCAAATTTGGTTTTTCCCATGATTACCATAAATATACTTACGATAACGCCAATCAATACGGCATAGAAAATATAACCCATTCCCGTTGCCAGACCAATAATCATAGCAAAGAAAATCCCTGTAATTTCTCTAGAGTTTCCAGGGATGGAACGGAATCTTACCAGATTAAATGCACCCATTACTGCAATACCTACACCCAGATTTCCATTTACCAGCATAATGACTGTCTGCACAATCACCGGTAAAACTACCAGTGATACCACATAGCTTTTTGTATATGTGCCGGAAAGCATATATACCACCGATATTAAAAGCCCCATCATTAACGCTACACCTACACAGATTAACAATGTCTGTGTAGTCATTCCATTTTGCAAAATACTTGTTACCATTGTGTCCTCCATTCTTGTATCTTAATTTTCTTTCTCTTCTTGAGAATATTGATTTGTACTTCGAGATACCTTTGGTACCCATCCCCGCTTTTCTTTTTTGTATAAATGACCAAATTTAGAAAATGGCGTTGGAAAAATCCTTAGCTCGGTTAAGGTTTGACTTAACCACAAGGGATATGCCAATGGTACTTTGATTTCCATAACCCAGAAGGGTTCTTCACTTAAAGGCTCCCCCGGCAGATTCTTTTCCAGCTGTAGATTGTCCCTTCTCCCTTGTATGTTAGTATCAAATGTAATACGTATGTCTGGATCCTCTATCCCACGATACGAATCCCTATCATAATAGATAAACATCCTAGGAACTAAATGATACCAATTGAGACAATAATCTATTTCCCGGACAATCTGACTATCCTCCTCCGGTAAAATGCCATCATCTAAAAACTGTTTTGCCTTTTCTAAGGGCATCATCATTCTTCGTTTATATACTACACCCTTAAACTTCTTTTTTAATTCCAAAAAGGCATTTCCCTCTAGGGAAGCAGTCCCATAGGTTCTAAGACGAAGCTTTTCTTTATATACTGGCTTATCTATGGACTTACGAATCAAATCATCATTCACTGTATCATAATAAATATTGGAAATCTGGCTATGAGGAAATTCATCTGGTTCCAGATGCTCCTTCCAGCGCTCCAACAGTTCATCATGCTGTTGCTGCGTTAATAAATACTTTTTCTCCACCCGCTTAAAGATTTTATTATATCCCTTTGCGTTATATCTTCTGCGCCCCATAAGTTCTGTCCCTTCTTCGTTTTATCTTTTATGTCTTTTGTTTATTATTCTCCAAATAAATCCATAAACCGGCTTCTTATTCCTTGGTTTGCAGGAATTAATCTACTTTGCAGGTTCCCAGCTTTACAGAATCCCGATATACGGTATAGGTTCCACTTGTCAGCTGCGGTGCTGAATAAATAACACATTGATACTTTCTAGTAGCTTTGTGCTCATACAGGGTCTTACCAGAGGCATTTTCAATCTTCACGGTAGTTTCTGTTGCCTGCTCGGAGGTAGCCTTGAAAAATAACGATTTCTGGCTGCTGGATGAATTTAAGGCCTTGCTTAAGGTACTATTTCCAACAGCAAAAAATGTTCCACCATTGACTACCGCACCCTTAGGACAATCAAAAACACTGTGATTACTACTCTTGGTACCATCAATCAACATTTCTCCTCCTGTCATCAGAAAAGAAGTGTCTGTATCAAGTCCTTCGTTCTTTGCATCAATATATGTATTTCCACCTGTCACCTTAATCTGATTTGTGGCATGGATACCATCTCCTACTGCATCCAGCTTCACAGAACCTCCTGTTATCTCTACCATTCCCTTGTCAGTTTGGACCGCTTCCGTAGTTTTTAATGCATGTGACTGACTCACCACATTAACGGAACCCCCGCTGATTTCAATACCATCTTTACCACGAATTCCATCATCGGCAGCAGTCACCTGTACAGTTCCCTGCTTAATCACAATATCATTTTTGCTGACAATTCCGTCGGCATATTTTCCTGTAACAGTCAGACTTCCCGTTCCCTCTATGGTTAAATCCTCCTCACTATAAAGAGCACCATCTGGTTCCTTTACTGCCGTTGCAAAGCTATAGGATGTCCCATCTGTCATGCTGTTGCTGGTTCCTTCTGCTAACTGCAAAGTCACCGCATCTGCACTTTTTACATAGAATGGTGCAGAATTACTACAATTTAATGACACGGACTTACAAATTATAACAACCTTTGATGTTTTTTCTGTGTCTATAATCACTTGTCCATTACTTAATTTTCCAGATAAGGTATAAGTCCCTGCTTTGGTTATGGTTACTTTACTACCGGATGTGGTACATTCTGCATCCTTTGATGTAATGGTAAGCCCATCAACCACTGTATTATAGTTAGGATCTTCCTTTTTTGTTTCATTCTGCTGATTCTGGGAAGAATCAGAGCTGTTACTTTCTCCCCCAGTAGGCGTACTGGAGTTATTATTAGAGTTATTCGTAGAATTGCTATTATTGGAATTTGCATTATTTCCATTATTGTTGGATGAATTATTATTCTTCCCATTGTTATTTTTGTTGTTCTTATTATTTTTCTTGGAGGAGGATGAATTATTCTTTGTGGTATTCTTCTTGGAGGAAGTATTCTTTTTCTTTGTTCCATCTTCCTTTTCTGTGTTGCTATCCCCATCTTTCTTGTCAGAGGTCTTCTTAGAAGCATTCTTTTTAGAATCAGACTTTTTCTTATCGCCCTCTTTCTCTTCTTCGTCAACACTCTCTTCTGTCTCTGTTGTTTCTGAGCCTTCTAAGATATCCTCTTTTGTTACTTCCTGCTCTGTACTTGTCTCATTGGCTATAATACCTTCTTCCTCGGAAACTTCTGTGGATACAGCAGTTTTTTCCTCTTCCTTTCCATTCCCAGAAGATACCAGAGTCGAACTCCATATCAAAAGTCCTATAAGACAAAGTGCTCCAAGAATGGACGTCGCAATAATCCCTTTCTTTCCCATTCAATCACTCCTTACATTCATTTGTTTTATCAATTTCCGCACAATCTCTTTTGCCTATTGTACAGAATTGAATTCCACAATGCAATGTTATTTTTCTAGATATATCCTTTGTTTTTTCTACAAAAGGATAATGCAGGAATTCTTGATTTTATTGCAGAAAAACTGAGAATATCTGCTTTATCATTTTGTTCTCAGTAATTTAACTAATTACTCAGATAAAATCCCTAAATCCATTAAAATGTATGATATAGTTGATAGTAAAAAGTATGTTCCTTTATCTGTATAATTTTTCTCTTCGTTTTGAAAAACAGCCAAATTAGCATCAGAAAAGCAATCTATGTCATACTTAATCCCATTTTTCTCCATATATTTTTTTAACTCATTGCAAGCATGTATAATACTCTCTTCGCTTATTTTGTTCATAGAAACACAACTAGCATTTTCATTGATATATTCTTTTAAGTCCTTTCCAATCTTAGCTTCCATTTCAAATGAATTATCTATAAAATTTGAAATCTCATAAGCTTCCACAGACGGATAACTTAAAATTAGCATTCCACCCATCATATAGTTTTCATTTTCACGAGCATTTTTTAATCGATTAAGTAAATCTAATATTAAATTTACATTTTTATTTGACTTTGAATCTCTATCGAAAATATAATAAATAGCCGCATTTTCCACATCAAATGAATATTGCTCAATTAACTCGGCATATATATTGTCTAAATAATCCACTTCATTAATTGATGCAATGTTAGATGTTTTTGTATTTACAACAGCAACAATACTATGGCTATCTATTGAACTAACATAACATAGAGGTTTATTTCTTCTCTTTTCAATTCGTTTATAACCTAGTATGTCACTAAAAACTTTTTTAATTAAACTAAATTCATGTTTGCCACCTTCTACAATAAATAAAATTTTTCCTACACGCTTATTCTTGTTTATCTTCATACTCCGGTATTCCTCCAAAAATCCCACTCAAATACATTTTTTCCAGATTCTGTGCAACTCTTGGTTGTTCATCAGAAAATCGACTTAAAACACTTCCTTTTTCCCCCTTCATTTCTACAGCATATATTTGATCAGGTCTGAGTAATGAATTAGACAAAAGATTCGTAGAATGGGAAACTAACATTACTTGGGTATTATTGCTGTAAGTCATAATATAACGTATAATCAGTTCTTCTAATTTATTGTGAAATCCGCTACTAAACTCATCTATAATAAGCAATCCCCCTTTTTCAACAGAATGTATAATTGAAGGAAGAATATTGATAAGAGTCATATTTCCTGTGGATTCTAAAAACAAAGGAATCGGAATCTCAATTCCCTCCCTTTGAAAGAATACCATCTTCTCTCCATCTCCTGTATTTTTAAAACTTACTCCGTTATTTTCAATCTCATTTACATAATGAATAGTATAATTAAATCCATTATCTCTAAGAAAATGATTTATTTTTTCTTCTCCATATTTTTCAAAATAATCTTTATACAATAAAGATTCTTCATTAAAAGTGACTATCCTTCGAGAATAAGCATTAATCCAAACCGATTCCTTCAAAAAATCAATCCACTTTTTAAGCGTCTCATTTCCTTCAAATTTTGTACTAAAATATAGTCTTTTAATAAATAAAATAGAACTATCAATCGCATGTATGCTTTTTTCATTTCCCATTATTAATTTTGCATTATCGCCTATTCGTTCAATAATTTGTACGTTATCCAGTATTAATTCTTCTTCTAAAATCTTTTTCTGTCGAAAAGAAAAGCTATATTGTATCTCATGTCCATCTATTTCAAAATCATATTGTAAACTTGTATTTCTCTCATCAGAAAACAAACAATGAAATATAGGCAAATTTACCTCCTTATCTTTAAAGAGCAGTTCTAATAATAGGACAATTGGTTCAATTGCTGTAGTTTTACCTGATGCGTTATCCCCTACAAAAAGTAATCCTTTTAATAACTTTCCTTTAACATTTTTTTCTAAAAATTTATAATTTGTTCTCTTAAAATCAAATATTGTTTCTTCTTTAAAGCATTTAAAATTTTTAATTATTATTTTGCTAAGCATTTTATTCTCCTTGTTGACATTTTTTTACATTCTATATTATATGCAGCGTAATTTTTTTACGACTATATACTAGCATACTATTCTTTTTTAGGCAACCTAATACCCATCTTTCTTTAGTCTTTCCAAATGAAAAAAAGCCATACACTCCTTAGAATGTATGGCTCTTTATTATACCTTTTGAAATTATACTAACTCAATCAGTACCTGCATAGCTGCGTCACCTTTACGCTGACCAATCTTAACGATACGTGTGTAACCACCGTTACCGTTACGCTCTGCATACTTTGGTCCTAACTCATCCAGTACCTTAGCAGCAACATCTACTTTCTTTGTACCAGCTTTACGACCCTGAGCTTCTGCAGGAACTTCTGTTACAGTGAACAGAGTCTTCTGCATCTGTCTTCTAGCATGAAGTCTAGATGGCTGATCCTTCTTGATCTCCTTCTCTACTTCATCATATACAGTAACTTTCTTTCCATCAACAACTTCTTTGACTCTCTTGCCATCTTTGTCCTTGCGGGCAACCTTAGCAGTTACTGTTACTGTATCAAAGTTATTGCACTCTTTGATACCTAATGCAATGATTCCTTCTGCAATCTTACGGATTTCTTTTGCTTTAGCCTCCGTAGTAACGATCTTTCCATAGTAAAGCAGATCAGTTACCTGATTACGAAGCAATGCTTTTCTCTGACTGGAAGTTCTTCCAAGTTTTCTATAGCCTGCCATGTGCTTACCTCCTAATTGTCATCCCCTAAATTCAGGGAAAGCCCTAATTCTTTTAACTTAGCTAATACCTCGTCTAAAGACTTACGTCCAAGGTTTCTTACTTTCATCATGTCTTCAGATGTACGGTTACACAGTTCTTCTACTGTGTTAATACCTGCTCTCTTCAAGCAGTTGTATGAACGAACGGAAAGCTCCAGCTCGTCAATGTTCATCTCAAGAACTTTTTCTTTATCATCATCTTCTGAAGGAGCAATGATAACTGCTTTCTTTGCATTTTCAGAAAGATTGATAAAGGAATTCAAATGCTCACTTAATACCTTTGCTGCCAGACTAACGGCATCGCTTGGCTCTATTGTTCCATTTGTGAATATCTCTAAAGTCAGCTTATCATAGTCTGTAATCTGACCAACACGAGTATTTTCAATCTGAATATTTACTCTCTCTACAGGTGTAAAGATGGAGTCAATAGCCATTACATTAATTGGTAAATCATCTCTTTTATTCTTATCAGAGCTGGTATAACCACGACCATTAACAATTGTCATCTCAATGTAAAGCTTGCAGTCCTGACCACCACTTAAAGTAGCGATAACCTGCTCAGGATTCATGATTTCGATATCGGAATCTACCTGAATATCTGCAGCTGTTACTACACCTTCGCCGGAAGCCTCGATATATGCTGTCTTAACTTCATCGGAGTCGCTGTTATTCTTGATTGCTAAACTCTTAATGTTCATAATGATTTCTGTTACATCTTCCTTAACTCCAGGAATCGCACTGAACTCATGAACAACGCCATCAATCTTAATATGACTAACAGCGGTACCCGGCAATGATGAAAGCATAATTCTTCTGAGAGAATTACCCAAAGTGGTACCGTATCCTCTTTCCAGAGGTTCTACAACAAAACGTCCATATTTCTTATCTTCTGAAATCTCAACAATCTCAATATTTGGTTCTTTAAAATCAAGCACTCTTGGACCCTCCTTTTGGGTTTATGCTTACATGCTATCCGGTTATTACTTAGAATATAACTCGACGATAAGCACTTCATTTACAGGAACATCAATCTGCTCTCTGGTAGGAATTTCCTTAACAGTACCAGTAAGAGTCTCATGATTAGCTTCAAGCCAATCTGGAATAATTCTTCCTTCTGTTACCTCAAGAATATCCTTATATCTCTGAGCGCCTTTAACCTTTTCCTTGATTTCGATTGTGTCACCTGGCTTTACTGTGTAAGATGGAATGTTTACACACTTACCATTTACTAATACATGCTTATGACCAACAATCTGACGAGCTTCTTTTCTAGTACGTCCATATCCCATACGGAAAATAACGTTATCCAGTCTTAACTCAAGGAGAATCATAAGGTTCTCACCAGTTGTACCATATTTTAATTTCTGAGCTTTAGCAAAGTTGTTTCTAAATGGTTTCTCTAATACACCATAGATGAATTTTGCTTTCTGCTTCTCTTTTAACTGAAGTGCATATTCACTAGGCTTTTTACCAGCTCTAGGATTTCTATTGGACTTCTTGTCAAGTCCCATGTATGCAGGCTCGATTCCGAGAGCTCTACATCTCTTCAGTACCGGCGTCATATCTCTTGCCATGTCTATTTCCTCCTAAAATAATAATCTCTTGTTTACCAAACTTGGTATTTTTCACTCACAGAAGAATGCATTTCTGCAAACTTTTTGTCGATGCAAAGTGTAGTTTTTTAGCCTTTGTTTCGCAAAAGCGTAGAAAAAACTTTTTGCATTAGACGCGACGACGCTTTGGTGGTCTACATCCGTTATGAGGTACTGGAGTTACGTCTCTGATACTTGTAACATCGATACCACATGCCTGTAATGCACGGATTGCAGCTTCACGACCTGAACCAGGTCCCTTAACCATAACGTCTACAGATGTTAAACCATGAGGTAAAGCAGCCTTTGCTGCTGTCTCAGCTGCCATCTGAGCTGCATATGGAGTTGATTTCTTGGATCCTCTGAATCCTAATCCGCCTGCGCTTGCCCAGGAAATTGCATTTCCTTCCGCATCTGTAAGCGTAACGATTGTATTATTAAAGGAAGACTGAATGTGTGCCTGTCCATGTCCGACATTTTTCTTGACACGCTTCTTTGTTGCCTTCTTTGCTACCTGTTTAGCCATTTGTCAAACCCTCCTGTTAGATTTTGGTAGAGTGTTCTGATTAGTAACGACTTTAACCTACCGTATTACTCTTATTATTTCTTCTTATTTGCGACAGTACGCTTAGGACCCTTACGAGTTCTTGCATTTGTCTTTGTCTTCTGTCCACGAACTGGAAGACCTTTTCTATGACGAATACCTCTGTAGCATCCGATTTCCTGTAATCTCTTGATGTTTAAAGCGATTTCTCTACGAAGATCACCTTCTACAGTCTGAGATGAGTCGATGACATCACGGATACGAGCTACTTCTTCGTCAGTAAGATCCTTTACACGTGTGTCTGGATTAACATTAGCTTCTGCTAAAATACGGTTGGAACTAACTCTACCAATACCATAAATATAGGTAAGTCCGATCTCAACACGCTTCTCTCTTGGTAAATCTACACCACTAATACGTGCCATGTGTACTTTACACCTCCGTTATTTTTTTAGATTAATAGTTGATTGATTATGATATAGAATAGATACTTCCTATACCATCAGCCGCTTTAAATTGTAATCCTACTGCATAGACATTTTTCACTATATCTGCACTATTGCAAATCCTCGGGATTGCCTGCGAATTGACAATCGATCTACGCCGCAGTCATCATCTGCCGTGGCAGGACCGTTGGGTTGTGAAATGACGCACAACCTGTCCGAAGTGGGTAATCACTCCACCTACAATGTCACAGTAAAATACTGTAATTACAGAAAGCAAGTCTATCGTTATAACAGACATGCCGAGGTTTCTACCTCTGACCGCTGTTGTCTAATTAGCCCTGTCTCTGTTTGTGTCTAGGATTCTCACAGATTACTCTGATACGACCCTTTCTTTTGATGACCTTACATTTTTCGCAAATCGGTTTTACTGAAGATCTAACTTTCACAGCAATAACCTCCTTTCAGAAAAGTCCATTGACTATACTATCACAAATAAAAACGGAATGCAAGTAAAATTTTCCTTTTTTGCATTCCGTTTTTTATTTTATTCTTTTAAGATATTTTTGTTGTAGAAAATAGATTGTTTTTTTAGTTCTTTATTTACTTTATTATAGCCACATTGTTCTGCTAATGTTTTTTCATTAGAAAACAAATTCGTTCCCAGCCCCAGCTTATTCCCTTCTATTTCTACCCCCATAGCCGCTAGTGTAGTAGGATATAAATCCAATGTAGTAAATTTACGATTCTTAGCATATTCTCCATCATTGGCTGAATTGATGAAACAGTTATACACTCTACGAGGTTTAATTTCATTATATCTTTTATTAATATAACTACTGTCCATTGTCAAATGATCTCCACAAATAACAATGGTGGTATCTTCATAGAAATCCTGTTCCTTCAGCCAGGATATAAACTCATATACTTGTCTGCTGGCACAAGAAAATACATTCTCATACCGTTCCTTGTGCTGATTTTCACAGTTTTTACACTTATATCCCCCTGAGGCATGGGTATCTGCTGTCAGCATGGTAAAATTAAAGGGTTCTTCCTGTTCTGCCAGTCTTTGAATTTCTTCTTTTGCAAAATCATACAGCTTCTCATCCTCAAAGCCCCACCAGACATTATAATCCTTTGGAATTTTATTATTTTTCTTCGCTGTAGCCAAGTCCCAATTCTCATATTTTCCATGCTGGTCAAAATAGATTTTTCTTCCGCCAAATGACAAATTAGAACCAACCATAATCTCCTGGTTATAACCTTCTTTTGCCAAGATATCACCTATAGATACTGCTCCTGGAAGAAATTCTGCATATTTATCATAGGAATTTCCATCAATTGGAAGCAATAATGGAACACCACTTGTTTGCGCAACCATAGCACCAATAGTCCAGCCTGCTCCCTCTGTAACGTAAGCACCACCTACAAGCTCATCTTCTGAAAAATTCACATTTTCCTTTGCAAGCTCTGTTAGCTCCGGAATATAATTTTCCTCCATGGAACCTCCATCCTCTAATGACATAAATGTAGTTTCCATGGATTCCAAATAAATATATATGAGATTACGTTTCTTTTCCGGAAATTCCAATGATGCCTGTGCTGGATTTGCATACTCTTCTTCTATAAAAGTAGATTTCTGCATGTACATATTGATATATTCATCAATTTTAAAGGCATCAAACAGCCATGCTCCTGTACCAATCCATAATGCGATGGCTCCACAGCCAAATACAGTTACTGTAATACGGTTATTTCTAAAGGTTTTAATGCGACAAAGAGTTACTACCAAAAGAATCGCTACAATTCCACCGATAATAACCGGAATACTCACATATTCCCATCCTTCCTTTATTGCACTTTCTCCCGTTCCCTGCATTGGAACCTTTAGGTGGAATAATATCTCTGCAAAAGAAACATTGTCGAATTTTTCCCAGAAATATCGTCCAAGCCAGGCTATAATATAACCGCCGATTAAGAATATCATACTAACTACATAAATAATAATGTGGCGTACTTTTATTTCCTCGATTATTGCTTTCCTTGCAAAAGTAACTAGATGCTCCCAATATTTCATTGCAAAGAACACAATGGTTCTTACTACAATAAAACAGATTACAGCAAGCATAATATTTATGCCAACAATAGCGCGATGGGCATCTTTCTGCATATCTTCAATTAAAGATTGCCCCATTACCCAATAAGGGTCTATGTCGGTTATTTCTATTTTCATATTGGTACCATCTAACTCAACAGAACCAATATGATGTTTTCCCGCATAATGCTGATATAATCTCTTTCCTGTGTAGTCATACACTTCAATACCGGCAATAGTAAGACTAATTCCTCTAAGATTGGAATACTTTTTCTTATCCGGCGGCACATCAAGACGTATGTTTTTTAGTTTCTGAAACTTATTGTCTGATATGCGTATTTTAGCCACCCCATCATCTAAAACATCGGTATCCGAATTTCCTTCTGTCCATCCGGAACCATCATTAAAATACATCTGCATTGTACCTTTTTTAGGTGTCTTAAATTTTACTCTTAACTCGATGGTGTTATTTAACAATATAAACAGAACGGAAAGCACCACAATACTTACTATAGCTACTACTATATTTATTTTTTTCCTTGTCTTTCTTCGTCTTTCCTTTTCCTTTACTTTGGAATTATTTTTTATTCTATTCTCTTTTACATGACGGTTTTTATTATCTCTTTGTTGCTTTCGGCTTTTTGCTCTCTGGCTGCTTCGTCCACTCATGGGTATCCTCCTAGTATAATAAAGAACAGAAAAGGCAACATCCATGAGTTGCCCCTTCTGTTTATTCTCGTATTATTTATCTCTCCATGTAATACGCCCCTTTGTTAAATCATATGGAGACATTTCCATTGTTACCTTATCACCAGGCAAAATACGGATAAAATTCTTTCTTAACTTTCCGCTAATATGTGCCAACACCTGATGACCATTTTCTAATTCAACCTTAAACATAGCGTTTGGCAATTTCTCTACAACGATTCCTTCAATTTCAATTACATCTTCCTTAGACATTTTTTCCTCCATTCTGTTGCTTTTTGCAACGACTCCTAATTTATATTATGTTATATTTCTATCCTCACTTTTCCAATGTATTTCACCGGTATTTGTGTGAACAGTAATTTATTATGCCATATCCTTATTATAAGAAAACAATTCTGGCTCTCCATCTGTAATGAGAACTGTATTTTCGTAATGAGCTGACTTCTTGGAATCTCGGGTAACCACTGTCCAGTCATCCTCCAGAATCCATACCTCATATCTTCCCATATTTACCATCGGTTCAATAGCAAAGGTCATACCTGCCTCCAACGGCATGCCTCGTCCAATTGGCTTAAAGTTTGGTATCTGTGGATCTTCATGAAGATTCTGACCAATTCCATGACCAACCAAATCACGAACTACGCTATATCCGTTGTCCTCTACATATTTCTGAATCGCTTTGGAAATATCATGCAAATGATTTCCCGCCTTGGCATATTTGATTCCCTCAAAAAAGCTCTGCTTGGTAACATCAATCAAGCGCTGATCCTCTGCTGAAATCTCGCCTACTGCATGTGTTCTTGCTGCATCAGAATGATAGCCTTTATAAATAACACCTGCATCCAGACTGACGATATCGCCCTCCTGCAGAATGCGTTTTTTATTTGGAATGCCATGCACTACCTCATCATTTACAGATACACAAATGGATGCCGGATAACCATTGTAATTCAAAAAGGATGGAATGCAGTCGAAACTACGGATAATTTCCTCTCCCTTGCGGTTAATGTCCATGGTGGAAATACCAGGGCGGATAATCTTCGCCATCTCATCATGTACAATAGCAAGAATTCTTCCAGCTTCCCGCATTAATTCTATTTCCTGCTGATTTTTAATCGTTACTGACATAATGTGCCTTCTTTCTTTTATACCTGTCTGTCAATTTAGTTTCTACTATTATATAGTATCTATCTGGGATAATTTCCTATAACGAAAAAAACACCCAATAGTCTTTTTACCACGAAACACGCCATTTGTAAAGTAAAATGTGCATAATTGCGGATTTTTCTTGAAATAAAGTAGTGAAATGGCGAAGTGACGCAGTAAATGTCCAAGGTTTTCTCATTCGTGGACGCCTTGCGGCTCGAGATGAACTACGCAGCGGTGCATAGAAGTGCAACTTTCAGGCTAACGCATTCTGCTGCACTTCAAACACCGGCGAGTTCAAACGCCACTCAGTGAGAAAACCTTGGACATTTACTGCTGTGCACTGGCATCCTCTACAGCTAACGATTTCAAGAAAAATGAAATTATGCGGGTAAAAATATAGGGACGAATGCCTCACCGGCATTCGCCCCCAACACGTAGCGTTCTTCACAAAGAAGCAAAATAAAATTAGCCCTCTAAAATCTCACAGATAGATGCGAAGGTTGGCTCTAAGCCTGTGATTCCTTCTACCTTTCGATATAAACCTTCATTCTTGTAGTACTCAATCAGTGGAGCTGTCTGCTCATGATAGATTTCCAGTCTCTTCTTTACAGTTTCTGGAGCATCATCATCACGAATCTTTAACTCCTTGCCACAGTCATCGCAAACACCCTCTACCTTTGGAGGTACGTTTACTACGTGGTAGGTTGCTCCACAACCGGAACATACTCTTCTGCCACCCATTCTGTTGATAATGTTCTCATCAGAAAGGTAAACTTCGATTGCATAATCAAGCTTCTCTCCATTTGCAGCTAAAGCCTTTGTTAAAGCCTCTGCCTGTGGGATGGTTCTTGGGAAACCGTCTAATACATAACCATTCTTTGCATCATCCTTGTGGATTCTGTCTACTACTAAGTCACAGGTAAGCTCGTCTGGAACTAACTCACCTTTATCCATATAGCTTTTTGCTTTGTTACCAAGCTCTGTACCATTTTTAATATTCTCACGGAAAATATCTCCTGTTGAGATATGTGGAATTCCGTACTTCTCAGAAATTTTTGTTGCGTGAGTTCCTTTTCCTGCACCAGGTGCACCTAACATAATAATCTTCATTATCATATTCTCCTTTCAAATGTAGTCAAACCTTAAATAATAGATTGGCGTTTTTTTCTGCAAGAATCAGTTTATAAGCCTTGCTGATGTCCGAACAATTTCTCATCTCACAAAAAAGGGCAAAATCAGCAATTTCGTATCCTACAAAAAAGAACGCTCTTGAATTATCATAACTCAAAAGCGTTCCTGTTTCAACTATTTCTTATGTTGAATAAGATTTTATTCACTTAAAAATCCCTTATAATGACGAACCAGCATCTGTGACTCAATCTGCTTGATTGTCTCAATGATAACACCCGCAATAATGATTAAGGATGTTCCACCAAAGGATACATTTGCACCGAATGCACCTGAGAAGAAAATAGGTACAACAGAAACAAATGTTAAGCCAACTGCACCAATGAAAATAATACTGTTAAGTACCTTTGTTAAATAATCAATGGTTGGCTTTCCTGGACGGATACCAGGGATAAATCCACCCTGCTTCTTCATATTCATTGCCACTTCCTGTGGATTAAAGGTAATGGAAGTATAGAAGTAAGCAAAGAAGATAACAAGTACAATGTAAATCAATAAACCAAGTGTATACTTAAATTCACCAAAGCTGTCAAAGTTACACCATGCATTCTGGTTTAATACCTTTAAACACTTCTGAAGGAAGGTTGCACCTGCTCCAGATGCAGGCTCAATACCAGCAAACTGCGCAATTACAATTGGCATGGAGAATAAAGAACCAGCAAAGATGATTGGAACTACACCAGCGGTGTTTACCTTCAATGGAATATGTGAAGACTGTCCACCTACCAGCTTACGTCCCTGTGTCTTCTTAGAATACTGTACACTAATACGTCTCTCGCCATCAGAAAGGTAGATAATGAACACTACCATACCAACAATTACTGCAATGATAATAACTGCAGCTAAGAACTTGTTTGTTACATTGCTTGCACCATTAATGAACTTCTCATAAAGAGTCATCATGTCCTCTGGAATACGAGATACAATGTTATACAACAAGATGATAGAGATACCATTTCCAACACCATGTACGGTAATCTGCTCACCTAACCACATTAAGAATGCGGAACCAGCAGTCATTGCTACGATACAAACTGCAACAGAAGTAAAGGAAATACCTTCTGTTAATAAACCGGAATTACCGAATCCAATTGCCATAGCAGCACTCTCGATTACTGCCAAAACAATTGCTACATATCTGGTGTATTCAGAAATTTTCTTTCTTCCCTCTTCGCCATCCTTATGCAGCTCCTCTAAACGAGGAATTGCAATAGTCAGCAACTGCAAAATAATGGATGCAGTGATGTAAGGTGTAATATTCAAAGCAAAAATAGACATTGTCTCAAAAGAACCACCAGTTAACTGATTAAAGAAATCTAATGAGTTCTGGCTGGCAAACCACTCTGAAATATACTCACCATTCACACCTGGAACTGGAAGCTGGCATCCAATACGTACAACGATAAGAGTGAAAAGAGTAAAGAAAATTTTCTTTCTTAAATCTTTCATTCTTAGATCACCTCAGCTTTTCCACCAAGAGCCTCAATCTTCTCAGTAGCACTCTTACTGAATGCATTTACCTGAACTGTAAGCTTCTTAGTTAATTCTCCATTTCCGAGTACCTTTACTCCATCCTTAGGATTGCTGATAACACCAGCCTCAAGTAAAGACTCAACAGTTACAACTGCACCATCTTCAAATTTGTTTAACTTGTCAACATTGATTGCAACGATTTCCTTAGAGTTAATGTTAGTGAAACCTCTCTTTGGAATACGTCTGTAAAGTGGCATCTGACCACCTTCAAAACCAGGACGTGGAGCACCAGAACGTGCCTTCTGACCCTTGTGACCCTTACCTGCGGTCTTACCATTTCCAGAAGCGTGTCCACGACCTCTTCTGAAATTGTTACTCTGCTTGGAACCATCTGCTGGTCTTAACTGTGATAAATTCATGATAATATACCTCCTAAAATAAACACTAACGAACTACAGGAGTCCTGCCCTGCAACAAACATGCCCTGCATATTTGTAAAGTAAAACCTCAATTCCGCTAGCAAAAATGATTTATCATTTTTGCCAAGCAAAATCTTGGATTTTGCTTTGTCCTCGCTAACAACAACCGGTGTATAAAAATACAACCGCTACCTATCATAACACACAATAGGTACTTTTGGCAACTAAAAAACTGCTATCTTATCTACTTTTGATAACAACCACTTTTAATTGCCTATCATACAACAGCCCCAGAGTAGAAAATCTCTCTACTCTGGGGTCGTTATTTAAGTCTAAATTAGATTTCTTCTACCTTTACCAGGTGCTTAACATGCCAAACCATGCCTCTGATTGCCTCGTTATCTGGCAATTCAACGGACTTATTGAGTTTCTTTAAGCCTAATGCTTCAACTGTAGCACGATGCTTTGGAATGGCACCGATAGTAGATTTTACCAATGTAACTTTTAATTTACCTGCCATTTTTAAATCCTCCTATCCTTAGCCCAAAAGTTCTTCTACAGAAATTCCACGAGCCTTAGCAACTTCTTCAGGAGTCTTAAGGTTCTTAAGACCTTCGATTGCTGCTAATACTACGTTCTGCTTATTGTTAGAACCAAGAGACTTTGTACGGATGTTCTTGTAACCTGCAAGCTCAAGTACGGCACGTGCAGGACCACCAGCGATGATACCGGTACCTTCTGGAGCCTTCTTGATTAATACGGATGCGCTACCAAACTTACCATTGAAGTCATGTGGTACGCTACCATTTTCGTCGATAGGAACTTCTACAAGACTCTTAATAGCTGCTTCTTTACCCTTACGGATAGCCTCTGGGATTTCAGTTGCCTTACCGAGACCAGCACCTACATGTCCGTTCTTATCGCCAACTACTACTAATGCAGTAAATCTCATATTACGTCCACCCTTAACTACCTTGGTTACACGTTTAATCGTTACTACATTATCTTCCAGCTCTAACTGGCTGGCATCAATAATTGTACGTTTCATGAGTTTTCCTCCTAATTTCTTTCTGCATCTTTCCTATGAAAGATATAATTCTACGGATAGCTTAGAAATCTAAGCCAGCTTCTCTTGCTGCTTCTGCCAAAGCTTTAATCTTACCCTGATATATAAAACCGCCTCTATCAAAGACAACTGTTGTAATACCCTTATCCAATGCTTTCTTTGCGATAACTTCGCCCAGCTTTGCAGCTGCTTCAACATTGTTTGTTTTCTCTAATTCTGCTTTAACATCTTTCTGAAGAGTGGAAGCGGAAACTAAAGTATTACCAACAGTATCATCGATAATCTGAGCGTACATATGATTGTTGCTTCTAAATACAGCTAAACGTGGTCTCTCGGCAGTGCCGGAAAGACGATTACGAACCTTCATGTGCTTTTTCACACGAACTTCACTTCTTGACTGCTTCTTAATCATCGTATATTCACTCCTTATTGTTATTATTCTCTAAAACTGCTCTCAGGCAAAACTCAAAAACACTTCGTGTTTTTTCGCAGGCGCGTTCGTATGTCCTCAACAACATGCTTTCGTGCAAGCACGACGCCTGCTGTTTCAAACATTCTCACTTTTGCCTTTGCGAATGTTATTTCTTACCTGTCTTACCAACTTTACGTCTAATCACTTCATCAGCATACTTGATACCCTTACCCTTATAAGGTTCTGGAGCTCTCTTCTCTCTGATTTCAGCAGCGTATTGGCCAACTTTTTCTTTATTGATACCTTTAACGATGATCTTGTTCTGACCATCAACGATTACTTCGATTCCTTCTGGATCTTCCATCTCGACTGGATGAGAATATCCAAGGGAAAGGATTAACTTATTTCCCTGCTTCTGAGCTCTGTAACCTACACCGTTAACCTCGAGCTCTTTCTGATATCCCTCTGTTACACCAATAACCATGTTATTGATCAGAGTTCTTGTAAGACCATGAAGAGATCTCATTTTCTTTAAGTCATTTGGACGAGTAACTACGATTTCCTCGCCTTCCTGCTTAATTGTCATCTCAGCTGGGAGTACTCTCTCAAG
>CAZEFX010000020.1:0-33778 GCA_964511525.1 uncultured Jutongia sp.
TCCATTATTGACCCAATGGGAATCGCCACTGCCAGAAACGAGTATGACGAAACCGTAAGGCTGGTGGCTGTTATGGATGCCGATGGCAATAAAACCATTCATACTTACGATAAAAATAATAATCTTTTAAGTGTTACCGATGCCAACGGAAATACCACCGGCTACACCTATGACCAATACAATAACATCACCGAAGTGGTTGCTGCGGATGGAACGAAGGTGGAAAGTACCTATACCCAGGAAAATCAGGTATCGGGAATCCAGATGTTAGACAAAACTGTCATGGCAATGGAGTATGACGAGATGGGCAGCCTGATTAAGCAGACCGGTGACCAGACCATAGACTACTGCTGTGACTTAGAAGGACATCTGCTTCGTGCCACTGTCCAGAAGGGAACCGATGTTACCATAATCGCGAATTTAGAATGATCGGTTGTGTAAACAGTCTTAGTATCAATTTGTAAATACTTTCTCGTTCAAAAAAATTGCATGATGTACTTGATGTATAAAAAAGCTATTAACATTCTAGGAAAGACTCTTTATTAAAATAATCTAAATATCATGCCATTAGAGTTGTTGAGCATAACCGCCCTCTTTTCTGGCGTCACTTCATACAAAATAAAACCTATTTCCAGAAAAAAACTTGTGAAAGATTGAGGTTGTCAAAACTTTTGTTTTTTAGTAAATTATATATGCATAAATTATTACTATTCAAAATGGGATAATTATACAAATATCCAGAGAAGGGGAATAGTCATAAAATATGGTGTAATGTAATGAAGAGTACTTTGGAAAGGCATGAGTATTAATATGAAAATCGTAAATACAATTCAGGAAGTTAGAGAACAGGTAAAGAGTTGGAAAAAGGAAGGGTTAAGCGTTGGCTTTGTTCCTACCATGGGATATCTGCACGAAGGACATAAGAGTCTGATTGACAATGCAGTGGCGGAAAATGACCGTGTGGTAGTCAGTGTATTTGTAAATCCAATGCAGTTTGGACCGAGTGAGGATTTGGAAAGCTATCCAAGAGATATGGACAGAGATGCTGCATTATGTGAAGCAGCTGGAGCGAATCTGATTTTCCATCCGGAACCGGAAGAAATGTATCATGACGATTTTTCTAGTTTTGTAGATATGAACACATTGACTGGCGGACTTTGCGGAAAGACAAGACCGATTCATTTCAGAGGAGTCTGTACAGTAGTAGCGAAGCTTTTTAATATTGTAGCACCGGACAAGGCATATTTTGGTCAGAAGGATGCACAGCAGTTAGCAGTGATTCGTCATATGGTGTCTGATTTAAACTTTGATATAGAGATTGTGGGCTGCCCTATTATTCGTGAAGAGGATGGCTTAGCAAAGAGTTCACGAAATACTTATCTGAATCCAGAGGAAAGAAAAGCGGCATTGGTATTATCTCGTTCTTTAGAGCTTGGAAAACAGATGATAGAAGCAGGGGAAAAGGATGCCCGGAAGATTATTTCTACTATTTGTGCAGAAATCGAGAAAGAGCCTTTAGCAAAAATAGATTATGTGGAAATTGTAGATTGGAACACCTTAGATTCCGTAACCACTATCGGGGGTCCGGTATTAACTGCTATGGCGGTATATATTGGCAAGACAAGACTTATTGACAATTTTATCACTTTATAGGAGAATTCCTGCTGTAAAGTAATTATGAGACTGTTGTAATTGAGAAAATAGATAGGAGAATACCATGCAGTTAACAATGTTAAAAGGAAAGATTCACCGTGCTGTCGTTAAGCAGGCAGAATTAAATTATGTAGGAAGTATTACCATTGATCCGGAATTAATGAAAGCGGCGGGAATTTATGAATATGAAATGGTACAGATTGTAGATGTGGAAAATGGCAATCGTTTTGAAACCTACACCATCGAAGGGGAACCAGGAAGTGGCATGATTTGCCTGAATGGAGCAGCGGCACGTCAGGTTCAGGTAGGAGATCATGTGATTATTATGTGCTATTGCCAGATGTCACCGGAAGAGGCAAAGGAGCATAAGCCATATGTAGTCTTTGTAGACGAAGAAAATCATATTGAAAAATTGGCTCGTTACGAAAAACATGGTCAGATTTCGTAAGAGTCTCGAAAATAATAGTTGAAAATAATGCAGGCATTTTGCTTGAAATAAAATTGCAATTTGAATTAGATTAAATGCAGAATTAATATAAAGGATTTACAGGTATGTTAAAAGGAAAAACCATTGTATTAGGAGTAACAGGAAGCATTGCGGCATATAAGATTGCAAATCTTGCAAGCATGCTTTCTAAGCTTCATGCCAATGTTCAGGTGTTGATGACCCAGAACGCAACCAATTTTATTAATCCAATTACCTTTGAGACATTGACAGGACAGAAATGTCTCATTGATACCTTTGATCGGAATTTTCAATATAGTGTAGAACATGTAGCATTGGCGAAACGTGCAGATGTTGTACTGATTGCACCGGCTTCTGCCAACGTTATCGGCAAGCTGGCAAACGGTATTGCGGATGATATGCTGACAACTACAGTTATGGCGTGTCCTTGCAAGAAGATTATTTCTCCTGCCATGAATACAAATATGTACGAAAATCCAATTGTACAGGATAATCTGGAGAAGCTAAAACGATTTGGTATGGAAGTCATTGAGCCAGATGTAGGGCTTTTGGCATGCAAAGACGTTGGAGCAGGAAAGATGCCATCAGAAGATGTGCTTTTACAATATATTTTGAAAGAAACTGCTTGTGAAAAGGATTTGCAGGGGAAGAAGATACTAGTTACAGCTGGTCCTACGGTGGAGGCAATTGATCCTGTTCGTTATATTACCAATCATTCTACTGGAAAAATGGGCTACGCCATTGCAAAAAATGCCATGCTTCGCGGTGCCCAGGTGACTTTGGTAACGGGACCTGTAGCTATTGAGCCACCAATGTTTGTAAAGGTAGTGCCTGTAAAGAGTGCTCAGGATATGTTTGATGCAGTGACAGCTGTGGCATCCCAGCAGGATATTATTATAAAAGCAGCAGCAGTAGCAGATTATACCCCTGTTTCTGTTGCGGAAGAAAAAATCAAGAAAATGGATGGAGACAGTTCCATTTCTTTAACAAGAACTCAGGATATTTTGGCGTGGTTAGGTGCAAATCGCCAGCCGGGACAGTTTTTGTGCGGATTTTCTATGGAAACGGAAAATATGCTGGAAAACTCTCAGAAGAAGCTTGAAAAAAAGAATGTGGATATGATTGTAGCGAATAATCTAAAGGTGCAGGGAGCAGGCTTTGGCGTGGATACCAATGTGGTAACTATGATTACCAAGGATGCTATGAAAGAGCTTCCACAGTTAAGTAAAGAGCAGGTAGCTGAGGAGATTTTAAATGAAATAATAGAAAAGAAGTAAACGAAAGGTTTTCTATGACAAATTATAAAATGATTCTCCAATATGACGGTACTCGTTATAGTGGCTGGCAGAAGCAGGGAAATACAGAGAATACCATTCAAGGAAAATTGGAAATGATTGCCTCCCGGCTGATGGGTGTTCCCACCGATGTTAATGGTTCCGGCAGAACAGATGCCGGAGTACACGCTTTGGGACAGGTGGCAAATTTCAAGGGAGATATTCCTAACCAGAATGGAGAGAGCATGTCCTGCATACAAATCAGAGATTATTTTAATCAGGCGCTTCCGCTTGATATCCGTGTGCTGGAGGTTTCCGAAGCAGCACCCCGGTTTCATGCCCGGCTAAATGCCTGTAAGAAGCATTACCGATATACGGTGGACTGTGGTGAAGTGGCAGATGTGTTTACACGGAAATATACTGCAAGGATTCCGACAGAATTTGATATAGAAGCTATGAAAAAGGCGGCGGCTCTGCTTATTGGAGAGCATGATTTTAAAAGCTTTTGCGAAAATAAACATATGAAAAAATCTACTGTCCGCACCATTTATGCCATTCATATTCATTATGAAAAGGAAATAGGAATCCTTACTATGGATTTTCTTGGAAATGGTTTTTTGTACCATATGGTACGGATTCTGGCAGGAACCTTGCTGGAGGTTGGAGATGGAAGAAAAAAACCAGAAGATATTTCTAAAGTAATAAAAGTAAAATCCCGTCCGGCAGCAGGGTTTACTGCGCCTGCACAGGGACTGTCATTAGTGAAGGTAGAGTATTAGATATGATGTAAATTTTCTATGCGGGAAGCTGAAACTAAATGATAAAAAAAGTCAATAAAGAAAGCTAGTATTTCCTAGGTTTTACAAACCACCTATTCTTTTCCACTTGTAATATTTCAAAAAGTGTATTAGAATGTGGATATAAATCAAATAAGGAGGATTTAGTTATGGCATATGTTATTGGAGATGAATGTGTAAGCTGTGGTGCTTGTGCAGGCGGATGTCCTGTAGGAGCAATCGCTGAAGGAGATGTTCATTACGAAATCGATGCAGATAGCTGCATCAGCTGTGGTGCTTGTGCAGGTACTTGCCCTTCAGGCGCTATTACAGAGGCTTAATTATTACACAAAATTTCTTGCTGCCCGCTTGAGTATTCAAGAAGGGCAGCTTTTTCTTGAAAAAGGGCAAATAGCTTAAGAGAAAACAATAGGTTTTCTTAAAGATATAGAGGCTAAGGTGAAAAGATTCATCAGCAACTTTGTGGCTATGACCCAAAGATTGCAAGCTGAGGAAAGGAAAGGGTAAAACTATGGAAGCAAGAGTAAATAAGGATATGATTATTGTAGATATGCTTCGTCTTGATCCAGGCATTGCAGCAATTCTTATGGCATCCGGAATGCATTGCATCGGTTGTCCTTCTGCTCAGGGGGAAAGCTTAGAGCAGGCAGCTATGGTTCATGGACTGAATGCAGATGATTTAGTAAATGCAGTAAATGATTATCTGGCAAAGAAATAATATTTAAAAGTAGAAGAAGCCATCCGAACGCTTAGAGCGTTTGGGTGGCTTCTTTGTTTAAGGAAAAAATCATGAAATGAAAATCTTCTTAAATGCTTGCAAGTACCTGTAATGCTTTATTGCGAATTAATGGTTCAAAATGTTCTTCGTAGTAAGAATGACTAGCATAGGTATTACGAAGTGGACGTCCATATTCACAAATAATGTTACAGATTTTATTAAACTCTTCAGGACTATGTTCTGATTTATGTGCAATCAAATAGTAGATATCCTTCTTTTCGTCTTTGTACAAGGTATTTACCCCATGGTAATTGTACACAAGATATTCTGCAAGACTAGTAACCTCTTGCAAAGTCTGGAAAGAAAAGATTTTAATCAGGTCATGGGTGGTGGAAAAATCCTTTGGCTTTGGACGTCGTTCCATGCCTAAAGCTTCGGAAAGGGAAATGAAATCATTTCCTTTTTTGGATTTTTCCTCTTCTGTGGAATCAGCCAGAGTTACTCCACCAGTAGAAAAATCGTCAGAAGTGTCTTCTGGTGCATTTTCATTAAAATACATATCTGTATCAAAGAGGTTAACATCTGCATCATCCTGTAAGGAAAACATATTGTCTTCATCTAAAGAATCAAAATCAAAATCTTCTTCATCATCTGTAAAATGAGAGAAACGGGTATCCAACTCGTCTGGATCATCTACCTTTGTAATAACCAGAACTAAAGTATCAGGATACATAGGAATTGCTTCAATCATTAAAGGAATATCATCTGCTTCAAAACCAAATTCATAGGAAGCCTGCTGCATCATATCCCGAAATAAGGATTTCGCCTTTTCGGTACCATAAGCCAACTCGCTGATACGCAATTCACGATCGGATAAATCTTTTTGATTTAATGTACAACGAATCTGGTGATCATTTATTTTTTCTATACGCATAGCCTCACTTCCTTTCTATAGGATTATCTATAAAAACGCTTTGTTGTTATAGCTAAAAACAAGCATGTTCTTACACTTAGATTATAATTTAATATCCGTTATAAGTCAATTTTTGCATAGGAATAGTTTTTGTGAAAATCAGATAATAAATACTGGCAGTTTTTTTCTGCTTTTCTATTTTTTGTTTTTATAATAGAAAATGTGAGTGGAATGTGATTTTTATGAAAAAGTTAAATGGGAAATGCACAAAATAATAGAAGGTATTTCTATGCGAAAGCCCCTATTTTAGCCTTGTTAGAGGGGTTTGGGCGTCGTATAATTGAAGTGGAGGAAGGAATCTGAACAACAAAAAGAAAGGAGGAATGATAAGAGTCAGACTGATACCTATCCGACGTATATACATACAGATTCTATACTCCAGTCAGCAACAATATTTTAGATGACAGCAAAACGTATCACAAAATGTACCAGGGCTGTCATAAAATGTAATAATCAAATTATATGAATAGGGAGGGTATATGGTGCAAACGAAATCAAAAAATCTGAAAGAAAAAATGTATTCCTGGGTTTTGTCTGAACTGCAGCAGGCAGAAGATGCAGGTTTGGCATTCTATGTGGATGGTAGACCATACACCACAAAAGAAAGTGAAGAGCTTCATATGGTGATGGAGGACGGATATTATATGAAAAGCTACATAGAGGATGATACTGGTAAAATCGTGCAGATTGATTTTGAACACATTGAAAATGTCTGACCAAATAGAAGGTATAAGCCTTGTTTAGAAAGGTATCTCAGTATAAAAAGCACAAGTTATAAGTAGTGTGACTCCTAATGGCGCGAGATTTTCTGCGCACAAATTCAATTTGTGAATAGAGGAATCGGCCCGGTTCCTCTATTCTGTTTGCCTGCATAATAGAAAAGTGTTATACTAAACTAGATATGGTCTTTTTTGTCGAAAAATAACGGGAATAAAGATTAGAAGAGATAGTATAAAGTAAGGAAAGATAGAGAAAAAGGAGCGACTGAGGATGAGAACAGAGAATATAAAAAAGATATTATTGATATTGATACCGATACTACTGGTTATTTGCATTGTTCTTGGTGTTGTTTTAGTGAAAAAATATAAACCAAGCAATGAAAAAATGTCATTAGAGGAATATTTTCAGGTAACAGATAATCAGGTGCAGATTGTTTTACAGGATGAATTTTATGACCAGAAGGGACTCTATTCTGATGGTCAGGTATATGTTGATGTAGAAATGGTAAAAGAGTACTTAAATTCTAGATTTTATTGGGATGCGAAGGAAAATCTTTTATTATATACAACTTCTACTGCAGTGATTTCTGCATCTACAGGAAGTAAGGAGTATTTCACCAATAAGAGTAAGGCTTCAAAAGATTATCCTATTGTGAAAGTAGAAAACAATGCTGCATATGTAGCATTAGACTATGTAAAGGACTATTCTGCGTTGGATTATGAAAGATATGAAGATCCAAATCGCGTTGTTATAAATTACCGATATAATGAGAAGGCAGATTATGCCAAAACAGAAGATAAAGTAAAGCTACGTTTTGAACCAAGCATCAAGAGTCCGATTCTGACAGAATTAAAAAAGGAAGAGGAAGTTCGTATTATGCCTTGGAAAGGGAAGGAAGAAGACGGTTCTGATAAATTTTATCAGGTTATGTCGGTTTCTGGTGTGATTGGATATGTACGTCAGAAGGATTTAGGTGAGAAGTATGAATCTGAGTTTACAACAGATTTTAAAGAAGAAACTTACTCTCACATATTGAAGGATGAAAAGATTAATCTGGTGTGGCATCAGGTAACTACATCAGCGGCAAATGATGGCTTATTGAATCTTTTAAATGCTACAAAAGGAGTGAATGTAGTTTCTCCGACCTGGTTTACCGTATCTGGAAATAATGGAGATATTACCTCTTTAGCAAGCGATTTGTATGTAAGCCGTGCTCACAGTCTGGGGGTAGAGGTCTGGGCATTGTGCAATGATTTTAGTAGTGACAGTAAGATTGGCAAGGTGTTAGGAAAGACTACATCCCGTCAGAAGCTGGAGAAGAATTTAATTGCTGAGGCGATTAAATATAGTCTGGATGGAATTAATATTGATTTTGAGTATGTAAAGAAGGAAAATGGGGAAGACTTTATTCAGTTTATTCGTGAATTGGGTATTATGTGTAGAAACAATGGAATTATTCTTTCTATTGACAATTACCCACCAACGGATTATTCCCAATACTATAACCGTACAGAACAGGCAGCAGTGGCAGATTATGTTATTACTATGGCTTATGATGAATATTATGCCGGTTCTGAAACTGCGGGTCCAGTAGCGTCTTTGAATTATATAAAGACAGCCACAGAAAATACACTTGCTCAGGTGCCAGCAGAGCAGACTATTATTGCACTCCCATTTTATAGCAGACTTTGGAAAGAAACCACAAAGGATGGGGAAACAAAATTATCTTCTGAAGCATATTCTATGAACTATGCAAAAGATTTGCTTACTGGTGAAGGAGTAAATCCTGTATGGGATGATGCTACAGGAATGCATTATGGTGAGTATACCAAGGATGGTTCTTTATATAAAATGTGGCTGGAGGATGAGAAATCTCTGGAAGAAAAGATGAAAGCTGCTTCTGACAAGAATGTAGCAGGTCTTGCATTCTGGAAGCTTGGCTTAGAGAGCTCCAATGCATGGGATACGATTATTAAGTATACCAACTAAAGCCGGTTCATAAAATATAAGTGAATATTTGGCTTTAGGTGGTTAGCCTATGAAAAAATTAAAAAAAGTAATGATAGGTATTTTTGTAATGGCTCTTCTGTTTGGAGGATTCTGGCAAGCAGGGAAGGCGGTATATACGTGGAGCAATTACCTTGCAGAAAAAAGTCATCGATTTACTGTGGTGATTGATCCTGGGCATGGAGGAGTGGATCCGGGAAAAGTAGGCGTAAATGATGTTTATGAAAAAGAAATTAATTTAAAAATTGCCCTTTTGTTAAAAGAAATATTGGAGCAAAATGATTGCCGTGTGCTTTTAACAAGAGAGTCCGATATGGGGCTGTATCAAGAGGGTGATTCTAATAAAAAGATGGCTGATTTAAGAAAACGATGTGAGATTATCAATGATAGTGACGCAGATGTTATTGTCAGTATTCATCAGAATAGTTTTTTTCAAGAAAGCTCCAAGGGAGCCCAAGTGTTTTATCAGTCCACCTCCCAAGAAGGAAAGCGCTTGGCAGAAATCATGCAGCGACAGCTGATTTCTTCTTTGGATGAAAGTAATAGGCGAGTGGCAAAAGCAAATGATGATTATTATATGTTGAAAAACACAGAAGGCGTTATGGTTATTGTAGAATGTGGCTTTTTGTCAAATCAGGAAGAAGCCAGAAGGTTAACCGAACATACATACCAAAGACAGGTGGCATGGGCAATTGCTCTGGGAACATTACAATATTTGGAGGGAGCCTCTGTAGTAACAGCGGCGAGGTAATAATACAATGAAGACAAAGATACAACGTATTAATCCAGAAGAATTTCAAGACAGCGAGCTGCAGGAAGCTGGAAAAATATTAAAAAAAGGCGGATTGGTGGCATTTCCTACAGAGACCGTATATGGTTTGGGTGGGAATGCTTTGGAAACAGAAGCAGCATATAAAATATATAATGCCAAGGGTCGTCCTTCTGATAATCCGTTGATTGTTCATATTGCGGATATGGATGCACTTTATGCAATTGCAGAGAATGTTTCAGACAAAGCAGAAAAACTTGCGAAAGCTTTTTGGCCGGGACCATTAACCATGATTTTTCAAAAAAATGAAAAGGTGCCGGATTCTACCACAGGTGGTTTAGATACGGTGGCAGTACGGATGCCAGGACATCCAGTGGCAATTGCGCTGATTCGTGAAGCGGGAGGATATGTGGCAGCTCCTAGTGCCAATACCTCTGGAAGACCTAGTCCCACGAAAGCAGAACATGTAGCAGAGGATCTAACTGGAAAAATAGAGCTGATTATAGATGGAGGGACGGTAGGCATTGGGCTGGAATCTACTATTGTGGATTTGAGCACGGAAGAACCAGTTATATTGCGCCCGGGATATATTACGCAGGAAATGCTGGAAGAGGTTATTGGTGAGGTGACAATAGATCCAGCCATTACTAGCAGGAATCCAAAGAAGGATATTAAGGCAAAAGCACCTGGCATGAAGTATCGTCACTATGCTCCCAAGGGACAGATGATGATAGTGGAAGGAACCATGGAAAAGGTTGTTGCAACTATTAATGATATGGTACAAGAGAAAAGACAATTAGGATGCAGGGTGGCAGTAATCGCAACAGAAGAAACAAAGGATTGTTATGAATGTCAAATGGTGAGAAGTGTTGGTTCCCGAAAATGTGAGGGCTCCATTGCAGCAGGATTATATGATATACTAAGGGAGATGGATCATTTAGAAGCAGAGTATATATTTGCAGAAAGTTTTGAAGAAGATACATTAGGGAATGCTATTATGAACCGCATGTTAAAAGCAGCGTCCTATCATTTGATTCGGGTATAGAGAGGAGTGGTGGTTGTGAAACGCTATGAAAAAATAATTTTCTTGTGCACAAACAATACCTATTTAAGTCCTATAGCAGAAGCTATGTACCGACATTGTACGATGGCTGAGGAAAATATGCCTGGGTGTTGTTCCAGAGGCTTGGTTGTTCTTTTTTCAGAACCTATTAGCCCAAAAGTAAATATAGCTTTAATGACTCATGATATGGAAGTCAGTTCTCATGAGAATTCCCAACAGTTTCAAACAGAGGAGCTTACAGAAGATGTATTGATTCTTACCATGACATTTAGTGAAAAGGTAAAGCTGTTAGAAGAATATCCCGTTGAGAATGTGTATACGTTAGGCGAATTTGTAGGAGAAGATACGGATATTATTGATCCCTATGGTGGAGAAGAAGAACAGTATGAAAGATGTTATGAGGATATTTTGCGTCGGATTAAAAAGACGGTTGAAATATTAAAGAAGGAAATTTCAGAGGAAGAGGAAACACTTGCTGAAGATGCATAATGCAAAGAAAATAATACAATGAGAAAGAAAATGAGGGAGGAAATGACATGATAGCATTAGGAAGTGACCATGGTGGGTATGGGTTGAAACAGGAAATTAAAAAACACTTAGAAGAAAGAGGAATTGCTTATAAAGATTGTGGATGTTATGACGGGAATTCCTGTGATTATCCTGTTTATGCAAAGGAAGTTGCCAATACAATTGTGGCAGGAGAGTGCGAAAAAGGAATTTTGATTTGTGGAACTGGAATTGGAATTTCTATTACAGCAAACAAAATAAAAGGAATCCGGGCTGCATTGTGTCATGACGTGTTTAGTGCACAGGCAACTAGAGAGCATAATGATGCCAATATTTTAGCTATGGGAGCAAGAGTAGTAGGACCTGGATTAGCGCTTATGATTGTGGATACATTTTTAGATACACCATTTTCTAATGATGAGCGTCATATTAACCGTATTAATCAGATAGAAAACTAAAGAATGAAGAGATGTGAAGATGAAAAAGATTCACTTTGGAGTTGAGTAAAATAACACTTTTGCAAGCTGGAATTCTTGACACTGTTCCTAGCAAGTATTAGAATTGAGCGTAGACAAAAGAATCTGCCCTGTGAGGGTGATATGAAAGGAAGTAGTATTATGGCAAAAAGAGATATTGACTGGGGAAACATAGGATTTGGTTATATGAAAACCGATAAGAGATATGTATCTAATTATAAAGAGGGAGCATGGGATGCCGGAGTTATGACCGAGGATGACATGGTTCAGATTAGTGAATGCGCATGTGTACTTCAGTATGCACAGACTATATTTGAAGGCTTGAAGGCATACACTACAGAAGATGGACGTGTAGTATGTTTCCGCCCTGATTTGAATGCAGACCGTATGGAGTTATCTGCAAAAAGATTAGAAATGCCAGTATTTCCAAAGGATCGTTTTGTAGAGGCAGTAGTAGAAACTGTTAAGGCAAATATGGATTTTGTACCACCATATGGTTCTGGTGCTACATTATACCTTCGACCATATATGTTTGGAAGTAATCCAGTTATCGGTGTAAAGCCTGCGGATGAGTATCAGTTCCGTATTTTCTGTACACCGGTAGGTCCATATTTCAAGGGTGGTGCAAAGCCGATTACGATTCGTGTTTGTGATTTTGATAGAGCTGCACCAAATGGAACAGGACATATTAAAGCAGGATTAAACTATGCAATGAGTTTACATGCAATTGTGGACGCACATCAGCAGGGATATGATGAGAATATGTATCTGGATGCAGCTACCCGTACAAAGGTAGAAGAAACCGGAGGAGCGAACTTCTTATTTGTTACTAAGGATGGAAAGGTAGTTACTCCAAAGTCCAGCAGTATTCTTCCTTCTATTACCCGTCGTTCGCTTGTATATGTAGCAAAGGAATATCTCGGTCTGGAAGTAGAAGAAAGAGAAGTATACTTCGATGAAGTAAAGGATTTTGCAGAGTGCGGACTTTGTGGAACTGCTGCAGTAATTTCTCCAGTTGGTAAGATTGTTGATCATGGCAAGGAAATCTGTCTTCCTAGTGGAATGGATGAAATGGGACCAATTACTAAGAAGTTATACGACACATTAACCGGTATCCAGATGGGACGGATTGAAGCTCCAGAAGGATGGATTAAAGTAATCGAATAATAGAGTATTTATATAAAAAACGATTTTGAAGCAGACTCTAGGCGTAAGTTATTGAGGAGGGCTGCATCAAAATCGTTTTTTTGTTCTAGAAAAAGTGATGGGAAAGCTTTTGAAGCTTACAGACCATCTACCTGCTTTGCAAGGAGAAGACGGTCACCAGGACGAATCTGGTCTGTTGTCAATCCATTTAATTCCATAATGCTTTCTGGTGATGTGGCATATTCTTTTGCAAGATTCCAAAGGGTGGTTTTCTCATCTGCAATAAAGCCGACGATGCCAGGCATTTTCTGAAGTCGTTCTAAATCTAAAGGTGCTTCTTCTAGAGAGGCAATAACAGACTGGGTTGCAGGTGTAAAAACAATAGCTCCCAGATTAATTACTACCTTTGCCTCTAATTCTTCGGAATCCAGCATCAGTACGCTAATCTGGCTGATGTCAGATTGGAGTTGATAATGATCTGTAGGAGACATGTTCTTGACTTCTAGAAAATGCTGGAAAGGAATTATTCCTTTTGTACTTCCCAGAGGTTTATCATCATTATCTGTAATATAAAGAATATCGAGCTCAATAATTCCCTCTAGAGCAATTCCGTTTTCCTGAATCTCCTGTTCATCGATTTGTACCTTTCCTGTGGAGGTGCAAATCTGAAGAAGTTTATCTGCTTGATTTTCTAATTTAATATGTTGAGATGCCCGAAGGACATTTTGTGTTTTCAACAAAAGCTTTTCGTAGGAGATATCCTGATGTTCTAAAGTCAGTTCACATGCAGTAGAATAGGCATCGCTAAGGATTTCCATATTTTTATCTTCATAAAATTTAATATTCATGGCAAGAGATAATTCCAATTCCAAAATCCGTCGTTCACCGTCCTCGTCAGCCTTTACATCCATCATCTGACTTTGAGGCTGGAATGTAATATCTGGAATAAAAACTTCGTGACAGCCGGGACAATTTACTACTCCGTCAATAGGAAGCTCTGTTTCTATGTATTCCATTCTTCGTTCTTCCTCTTCTGGTACATAAAGGGCGAAAAGCAGTAAATCTCCTGTGATGCGGATACCATCCTCGATCAAACGGGTTTGGATATTCTGAGGAGTCAGTTCGTAGTATAAAACAGTATCAATGCTTGGTTTTCCTTTTGGAAGAGAAAATTCATCTTTGATGCGGAATAAATCTTTCTGACGAGAAGTAGCCTGAGTATATAGAACCGTTTTATAGCGTTTATGTAAGCCCTCCAGACTAACAGCTGCTTCCATCCCTGCTCGTGCAGCTTCATCAGAAATGATATCTACACCAGCCGAGGTAGAAGTTGTTTCTTCTGCCTGACAATGAAAGCTTACAATGGCGCGAATGCTGATTTTTCGTGAGTTAATCAACTGAATCTGACAATCCTCCAGTTCATAGTGGCAAAAAACCTCATCAGAAGGAGACAGGGATTCAATATTAATGGATTCCTCAAAGGGAATCTGACCATGCATATTATGAATAGGACGGATGTCATCATTACTGGAATAGAGTAAAGTAAAAGGAAGGCTTCCACGAAGAATAACCTTATCTTGTTCGCTTTTAATTTCAGAGATTTCCAGAGTGCCATGATGTTTAATAATGGTATCGATGTCTGGTTTTGTATCAGGTACATTTACATCATCCTCCAAAGTAACCTGAATGCTGCCATGGCATTTTATTTGATTTGTATGCAAAGTTTGCAATGATAGTTTCATTTGAATCCTCCATTTCGTTATGAAAGTTTTCCTGACAAAAACATCCTGCAGGGTAGGAAAATTGGTATTATTCATAACAAATATTTATGAGAGAAAAAGAAAAGTTATGCACGAAAATACGAAAAGATAGAAAAAAGAGGAAATTCATATGGTTATCTCAGATAGAAATTATAGACATTTTTAGGGTTTTGAGGTATAATAGAACATATTATTTGCTCGGAAAATTGCATGGTGAAATGCAAAATAAATATGGGAGGTGCAGAGCGATGAACAACATAAGCGTAAATTTTAACAAAGACAAAAAGAAAAAAGGAAAATTAGGAGGGAAGATTCTGGCAGTTGCTATGGTTCCTATGGTAATGATGGCGATTGCGGTAGCGATAGTTTCTACAACAAGTATGCAAAATGCTATGAAAGCAGAAATGATGAGCAGTATTACAGTTAGTGCTAATGCTATGAATGTTTTGTACAATTCTATCAATGATGATTCTTTTTCTGTAGATTCCAGCGGAAAGCTTTCTAAAGGCTCCTATTGTGTTTCTGATAATCTACAGGTATTAGATGATTTTGTAGCAGGAAACGATTTAGAAGTTACGATTTTCTTTGGGGATACCCGAAGAGCTACTACTTTAATTGATCACAAGACAGGTGAGCGTATTATTGGTACTCAGGCAGATCAGAAGGTTGTAGAGCAGGTTGTAAATCAGGGAAAGATTTATGAGACCTATGATATTACCATTAATGAAGAGCATTTCTATGCTTGTTATGTTCCATTGAAAAATCCGGATGGTACCATTGTAGGTATGTCCTTTGCAGGATGTCCTGTTGCAGAGGTTAATGCAACTATTAATGAGAAAACCAGAAATATTATTGTTATTGAAGTTGTTGTAATGATTATAGCAGTAGTATTGATTGTAGTTATGTCAAAAACCATCAGCAAGGCAATCGCTGAAACGGAAAAGGCAGTAGAAGGTGTTTCTAATGGTGATTTGACTACTCAGATTGATGCGAAAGCAATCCGTCGTAATGACGAGCTTGGTGACATGGCCAAGGGTGTAGCCATTCTGTTACAGCAGTTAATTGAAGTAGTACAGAATATTAAGAAGTCCTCAGCAGTATTATTGAAGGCTGGAGATGAGTTAAAGAGTATGTCTGAGCAGACAAGTTCTACAGCAGATGAAATCGGAAGAGCTGTGGAGGATATTTCTCGTGGTGCAGTATCCCAGTCTGAAGAGATTGAAACAGCTTCCATGGAAATTGATGCAATGGGACAGTTGATTAGTAAGATTGTAGATAATGTAGCACAGTTAAGTGCTGGTACTGTACAGATTAAGAGTGCAAGTGATCAGTCGGTAGAAATTATTCAGCAGTTAAGCCGTTCTAATGACCGCAGTATGGATGCTATTGACAGAATCGCACAGCAGGTTAATGCAACCAATGATTCTGCAATGAAGATTAGTTCTGCAGTTGATTTAATTACATCTATCGCAGAAGAGACAAACCTGTTATCTTTGAATGCTTCTATTGAGGCTGCCCGTGCTGGTGAGCAGGGAAGAGGCTTTGCAGTAGTAGCAGGACAGATTCAGAAGCTGGCTGAGCAGAGTAATGATTCTGCAAGAACCATTGCAGATATTATTAGTAATCTGTTAAAGGATTCTGAGCAGACAGTACAGGTTATGAATGAAGTTCAGGATATTATGAATGAGCAGCAGTTAAAACTGAATGAAACTAAGAAACAGTTCGATGTAGTTGGTGATGGTATCGGTGCTGCAAATACAGCAGCTGGTGTGATTAAAGAACAGACCGAAACCTGTGATGTAGCTCGTGCTAAGGTAGTAGATGTTATCTCTAACCTGTCTGCGATTTCAGAAGAAAATGCAGCATCTACAGAAGAGACTACAGCATCTATGCAGGAATTAAATGCAACCATTAACCTTTTGGCAGAATCTGCTGGTCAGCTGGAAGCTCTTGCAAGAGGTCTGGAAGAGAATATGGCATTCTTCAACTTAGACGAGTCTTTTATGGATGCCTATGATACAGAAGGCATGGAGGCATAATTTGAAGGCACAAATTTTATATACTGATGAAATCAGTGTAGAAGAATATAATATGTTACGTAAGTCTGTAGGATGGATTACGGTTACGGAGACCAGAGCACAGAAAGCATTGGCGAATTCTTTCTACAAGAGGATTGCATGGAAGGATGACCAGCCTGTAGGCATGGCAAGAATTGTCAGCGATGGTGGATATACATATTTTATTACTGATGTCATTGTGCGGCCAGAGCTGCAGGGCGAACATATTGGAAGTGCTTTGATTCATGATTTGTTAGATTATATCAAAAGGGATGTTATGGATGGCGAAACAGTTATGGTAAGTTTAATGGCAGCCTATGAGAGAGAGAGTTTTTATGAACGGTTTGGCTTTCATACAAGACCTTTTGGGAATCATGGTCCGGGAATGTCCATGTGGGTGTCTAGAATTGCAGATGGCAGCGTAATAACTTCATAAAGAAAAAACAACCAGTTTCCTAACGGAACTGGTTGTTTTCTTTTTGATAATGATAGTCAATGCTTGCAAGCTTATCACAAAGTTCATTTTGAGAAAGTCCTAAAGAAGCACACATTTCTTCTAAAGAGGGATAAAAATCTCGTAATTGGGTATTGGTATAGCTTAACAGCATGACAGGGTCTTTGGGAATATTCACAAAATTACCCTACCTTTCTAGCCACAAGTTTTGTTTATCATATAGAACCTTTGGACTTAATATTATATTGGATTATTTTTTGCGGGTAGAATTTATCAAACCAATGATTTTTTCTACAGAATTATTTAGCTGGCTGCGTTCCATTGCTTTGATATAATCTTTCCGGTTGTCATATGCCTGATTTACTGAGGTAAGTAGCTTTTCGTTGGTAATATCCTCTTCCTGAATCACAATACTGTAGCCTTGCTTTTCAAAAGAAGCAGCGTTCAGAATCTGATCACCACGGCTTGCCTGAGCAGATAGTGGAATCAGGATATTTGGTTTACGAAGAGCAAGGATTTCACAGATGGCATTAGCGCCGGCACGGGAAATCATCACATCTGCAGCGGCAATTAAATCACAGAGCTCGCTCTTAATGTATTCGTACTGTACATAGCCATTCACCTTCATTAAGGAATTATCAATTTTGTCCTTACCACATAAATGAATAATTTGATATTTTTCTAAAAGCTGTGGCAGGATGGCACGAACTGCTTCGTTTACCCGGACAGAACCAAGACTTCCACCAATAATTAGAAGGATTGGTTTAGAACCATCAAATCCACAGAAATCCAGTCCTCGCTGTTTATCACCGTGGAATAATTCCTCACGGATTGGAGAGCCGGTTAAAACTGCTTTCTCAGCAGGGATGTGTTTCATGGTTTCAGGAAAATTAGTACAGACTCTTTGTGCGCATGGGATACAAATTTTATTTGCCAGACCCGGTGTCATATCTGATTCATGAATAATGCAAGGAATTTTACGAGACTTTGCAGCTACTACTACAGGAACAGAAACAAAGCCACCTTTAGAAAACACAATATCAGGATTAATCTTTTTTAAGAGTTTTCTAGCCTGACCATAGCCTTTCATAACCTTGAAAGGATCGCTCAGATTCTTTACATCAATGTATCTACGTAATTTACCGCTGGCAATGCCATAATATTCTATGCCCATCTCTGGGATTAATTTGCTTTCAATGCCTTCATATGAGCCAATATAATGTACTTCATAGCCCTGTTTCTGAAGTTCTGGGATCAATGCCATGTTTGGTGTAACATGGCCTGCGGTTCCACCGCCAGTAAGAACAATCTTCTTCATTTGAAAGTGCTCCTTTCCTATCTACTTTATGATATGCATTTTTGAAAAATATATTGACATCTATTATAATACATTTCAAGAGGGACTGCAATTATACAAGGGAAGAACGAAAAATAAATTAGTACTAGGTTAGGCGAGGTTACTGCTGGATGATAATTGCCATAAAATTGTCATGGATTTGCCATGAAGATGTCATAAAATGGAAAAACATTAAGTAGCAAAAGAAAATAGGTAATGGATAATAGGAGGAGAGAACGATGAGAAAAATGAAAAAGATTTTATTTTTTTGTGCAATTGTTTTAGTATTGGTTTGTAGTCAGGAGAAAAGTAAAGCGGCTACAGCAGTGGCTTTGAGCGAAGAAAATTTCCCGGGAAGTTACTTTCGCAGATATTTAGCGGTTATGTATGACTTAGACGCAGATGGAATCTTATCGGAAGAGGAAATAAAAGAAATAAAGAAAGTGCGTGTTGGAGTAAAAGCGACAGCAAAGGCAATTCAAGAGGATATTGATAACGATACGAAACCAGAGTTAGATATTACAGGGATTGAGTATTTAACAGAATTAGAGTCATTATCGCTGGAAAATTGGACATTGAAGGGAGAGGGGGTAGATAAACTCAAGAAATTAAAGAATTTGAAGATGTATTGTTATAGCATGGAAGAATATGCTGCAATGAAGATTACTAATTTGGAAAAATTAAATTTTGGAGGCTATGAAACAAATATCAAAGAGTTTGATGCCAGTGGTCTGCCTTCTTTGAAAAAAATAGAGCTCCATGCGTATCGAGATGGAAACATCAGAGGGATAAATATTCAAAAAAATAAGAAACTAGAAATTGCTAAAATTGAAATTACGAGATTGACAAAGTTAGACGTTACAAATAATAGGAAATTACAAAAGCTGGATTGTGGAATTACCCAATTAAAGAAAATTGATTTAAGTAAGAACCGACAGTTGACTTATTTTAATTTAGGAAGAGGGTTGGTGAAAGAAATTGACCTAAGTAATAATGTGAATTTAACGGAATTACTTGTCCAAAGTACCCCGATAAAAGAGATTGACATCAGTAATTTGAAGAAATTAAAGAGATTACAACTTCTTGATAATAAATTGGAACGGATTTCTACAAAAAATAATCCAAATTTGAAAATGTTTGGCTGTTGGGAAAATAAGATAAAAGAATTAGATTTATCCCGAAACACTAAGTTGGAATGGTTAGACTGTAAGGATAATAAATTAAAAGAGTTAGATACCAGTAAATTAAAAAAATTAGAGATACTATATTGTGGAGGAAATAGCATCAGAAAACTGGATTTAAGAAATAATAAGAGGTTAACTTCTATTCATGTAGAAAACAATGAACTTAGACGGTTAGATTTAAGTAATCAGAAAAAAATGTCTTACATGTCTATTTATAATAATTTAATGAGAGAACTGTCTGTTTCGGATTGGGCATTAGTAAGATATTATGATACGAGCAGAGCAGTTTCACGAAGGACGTTAGGAGAATACCTAGACCGTAATGAAATTCAAATATTGGATCTCCGAAGTATTTCTTCTTTGAGTCAGGGAGAAAGAAAAGGGTTAGAGAAATGGATTTCTATAGGGAGAGAGGATTTGGAATACAAAAACTCAAAAATAACAAAACTGATTGTAAGTAAAAGTCTATCATCAAAAGATAAATTATATCTAAAGAAACTTGCAAAAAAGTATAAGCTTTCTGTAGAGTGTGTATAAGAAAAAGCAAGCGTGAAAGAGACGGAATCGCAATAAAATTTCCTTTGATTCTTGACATTTCTTCAAAAGCAGACTAATATAAACCATATATATAAAAACTGTGACGGAGACAGTATGTTATCTGGAAGAGTTTCAGTGAGTCTGGGATAGTGTGAACCAGATATAGAAAAAGAGTATTAGGTGTGCAGGTGTAAAGGCACATAGCAGATATTCCTTTTCAGAAGGATAGCAGAATATCACTCCTGAGTTGCGGATGGAACGATGAAAAGAAGAGTTGTTGAAGTTAAATGATTAGTTTGTGATTATAGGTGGAAACAACGAAATCTCATCTAGTACATTTTGCCGGTGCCCACCGTTAAAAGGGTCGTGTATCGAAGAAGCTTTGGAAAGATAATTTCAAAGACTTAGATTCCGTACATCAGAATAGGTGGTTATGATAGTTCCGGCTTTCATCCTGTTTTGGGGTGAAAGCCGTTTTTTGTTTCAATCACAGAAAAAGAAAGGATGAAAAGACATGTACGAAAAAGTTTCCACAGACCTGAATTTCGTCGACCGCGAGAAAAATGTCGGCAAGTTCTGGCGTAATCAGCAGATTTTTGAAAAGTCCATGAAAGCAAGAGAGGGAAAACCGGTTTACACCTTCTATGATGGACCTCCTACCGCAAATGGTAAGCCACATATTGGTCATGTATTGACTCGTGTTATTAAGGATATGATTCCTCGATATAAGACCATGAAGGGGTACATGGTACCTCGTAAGGCTGGATGGGATACCCATGGTCTGCCGGTAGAGCTGGAGGTAGAAAAGCTTCTGGGACTGGATGGCAAGGAACAGATTGAAGCATATGGTATGGAGCCATTTATCACAAAATGTAAAGAATCTGTTTGGAAATACAAAGGAATGTGGGAGGACTTCTCCGGCACTGTTGGTTTCTGGGCGGATATGGATAATCCTTATGTCACCTATGATGACAATTTCATTGAGTCTGAGTGGTGGGCATTAAAGGAAATCTGGAATAAGAATTTATTATACAAGGGATTTAAGATTGTGCCTTATTGTCCTAGATGTGGGACACCGCTTTCTTCTCAGGAAGTGGCGCAGGGTTATAAATTAGTGAAAGAGCGTTCTGCAATTGTTCGTTTCAAGGTAGTAGGGGAAGATGCATACTTCCTAGCTTGGACCACCACACCTTGGACACTGCCTTCTAACGTAGCTCTCTGCGTAAACCCAGAAGAGACATACTGCAAGGTAAAGGCAGCAGATGGTTATACCTACTATATGGCACAGGCACTTTTGGATAATGTTCTTGGCAGCCTTGGCAATGAGGAGGAAGGCGTAAAGGCATATGAAGTGCTGGAAACCTATGTTGGTAAAGACTTAGAACATAAGGAATACGAGCCTTTATATGACTGCACCAAGGAATGTGCAGATAAGCAGCGTAAGAAAGGCTTCTTTGTTACCTGTGATGATTATGTAACTATGACAGATGGTACTGGTATGGTTCATATCGCTCCTGCATTTGGTGAGGACGATGCCAATGTAGGCCGTAAGTATGACCTGCCTTTCGTTCAGTTTGTTACAGGTAAGGGTGAAATGAGTGAGGAAACTCCATTTGCAGGTCTTTTTGTAAAGAAGGCTGACCCTGAGGTTTTGAAGGATTTGGATGCAACTGGCAAGTTATTTGCAGCTCCTAAATTTGAACATGATTATCCACACTGCTGGAGATGTGATACTCCACTGATTTACTATGCTAGAGAATCTTGGTTTATTAAGATGACAGAGGTTCGTGATGATTTAGTTCGTAATAACAATACCGTAAACTGGATTCCGGATTCTATTGGAACTGGACGTTTCGGTAACTGGCTGGAGAATATTCAGGACTGGGGTATTTCCCGTAACCGTTATTGGGGAACGCCATTAAATATCTGGGAATGTGAAGGTTGTGGATGTCAGGAATCTATCGGCAGCCGTGCTGAACTGGCTGAGCGTAGTGGCAATCCAGAGAATGCCAAGGTAGAGCTTCATCGTCCATATATTGACGAAGTAACCTTTACTTGTTCTGATTGTGGCAAGACCATGCGTCGTGTACCAGAAGTAATTGACTGCTGGTTCGATTCCGGAGCAATGCCATTTGCACAGCATCATTATCCATTTGAAAATAAAGATTTATTTGAGCAGCAGTTCCCTGCACAGTTTATTTCAGAGGCAGTAGACCAGACTCGTGGATGGTTCTATTCCTTGATGGCAGAGTCTACCTTATTGTTTAACAAGGCTCCTTATGAGAATGTTATTGTATTGGGACACGTTCAGGATGAGAATGGTCAGAAGATGAGTAAGTCCAAAGGAAATGCTGTTGACCCATTCGATGCATTAGAGAAATATGGTGCAGATGCCATTCGTTGGTATTTCTACATCAATAGTGCTCCTTGGCTTCCAAACCGTTTCCACGGCAAGGCAGTACAGGAGGGACAGCGTAAGTTCATGGGTACTCTTTGGAATACCTATGCATTCTTCGTATTGTATGCAAATATTGATGAATTTGATGCAACCAAATATACATTGGATTATGACAAGCTTTCTGTTATGGATAAGTGGCTTCTGTCCCGTCTGAATAGTACGGTTAAGGCAGTAGATGACAATCTGGCTGCTTACCGTATCCCAGAGACTGCAAGAGCATTGCAGGATTTTGTGGATGAAATGAGTAACTGGTATGTAAGACGTTGTCGTGAGCGTTTCTGGGCAAAGGGAATGGAGCAGGATAAGATTAATGCCTACATGACCTTGTATACTGCATTGGTGACAATCTCTAAGGCAGCAGCACCAATGATTCCATTTATGACAGAGGATATTTACCGAAATCTGGTTTGCTCTCTGGATGCTTCTGCACCGGAAAGTGTACACCTTTGTGATTTCCCAGAGGTAAATGAAGAACAGATTGATAAGAAGCTGGAAGCAGATATGGAAGTGGTTCTGGAGGCAGTTGTTATTGGTCGTGCTTGCCGTAATACAGCAAATATCAAGAATAGACAGCCAATCGGCAAGATGTTTGTAAAGGCAGATGCAGAACTTGACCAGTTCTATATGGACATTATTAAGGATGAGTTGAATGTAAAAGAAGCAGAGCTTACCGAGGATGTAAGTAAGCTGACTACCTATAGCTTTAAGCCACAGCTTAAGACTCTGGGACGCCGTTTCGGTAAAAACATCAATGCAGTAAGAGAGATTCTTGCTACGGTTGACGGTCAGGCTGCTATGGCAGAACTGAACGAAAAGGGAACGCTGACTATTACCGTTGATGGTGTAGAAGAGGCTCTGGAAAAGGAGGATCTTCTGATTGAAGCAGCTCAGATGGAAGGATATATTTCTGATACCGACCATGGCATTACTGTAGTACTGGATACCAATTTGACACCGGAGCTTCTGGAGGAAGGCTTTGTCCGTGAGATTATCAGTAAGGTTCAGACCATGCGTAAGGACGCTGGCTTTGAAGTAATGGATCATATCCGTGTCAGCATGCAGGATAATGATAAGGTAAAAGAAACTATCCAGAGAAATGAAGCTGAGATTAAGTCTGAGGTTATGGCGGATGAGGTTTCTTACGAAGCAGTGACTGGATTCACCAAGGAGTGGAGTATCAATGGTGAGAAGGTAGTGCTTGGTGTAGAGAAGCTGTAATCTTGTTAAGATTTATACAATGGAGAAGTAAAGTGATAGTTATGCAGAAGGGAATGGATTTTGTGTGATGATGCAAAATCCATTCCCTTCACAATTTTTATGTTAATGAGGCTAACCTGATTTGGATTAGTCTTAAATTAGATTATTATGAAAAAGAAATTGTTATATTAGTTTTAGAAGATGCAACATTTTTGTCCATGCTGACACAGATAATCATAGGGAAGGTATGAAGAAGAGAAATTATAGATATAGCATATTAATGAGGTGAGATGGTGTTATGGTAGTGCAAAATGGGCTGATTAATATATTTGAGTTTATGGATGCATTTGGTGTGCCGGATGTTGTACAAGGGATATGTAAAATAATGATGATTCCGGGAATAGTATTAGTGTGTCTTTTATTAAAGGATTGGGGTGTAGAATTATGGAAATGCAGAAAATTTCGCGCATGGTATAAGAAAAAGGATGTGTTAAAGAAGCATAGAAAAAATAGAGACTATATTCTTTGGCGAAAATCCCAAATAAGAGAAATGAGTAGAAGGCATTACGAAAAATGGAGGAAACAACGTAGATGGAAAAGAAGGAGTTCATTGGTGATTGGAATATTGGTTTTTATTTGTCTGACCGAAATGTTCCCTTCCGGAAATCGGGAAAGGTCTATATCGGAGATTGAAGAGAATCAGGCGGTTCTTGCCATACAATATTATCAAGGTGGATGTATATCTACTCCGACGCCACAATTTATTGTGATTGATGCCAAGGGAAAATGGAAAGCTTTTTATCTTAGTGACGATGGGCTGGATACCATACCAGAAATGAAGGAATGCAAGAAGGAGGATGGATTTGAACCTACACCAGAGTTTTTTGATGCCGTATTGGCTTCTGAAAAGATTTCGTTTAAGAAAAGAAGATTGATTTTAACGAAAAGAAGTCTAGAAAATGCCATAAATTGTCCATCTGATACCTCAGAGAGGATTACTCTTCCATGGGACTTAAAGTGTGAATATCAGGGATATTTTTTTAATATAACGGGTAGAGATTCTTCTGATGTGAATCATATAGGAAGTAGGGGACAACGAAACTCTATGTATTTGGATTGGAATACATTTCCACTATATTTCGTATTTCTGCAAGTCGATTATAATGTGTGGGAATTGTCTTATGTTTTGGAAAATGGATATGTACAGGAATTTGCCTTTCTTTTGATAGGGATTTTTCTAACGAAAAAACTATATCATGTATTACGCAAAAATTCCCAATAGATATGCTGTTGGGAATTTTGCGTTGTGTTCACTTATACATTTAAAGGAGTTGGACAGAAAGCAGAGGGAGCTACTTTCTGTCCGAAAATGAAAAAAATGAAAAAGAATCTATATCAAACATTAGTTAATTGTTAGTCGAAGGGAAAACAAGGATTCACCGGTGGTTTGTCAACCCTTCCTTTATGTTACAAGTACATTATAGTAAGAAAATGTGTTAGGAATTTGTTGGAATTGTGAAATAAATATAAAATATTATAAGAAAATCTAAAGAGATTTTAAATATAAAAAGTGCCAGACTCAAATGCAGAGTCTGGCACGGATAGTTTTTAATATTATCTTTGTCCGTATTTCTTTAAGATTTCCTGAATGCGTTCATGTGGGTTTAACAGACTACTAATGGACTGGTCGTGATTTAAGGTATCAATAAGGAGAGCGATATATTTGCTCATGTCTACATTGATATAGTAATCACGAGAAAGTACTTCTTCTGGTTGATAAACCAGATTGGTGGTCATAACACGATAAATCAATCCCTTTTCTACTGCCTCATCAAACTTCTGCATGCCGTTTGTGAATAATCCGAAAGTAGCTGCTACGAAAATGCGGTTAGCGTTTCTGCGCTTTAATTCAGTAGCTACATCAATCATACTCTCTCCGGAAGAAATCATATCATCAATAACAATAACATCTTTTCCCTTTAAGTCGGAACCTAAGAACTCGTGAGCAATAATAGGGTTACGGCCATCTACAATCTTGCTGTAATCACGACGCTTATAGAACATACCCATATCGATTCCAAGTACGTTTGCATAATATACAGCACGGCTCATAGCGCCTTCATCTGGGCTGATAACCATTAAGTGCTCTGCATCAACCTGAATATCAGGAACGTTCTTTAAAAGTGCCTTCAAGAACTGATAGGTAGGCTGCACTGTTTCAAAGCTCTTTAAAGGAATCGCATTTTGTACACGAGGGTCGTGTGCATCAAAGGTAATAATACTTTCTACACCCAGAGAAGTTAACTCATGCAAAGCAAGAGCGCAATCTAAGGACTCTCTGGTAGAACGTCTATGCTGGCGGCTTTCATATAAGAAAGGCATGATTACAGTGATACGTCTGGCCTTTCCGCCGGCTGCGGCAATCAGACGTTTGATATCCTGATAATGGTCGTCTGGTGACATGTGGTTGGTATGGCCGCAAACGGTATAGGTCAGACTATGATTACAGACATCTACTAAGATGTATAAATCATCACCACGTACAGATTCTTTAATCAAACCTTTTGCTTCACCAGAACCAAAACGTGGGCAAGAGCACTCGATTAAGTAAGAATCCTTACTATATCCAGCAAAGGTAGTGGCTAAAGCATGCTGTTTTGCACGTTCGCTTCTCCAGCTTACAATATAGTCGTTGACCTTCTGTCCCATGGTTTTACTGCTTTCCATGGCTAAGATGCCCAACCTGCCAACAGGCATATTTTCGGCTAATTTGTCATGTCGTTTCATAAGAATGTTCCTCCATCATATGTTTGGGATATATATTGTTATGTATTTTCACCATACGTTGTGAAATTACATAAATTCACATAGTTAAATGAAAATATTAAAAGCGTTTCATTGGGCGTAAATCTTTTCCGATGATTTTACAAAAGTTATAGTAACCAGTGAAACGGGAAAAAATACGTTCGCCATACCGCTCTCGAAGTTCCTGAAAGGAAAGGTTTGTTGAAATAATAGTGGCACGCTGCTGTAGGTGCCGCTCTTCAATAAAATAGTATAACCTAGAATTTGTAAAACTGTTGGTTAATTCTGTGCCGAGATCATCAATAATCAATAAATCACTACTTAGAAGATAAGAAATCTGCTCGTTAGAAGCCACGGCATCCTCATTTTTACCAAACTTATTTTTCTCTAAAATATCAAATAGCTGTAAAGAAGTCAAGTAAACCACAGTGTGTCCAGTGTCTAAAAGCTCCTTTGCGATACAGTGTGTCAAAAAGGTTTTTCCAACTCCAGTAGGTCCGTAAAAAATCAAATTATCGTAGGAATCATCGAAGTGAGCAATGAAATCCAAACAAAGTTCTTTTAATTTTATAATATTCTGTCTTGGCGTTAATGACAAATTTTCATCAACTTGTCCGTTGTCATAATATTCGGGCTGGAAGGTATCAAAGTTTTCTTCCGCCAGAATCTCTGCCAGATTGGAATTTTCATAAAGTAAATCTGACTGTGCCTGTAAAAGGCAGCGACAAGGTTTAAAATTAATATAACCGGTATCCTTACAGCTCTCACAAGTATAAATTGGCGAGAGATAATTTTCTGGATAGCCGTTTTCTGCTAAAAGTTCTGCTTTTCTCTGAATTAATTTTTCTACAGTAGCCTCGTATTGTGAAGAATTCTGGGAAGCATTTTCCGGATCTAATAGTTCCATACGTGCCTGCTTCATAGAAAGCTGAATCAGCTCGTTTTGTATCTGCTCGATTTCGGGAATCTTTTTAATCACTTCTTCTGTTCGTTGATCCAGTTTACGACGGTTGCTCATACGGGTCTGGTCGTACTGGTACATAATATCACGATACTGGATGTTTGATATGCCCATAATGTGCTCCTTCCTTTGTCTTTTTGAAGTAAAATTACAGGTTTAATAATTTTTTTTCTAGTTCATCCATATCTCCAGAAGAGATATTGTGCTGCATATAGGAAGAATAGGAATTCTTCTTACGGTTTACATTATTGTTTCCTGAAGTCGCTGCATTTTTTGCTGAATCCGCTTTTTTCTTGGCAAAAAGCGCATCTGCTTTTTCTACGTCTTGTAAGGTGTGGATGCCGGCCTTGTGCCAGTTATCCAGAATTCCTTCTGTATATTTAAAATCTGCTTTCTGAATTTTTAGCATAGTACGATTACAAGCCTCCAGAATAACACTTAAATCCATTTTCCAGTTATTTTGCCAACGATCAACGTATTGCTTTTCGATAATTGCTAAAGCACGTCCAAGAGCGAAAGCCTTTGAAATTGCAGTATAGCTGGAGTTATATTCCGTAGAAGCCTCCTGTGCCTGCGCTGGAGTGGTAACCTTTTTTTCTGCCCAGGCAATAGCCACTGTCTGAATATAACTGGTACTGGTTTTTCCTAAGGAAATACAGTATTCATATAAATGCAGAATTAATTCCGAAGAAAAATGCAAATTATCATATAAATAAGAAATTAATTGTAATTCACTAGGTTTCACAGGACGTTCTAAATAACTTTCTACTACGTTGCAGGTCCAGCAGAATTCATCATCGGAAGTCAGACGCTTTGTTTGTTCTGCGGTGACCCGGAAAGAATGCTGCTTTGCCGAAGTCTTCTTTGCCGGCATTTCTACCACAGCAATGATTTCTGGTTCTGTCTTACTTTTTTCTTCTGTTGCCAGAGTCTCTTCTGTATTCGCAGTATCTGTAGCTTTTTCTGGTGCTTGTTCCAGTTTGGAAACAGCGGATGCGATAACGGCTTGTCCGCTTTTTGCTTTAGCTGGAGCAGAGACAGAGGTAACGGACTGTGGCTCATCTGGATTGAGTAAATCAATTCCGATAATGGTGGATTTATCTTCGCTGCGGGTAATTTTTAAAAGCTTTTTCTTCTCCCAATAATTAAAGGCACGAATAATGTCCTTTTCCGTATTTTCCATCCGGTCTGCCAGAGAACTGATGGACAAATCTTCTTCTCCTGCCTGAATGCATTTGGAAAGATAAAGATATACCTTTACATAGCTTCCATTTGCACCTAGCATATATTTTTCGATAAATGTGTTATGTATTGAAGTAACCAACGGAATATGGTTGGAACATAATAGTATATTATCCATAAAATTTCCCTCGATTTCGTTTCTTTTTATATTGTATATTTATTGGACGATTAGTATTGTAGCATACAAAATAATTCTTGCAAACACCGAAAATACAAGGGTTTCTGTGAATTGTCAAAATGTGGATAATGTGAATAACCAAGTAAAAAATGTAAAAAATGCCAAAAGAATAAGAAAAAATTATCCACAAAGAATTGTCGACAAAAAACAACAATTTTTTGTGGATAATGTGAATAACTTCTATTGAATTAAATTTTCACCGATGGTTACCACATCTCCGGCTCCCATAGTTATCAACAAATCACCGTTGATACATTTTTCTGATAAAAATTTTTCGATTTCTTCAAAAGAAGAAAAATGGTAAACATCTTTACCTAATTTTTTCATTTCTTCCTGTAAGGTGATAGAAGAAATATCCCCCGGATCTTTTTCTCTTGCTGCGTAAATATCTGTTAAGATAACATTTTCTGCTAAGGATAAAGCTTCTGCAAACTCATGCAACAATGCCTTTGTACGGGAGTAGGTGTGTGGCTGGAATACACACCATAAATGCTTGTGAGGATATTTCTCAGCGGCAGTAAGGGTTGCTTTGATTTCTGTTGGATGATGCGCGTAGTCATCCACTACAGTCACTCCTTGGAAGCTTCCCTTTAATTCAAAACGGCGCTGCGTTCCTTCAAAGGCAAGCAATCCTTTTTTGATGGAATCCATATCAATATGATAATACTGAGCTAATGCAATAGCAGATAAAGCGTTAGCTACATTATGTTTTCCGATTACATGGAGGGAAATGGAATCTATTTTTTTGCCATTGTGCATCAAATCAAAATGACCAAAACCATTTTCATCAAAAGAAATATTGTCTGCAACATAATCACAATCTGCAGTCAAACCAAAGGTGATTACCTGGCAGGCAAGACCTTTAGTAATTTCTTTCCAGTCTGGAATATCTCCGTTAATAATTAAAACGCCATCTTCTGGAAGAAGCTGGGAAAACTGCCGGAAAGAATTACGAATATCATCCAAGTCCTTAAAGAAATCTAGATGATCCGCATCAATATTTAGGATAACACCGGCAGTAGGATGGAATTTCAAAAAGCTATTGGTGTATTCGCAGGCTTCTGTGATGAAATTTTCAGAATGTCCTACACGGATATTACCATCGATGGCTTTCAAAATACCACCTACCGAAATTGTAGGATCCTGTACAGCCTCTAAAAAGATGTGGGAAACCATGGAGGTTGTAGTAGTCTTGCCATGAGTTCCGGCAATGGCAATGGCATTGTTGTAGTTTTTCATAACCTGACCAACCATTTCTGCCCGTTCCATCATAGGAAGTCCTAATTCTGCAGCTGCTTTAAATTCAGGATTGTCTGGATGGATAGCAGCTGTATATACCACAAGTTCAATGTCTTTAGTAATATTTTCTGCTCGTTGTCCATAATTTATATGGATACCAAGCTCTTCCAAATGTTTCGTGATTTTGCTCTCGTTTGCATCAGAACCGGAGATAGAAAAGCCATATTCCTGAAGAAGCTGGGCAAAACCGCTCATACTGATACCGCCGATTCCAATAAAGTAAATATTGCATGGATGTTTAAAATCAATTTGATACATAAGAAACCATTTCCTTTCCATAAAACTGCATTTCTTCTTATTATATCGTAAGCCTATGAAAATACAATGAAAAAATGACAGCAATAGCAGGAAAAGAAAAATCGGAGAAAGGGGTGAAACCATGGAAGAAACTGATTAATATGGTAAAAATTAGGTGAATTGTCCAAAAAAAATACAAATTTATCAAAAAATTTGTTAAATTTGTTTCCAAAAGATTAAATGTATGATATAATATAAACATTCTGAACAACAAGAGGTGATAGCGTGATTAAAAAAGAAATGATAGCAATGTTACTGGCAGGTGGACAAGGTTCACGTCTCGGAGTTCTGACCGCTGATGTTGCGAAACCTGCAGTTTCCTTCGGTGGAAAGTATCGTATTATCGATTTTCCTCTGAGTAACTGTATTAATTCAGGAGTAGATACCGTTGGTGTCCTGACACAGTATCAGCCATTACGTCTGAATACCCATATCGGAATTGGTATTCCTTGGGATTTAGACCGAAATGTGGGTGGGGTATCCATCTTGCCGCCATATGAAAAGAGTACCAGCAGTGAATGGTACACAGGTACTGCAAATGCCATATATCAGAACCTTCGCTATATGGAGCAGTACAATCCAGAATATGTTCTTATCTTAGGAGGAGACCATATTTATAAGATGGATTACGAGGTAATGCTCGATTTCCATAAAGCAAATAAAGCTGATGTTACATTAGCAACGATACCAGTACCTTTAGAAGAGGCAAGTCGTTTTGGCGTTGTGATTACGGATGAAAATAAGAAGATTCAAGAGTTTGAAGAAAAGCCGGCACATCCACGCAGCAACTTAGCTTCCATGGGTATTTACATCTTCTCATGGCCAGTACTGAGAGAGGCTCTTTTGAAATTAAAAGACCAGCCTGGTTGTGACTTTGGTAAACATATTATTCCATATTGTCATGAAAAGGGACAGCGTATTTTTGCATACGAATACAATGGATATTGGAAGGATGTTGGAACTCTTGGTTCCTATTGGGAGTCCAATATGGAATTAATTGATTTGATTCCAGTGTTTAATTTGTATGAAGAGTTTTGGAAGATTTATACAAAGAGTGACAGAATTCCGCCACAGTATATTGCAAAGGATGCGGTAATCGACAAAGCGATTATTGGCGAAGGCTGTGAAATTTATGGCGAGGTACACAATTCTGTTATTGGTTCTGGTGTATACATTGCTCCAGGTGTAGTCGTTAAAGACTCTATTATAATGAGTTATACTTCTATCGGTGAAGGTACAGTAGTTGATAAATCCATCATTGCTGAAAGTGTTACAGTCGGTAAGAACTGTAAGTTAGGTGTTGGTGAGGAGAAGCCAAATAAAGTGAAACCGGATGTATATGCCTTTGGTCTGGTTACCATTGGTGAAGGAGCTGAAATTCCAGATGGAGTTCAGATTGGAAAGAATACAGCGATTTCAGGCAAGACTGAACTGACAGACTATCCAGAAGGAGTTCTGGATGGTGGCGAAACATTAATTAAGGTAGGTGATGGAGAATGAGAGCAATTGGTATCGTATTAGCCGGAGGAAACAGCAGCAGGATGAAGGAATTGTCCAATAAGAGAGCGATTGCAGCTATGCCTATTGCTGGAAGTTTCCGTAGTATAGATTTTACATTAAGTAATATGAGTAACTCTCACATTCAGAAAGTGGCAGTGTTTACTCAGTATAATGCAAAGTCCCTTAATGAGCATTTAAACTCATCTAAGTGGTGGGATTTTGGTAGAAAGCAGGGCGGTTTGTATGTATTTACACCAACCACTACCCCTGATAACAGCTATTGGTATCGCGGCACAGCAGATGCTATGGCACAGAATATTGGCTTTCTGAAAAATAGTCATGAACCATATGTAGTAATTGCATCTGGTGATGGCGTATACAAAATGGATTACAACAAAGTGTTGGAATACCATATTGCAAAGAAAGCAGATATTACAATTGTTACTACTAACATTGGTACAAATGATGATTTGAGCCGTTTTGGTATTATCAAGACAGATTTTGATAATCGAATCGTAGATTTTGAGGAGAAGCCAATTCAGGCAAGTGGTCAGCAGGTTTCAGCAGGTATTTACATTGTACGTCGTAGACTGTTGATTGAATTAATTGAAAAGGCAGCTCAGGAAGAAAGACATGATTTTGTAAAAGATATTTTGATTCGTTACAAGGGAATTAAGAAGATGTATGCTTACGAGATGGATAGCTATTGGAGCAATATTTCTTCTGTGGATTCTTACTTTAGAACAAACATGGATTTCTTAAAACCAGAGATTAGAGATTATTTCTTCCGTCAGTACCCAGATGTATATTCTAAGGTGGAAGATTTACCACCAGCGAAGTATAACGCAGGTTCTGAAGTGAAGAATAGTCTGGTGTCCAGTGGATGTATTATCAATGGTAAGGTGGAAGATTCTATTCTCTTTAAAGAGGTTTATATAGGAAATAATTGCGTAATTAAAAATTCTATCATATTAAATGATGTATATATTGGTGATAATACCCATATTGAAAATTGTATCGTAGAGAGCAGAGATACAATACGGGCAAACACTGAGTATATTGGTGAGAATGGACAGATTCGCATTGTCGTTGAGAAGAATGAGCGCTATGCGCTGTAAAGACCACTAGGATATAGGGAAAAAGAATGAGTTTCTTCCTATATAAATGTGTCTGGTAATCAAAAGGGGGTTTTGACTATGCAGATAACAGATGTGCGCATACGCAAGATTTCAAAGGAAGGGAAAATGAAAGCGGTAGTATCCATTACTTTAGAGGATGAATTTGTAGTTCATGACATTAAAGTAATTGAAGGAGAGAAGGGATTGTTCATTGCCATGCCAAGCCGGCGTGCAGCTGACGGTGAGTATCGCGACATAGCCCATCCAATCAATTCCAGCACGAGAGAAATGATACAAAGTATCATCTTGGAGAAGTATGAAGAAGCTATGCTGGAAGAAGAAAGCAGCGACGCGTAGGGGTGAAAATTGTAAAAAGTAAAGTCATAAGGCAACGCATAAGCGTTGCCTTTCTTTGCTTTATAGGAAAGTGCGTCCTATAAAGCAAAAAATGCTCCGCAGGATGCGCACCTCGCGGAGAAGAAGTTAGTTGCTTCGCAATTCCGCTCGGGCGCGAAAGAGTCGCAAGCGACTCTTTGTTCGTTAATGAGCTTCCTATTCTAAGAAACAGGATAGATATTTGTATGCTATGAGTAAAATGACGGAAAGGACGAGTTGGGAGAGAAGGTTTTTGTGCAATTCGTAGAAAAATAAAAAAACTGGAAAAAATTAAAAGAAAATCTTGCAAAGCCCCTAAAAAGCGTGTATACTAGCAAATGTTGTGGCATTGATAGCGATGAAGCGTGAGGTTGCTGTTATCCGGTAACGAATAGCAGGTTTTCCGTGGAGCGAATGTCAAGTTAGAAAACTGGCGACAAGTCACTGTACC
>CAZEFX010000021.1:0-33428 GCA_964511525.1 uncultured Jutongia sp.
AACACAGGCAACATGCTAATCCACAACGGGCAATACCAAGTTCTTTTTTCATAAAAAATCTCCTTAAACTTCAAATTCGTCTCACAGTTAAACACACCCGCTTACTGAAATTTGTACATTTATTCAATCCTAACAGGCGGTTTCCATGGCGGAGGACATAGCAACGTTGTTCTCCTAATATCAGGTAGCACATCATAGATTGAACATCCCCTACCAAATTCAAACGTTATACATTTGTCACTTTTCCTTACAGCTATGTAATTCGCTACGCTATTCTATAATGCTTTCGATTGCAAAATGTGTCTGAATCATTCTTGCCACTTCTTCCGCAGTTAAAGCCGTGTTATCAATTTTAAGATAATTTTCAAAAGGCAGGCTTTCTCCGTCGTAAGAATTGAGCCGATATTTCTCACTTGTATTTCTCATTTCCGCCTCACTACATTCAAGATTCCGTTTAGATTCTTTGTGAAGCAATCTGTTTTCGCTTTTATTGCGAATAAGACGCTCTTCAAAATCAGCGCAAAGCTCGACTACATAACAGCTTGCTCCATTTGCTTTAAAGAGTTCTATTACATTCAGCAGATAATCAAACTCGCTCTGCATGTCAAAGGCGCACATATATGTGAATATCAATCCGTGAAAATCCCCCTTGGCGAACAGTTCAAATACCGTTTGCCTAATGGTTTCGTTTAAAATGCCCCATTCTTTTTCCGTATAATCGAAGAGTTTTCGCGTCAGTTCGATTGACATATGATTATGTAACAAGCGAAGCCCTGTAATTTTTGCAAGTTCCTGTCCAACGGTCATTTTGCCAACAGCGTGTGGCCCCAAAATAATAACAAGTGTTTTTGACATTTTTATCCGCCTTTCTATTCAAAGTATTTTTATTGACCTCCACATAGTTTCAATTTAGTCACAACTGTAATCAATCTCACAAATCCTTTTTTCAAATTGGTAAGATTTCTTGATTTTCGAACAAATATTCGGTATAATATTTTTAGGTGCTACCATAACGGTAGGCGGTTAGTCTTCTTACAGAGGACTGTGACCTCTGTTTACATAGAAATCCACTTGCGGAAATCTCAAAATGGAGGATTTTGCTTATGCTCACTATCGATAGCTTAATTGCTGTTATCAGCTTATGTTTAACATGCTTTAGTCTTGGCTATTCGATTGGAAAAAATAGCAAGACACAAAAATAACCGCCCCTGTCTGGAAACTGAGCGGTTATTTTTAACTGTTTATAAAATTCTAGGCTAACCGTCTATCGGTAGCACTTTTCTATAAACATATTATCATCTTACCGCTATTATGTCAAATATCTATTCGATTTTCAAAAATCTCCATATATTAGAATTTTACATCCTAATTTCCGTATGAAAGTATTTTTCTTGAAATGCAACCTGCCTCATAATTTCATCTTTTGTAAAGGAAATATCTTCTGGCACTACAACCCATTTCTCCTCTGCGTCATTAAATCTGTGGATGATTGCAATTACTTTCCCAACAAACTCTTCCACAGGCTCGCTTACACCAAGTATGTATGCATCCTGTTCTTCCCCATCAGGTGCTATAATCTCCTGAATATAGCCATAATTAACCGAATAATAGATATCGTTATGTTTTGGATGGTAGGTTCCCAGTGGTCTATCAACAATCACTTTTACAATATTTCCAATCACAATTCTCACCTTCACAGCTTCAAAGTTATACATTCTGATAATTTTTTCTCACAAAACCCGAAATCAAAACTCTATGCCCAGCCTATACGCTTCCTCTAAGTGCTTTGGAATCATTTTTTCTCGAAATTCTTCATCCCAATGCGTAATACTATCAAAAATTACCATTTCTTTCTGCTTTGCTCTGTTACGAATTCTGTCCCCAAGCATTACTGTTTCCATCGCAGTTTTTTCACCTGTTTCCTCCAAAGCCTGCAAGGATTTTCCAGCACATGCAATTACTAACGCTTTATCAAGAATCTTCATTTGAGGATTAGGATTATACGCAAACCCCGTAGTCCAAACTCTATCAAACCAGCCAACAAGTTTCGCAGGCGCCTCTGTCCAAAAAACAGGATAGATAAATACGATCGCATCACTATTCTGGATTTTTTCCTGCTCTATTCTTATATCCTCTGCAACCGGAACATCAGCTTGGTAAAATGTTTCTTTTTCATATTCCACTTTCGACATGTCTGTTTTAAAGCCCATTTTATATAAGTCAGATACTACAATTTCATGTCCAGTCTCTTTCAATCCGTTAATAAAATTATCATATACTTCATAGGTAAAACTCTTTTTACTAGGATGACAATATATAACAAATACTTTCATAAGCACCTCCCTATACTACTTCCACGGTTTTCTTCCGTCAAACCACCCTTGATTTTTCCAATACAAATAATCAGTTTCCATAGGCGTATTCAGTTTCTCAGGATTATTTCCAGTCATTTTCATCAACAGAAATACTAGCTTTGTCTTTATACTTACAGAAACCTTCCCTTTGCTCACCTTATTCGCCAGTTTCTGAGTCTTATTCTCAATCTTTTGTTTGCACTTTTCAGAAACCTCATTCCATGTCGCAGCCTGTACTGCAAATCCTAATGTCTTTATGTAGGATACTCCCCAATAACTAAGACAGGTCTTAATATCCTTCATGGCACTTCCCATACCTGCACCTGCTGCCGTAGAAATCACTACTGCTTTTTTATGAAACATAGATTTCTTCGGTCTATGTGGCATCCAATTAATAAAAGTTAAATCGATAAATGCCTTCATGGGTGCAGAAGCCCGCATGCAATAGGTTGGGGTTGTAAACACTAAAAGTTCTGCCTCTTCCATGGCATCCATAATTACTTTCTTCTCTGCATAAAACGGACAGTTTTCTTCTGCTTTCATACATTGATAACATCCCAAGCAGAAATGATTCAAATCTCTGGGAAGAAAAAATTCTGTAATTTCCTGTTCTGTTGCAAGCTTTTCAACAAATAACCGCCCCACATGATAGGTACTCCCCTTATGATTCTGTCCATGAATAATTACTGTTTTCATTACCTTACTCCTTCTGAAATCTACTATTCTCCTTAATTCACCTTCCAAAAGAAAAGATTATTTACCTTCTCGGTAATCCAAATCTCATTTTCTGTCACTTCTACATCATAACCTTTTATTACTGCTTCGTCATGTCGATTAATAATATTATCGAATTCCAATGCAGTTTTCCTTTGTCTTGGAAAGCGGATAGATGTTTCAAATCCCTCTATGTACTCTAACTGTGCCTGCTTTCCTATGTCTTTCCATTCGTTCTTTGTGTAAAACTTAATATGTCCATCCTTTTTCATTTGCATATATTCATCCACAAAACGTTCTGTATCATTATCATTCGGCGCCGGATCTGACAAAAAGAAAACCCCCTCCTTTTTCAAGACACGGCTAATTTCCTGAAAGGATTTTTCGATAGTTGGAAAATGATGCAATGCATATCTGGTAATGATTATATCAAAGGATTCATCCACAAAAGGAAACTTTATCCCATCATAGCTAACAAAACGCAAATTACTAAGCCCTTCTTCCGCTGCTTTTCGCTGATTTTCTTCCAAGGTCTTTTCAACAATATCCAATCCAACCACCTCTGCTTGTCTGTGCATTTCAGCAAGTGGAAAGGATAAATATCCGGTTCCTGTTCCCAAATCAAGGATTTTCATTCCTTCTTTCACTTGTAAATGTTCTATAATTCTTTGTATATGACTGTCATCCCGTGTCTGCTTATTGTAATAGGAATCCACCCTAAAGCTTTCCTCAAATCCCTGTTTTGTTTTTTCTATACTTTCTCTACTATTCATATATCCTATCCTCCAAATATTTTTTCTTCTCAAATACTCATTCCCCTAGAATCCAATGCGAATAAATAGCAGAAGTCAATGCATCAAAAAGACACATTGACCCCACTTCTACCTGTGTTGTTCGGAATTTGTATAACCAAGCCCTAAGGCAGGATTACCCCACTTCGCATAAAATATATTCCAACGGAATATCCTTCGGATCTTCTTTAAACAACTTCTGATTCACTTCCATAGCTGCCTTGCAGCCTATTTTTCGATAAAATGCAATGGTATTCTCTGCGGAAGCGGCACATAAATAGATTTTCTCTGCTCCAAATTGAATCGCTTGTTTTGCACATAAGGAAAACAGCCTTTTTCCAATCCCCTTTGCCCGATATGCCTTTGATACAAATAGCTGTTCCAAAAGCACATACTTCTGTCTTTGTCCAAATATTTCCCTTTCCAATGTAGCATAACCAACCAGAACATCATCCTCAAAGCATCCAAACGCTTTCCCACCAGTTTTTAAAGTGTCTTTGAGATGTTGCAAATGCCATTCGTAACCATTGGGAAGCTCCGTACTTTTCCAATTAATTTCCACCAGTTCATATCTTCCTGATTTCATATTCATACGCCATGCATTTTTTATATACCAGGCTGCATCGATTTCTGCTATTTTTTCTGCCTCATCCATCTCCATTTCTCTATACTCTAATATCACGTTATTCCTCCTTACGTATAGGAAATATCAATCACTTTCTTTAGTGTAAAATTCTTGAATCCATATTAAAGATTAATTTCCATTTCTCTCCAACTTTTTTCCAGGTAGAGGTAATATGAAACTCTCCTTCTAAATCTGCGTTTCTTTTATCTGCTACCACAGTTGATATAACATAATGAATTTGACATAATGAATTTGTCTCCATAACTATTTCAAAGCCAGAGATTGTATACTCTGCCAAGTCAAAATCTTTAATAATTTCAGCGTATTGAGCACCACTACAACGAAAGCCGCCGCATACCATAACAGCATCCTCATTGACAAGCTCTAAAAATGCTTTTGCATCTTTCTTTTTTGCTGCTTCCCACATTGCTATTTCAAATTCTTTCATTTTCACTCTTGTCTTCTATGCCTCATTTGATTCATTTTTGTTTGCATATGATGTAGCACACGCAACACCAATTCCCATTAATATCCATACAATAGCCGCCTTACAGAAGTCGTAGAACGCTCCACCTACACAGCTACTAATTAAATACAGAATCGCAGCTACCAAAACCATCCCTCCAGTCACAAAAAACAACTGGTCATTCTCCTTAGAAATATTTGTATTTTTTTCCATCGTCTCTCTCATTTTTCTCCTCCATATACTGGCAACACTACATTTTTCTCTTCCAGCATCTCCTCTTGGATGCTTAATGTTATTGTAATCAGATTGACACTTTGGAGATAGGATTATATTTCATGGAATTGTGTCAATTTTATAGAATCAAAAGCAAAACTCATTCTTATATTCCATATAAATCTTTTCATAAAAACCTTTTTGCTTTCCATGTTTCTCAGGAATTCTTTTGAATTCTTTAAAACCTAATTTCTTGTAACAATAAAATGCAGTAATATTTACATCCGTAACATCTAGTACATACTCTGGATAGCCTGCAAAAATCATACTCTGTTTTAATAATTCACTGGCGATTCCTTTTCTTCGATATTTTTTATCTACTGCAAGACATTCAAGATATCCCGTGGTATGTGGATACTCTAAAGTTGCTTCAAATTCACTCCTCATTACCCAAAAAGCCATATGTCCCTTTAAAAATCCAAAATGTTTAATATACATTTGTTTGTCGGTTTTCATTGCACGTCCATCACAATCAGAAACCCCTAAAACCCCCACTATGACATTATCTAATTCCGCCACAAAAAAACGATGAAGATTTAAACCATTTTTTATTGCCTTTGCAACCAGATAGCTATTTTTACATAGGGACGAAAAATCCTTTTCAAATCCTTCTGCTATGCATAATGCAATACTATCCCTGTCTCTTTCCCTTGCTTTTCTCACTGTTATCATAATATTTTCTCCTTGCAATTTTCCTTTCATTGCATATTGTAATGTTAAAAACAATCTTCTTTATAATGTTTCAAAGATTCGTGCTCCCCTTTTTCTCAACCAGATAATCCCTGCCATAGATGCTGCTAATAGAAGAACTGCAACACAAATCATATAAATCACAGGACAAAAAACATCTATAAAGAGATAATAGATTCCTCCAAAAGCCACTACCAACATCCATCCCCCAAATAACGCTATCATAACTCCCATACTCTGCTTCACCGGTATGGCTTCGTTTGTCCAAGTAAGATTTGGCATCTTCAAATTCAAAATCAGACCAATCAATGCCATAAACAAAATAAATAATACAACAACCATTGGTATCATAATCAAAAATGCAGTTTCTGGTTTCAAAATCCAGAGAACGCTTACTGTAAGAAGCAATGCTGGAATCAAGGTCAATACCAAATGCATATTTAACTTTGCCATTAACACCTGCCATCCCGACACTGGAAAAGCTTGAACAATCCACAGATTCTTTCCCTCCAGAGATACTGATGGTGCAGTTAAATCATTGGTACTGGCAATGGCACAAAGCGCAGCACATGCCAGCATTGGAATAACCCCATCCCTTGCTCCAAATGCTACATTTAAAGTCTTTAATACATCATCACCTTTGAACAGCATTGCCACCGCAGCAATAAGCATCATTACAATACCAAGACCACAATTAAGCATATAGGTAGGACTGCCAAGAAAACGGCGGATTTCCTTTTGAAAAAGCGCACCATTTACACTCTTTGCTTTCACTTCTTTTTCCTGATATTTCACCTTTGCTGCGCCATGGTTTGTAGTAGCAATTTTAATAAAGCTCCGGCTTAAAACCAGATATATGATTCCAAACAGCCCCATAACAATTGCTGTGAAAACAAGCATAGAACCCCCATCTCCCTGACTAGCAAGTCCCATATGATAAAATGGATAGAGAATGCTCTTCACTTTCTTTGCTGCCATTTCCGGAGCTGCCATAATCTGCTGTAGTATGCCATAGGCTTTCCCATATACATAGTAATATGCTGCAATAAACCCAAGAGACAGTATTACTGTTATGATATTTTTATTCTTTACCTTACTGCTAATCACCGCCACTAACCATCCAATAATACAGGAAAGTGCAAGTACCAGAACCGACAATACGAAAGGAATCAAAAGTGTAAATAGTACACCCGCTACCCCAACTTTGCTATGCATAAAAAATACAATCAAAGTAGGAATCATTACGATAATCTCATACATCAACCCCAGGGCATATACTCCTGCAAGACGTGTAATCAAAATAACAGATGCTGAAACCGGCATGGCAAGCAGCATATCATTGTCTTTCGCCTGATACAGAGATGCATAGGTATTAAATACACTTCCAAAAACCCCCAATGCCACTCCAATCAGAGATAAAAGCGCCATAAACATCCACCCAAAACCAATCCCGATTAATGGAGCCAGCATATCTGCTACTTCATAAAAAATATATCCCAAAAAGCCAAAAATAATAAGATATATCCCCACATATAGAAGCATCCCCGATTTACTGCGGTTCTTTCCAGTCTTTTTATCCTGATACACCCAAGCAAAAACCTCCAGCATCTGCTTCTTTAATAATGTTTTTGTCATTGTTCTCCCTCCAATTCCAAAAATACATTTTCCAGAGAGGTGTCTCCTTTTACTTCTTCCATAGTTCCATATTTAATTAGTCTGCCTCCTTTAATAATGGCAACCTCATCACAAAGCTTTTCCGCCACTTCCAACACATGGGTAGAAAAGAAAATAGCTCCGCCATTATCACAAAACTGACGCATAATTTCTTTCAAAAGATGGGATGCCTTTGGGTCAAGTCCTACAAAAGGTTCATCCATGATAATTAATTTAGGTTCATGAATCAAAGCAGAAATAATCGCCAGCTTCTGTTTCATACCATGAGAATATGCACTAATAGGCTGCGCCAGATCATCCGTTATTTCAAAAGCATCTGCATATTTTTTGATGCGTTCCTGTCTTTTCGTCCCACTCACCTTAAAAACATCTGCTACAAAATTTAAAAACTGGATTCCTGTCATAAAGTCATACAAATCCGGATTATCTGGGATATAGGCAATCTTAGATTTACAGACAAGGGGATTGTCCTTTATATCAACCCCATCAACATAGATTTCCCCACTGTCATACTGTAAAATCCCACAACAGGATTTAATGGTAGTAGTTTTTCCAGCACCATTATGTCCAATAAAACCACAGATTTCTCCAGCCTGGATATGCAACGACAAGTCATCCACTGCTTTTTTGTCTCCATACCTTTTCGTTAAATGATCAATAATTAACATATGCTATTCCTCACTTCCATTTAAAAACTCTCTCTTATATTGAGTCGGAGTTATTCCCTCCGTTTTTTTAAATACCTTTGTAAATACCCGGTAGTCTCCGTATCCCACCTGCTCTGCAATTTTAGATACAGAGAAATCTGTGGAAAGCAATAGTTTTTTCGCCTTTTCCATACGGATATTGGTTAAATACGCCAGAAATCCTACACCTATCTCATTCTTAAAAAGCTGGCTGATATATTGAGGATTCAAATGAAATTCATCCGACAGGACAGAAAGACTCAATTCCTCAGACAAATGCTCCTGTAGGTATCTTGTAATTCCTGTGATAGCACGTTCCTCCTGTTCCTGATGTTCCTCTACGGAGGCAACGCGCTGCTCATATAATGAAATCTTCAGATTATCAATACACACCCCAAATTCCTCATAATTTACCGGCTTAAGGATATAATCTGTAATCTGTAACCGCAACGCCTGCTGACAATAAGAAAAATCATCATAACCTGATACAATGACAAAGGCTGTCTTTGGATGCTTCATACGGCTCAGTTCAATAACCTTTAATCCATTCATAATTGGAATATTGATGTCCATTATGACGATATCCGGGCAAAGTGTATCAATTTTCCCTAATGCTTCCATACCATCTGCTGCCTCGCCTACAACTTCACAGTCATGAGCCTCCCAATCAAACAGACGCTTAAAGCCCTCTCGAATCATAATCTCATCATCCACCAATAAAACCTTTAATTTTTTCATTTTCCAACTTCCTTCCCTGTGCCTAACAATAAATGAGCGGTCACACCCCCACTGGAATTTTCTGTGTACCAGAGTCCACATTCTCTTCCACAAAGCAATTTTATTCGTTTCTGCACATTTAAAACACCAATACTATTTCCTTCCAGCTTTTGAGTTTGTTTGTCATAATGAAGCAACATATAATCCAACTTCTCCTTTACTCCATTTTCAAATCCACTACCAGTATCAATCACTTGAATCTCTATGCAGGAATCATTTTTTTCAGAACGCTGTGCCACAATTCGGACTTCTCCATGATAACCCTTATTTTTTAAACCATGGAGCAAACTATTCTCCACCATTGGCTGAAGAATAAAGTTCGGCACCAGAACACCGCCCAGATCCGGGTCAATGTCGTAACTACAGGTAAGTTCTGGATAGCGGTAACACATTAATTCCATATATGCTTCCAGCAATTCTAACTCTTCATCCAGCGCTACCATCTGACGATCCACCTTTACACTCAGCCGGAAAAAGTCTACTAACCGCATCAGCAAATCAGCTACTCTTTTGTCATTATTTAATTGCGCCTGAATACGAATGGTATCTAACGTATTATAAAGAAAATGTGGATTCACCTGACTTTTCAAATACAACATAGACATTTTCTGCTCCGTCAGCTCTGCCCGAAGAATGTCTGGATTTTCCAATGCCAAATAATAGGCTAATGTCATTAAGGTAAATCCCATACCACTAATGAGCCAATCAGGATGTGCTGATTGAAGAAGCGAAACACACACTTCAATCACAACCGCCACAGCAATCACTATTTTTTTCTTCGGATTAATCTTTTTCCAATTCCATACCAACAGCCACACACATAAAAAGACGTAAAATGATACACTCACATAACAGATAGCAGCAAGGATACCATCTGAATAATTCCCTTTTTCTGTAACTGCATAATGTACTGGCAAAAGTACTGCTCCTAACTCTGCTAAAATAAGAAATACTTTTGCAACAATGTGAAAACGCCATATTTTTCCTGTTTCTTCCTGTACTAAAATAACAATGTACTGATAAAAAAGGTATAAAACCAATACCATAGTTCCAATAAAGAAACGATGAAGAATATCATTCAAAATGGTCGGTATTACTTCCAAATGATTCACTGTATATATAGTTATGGCATCAAAGGATAAATGAATCAACATGGTAATTAACACAACAGAAAACGTTTTATGCAGGCTTGTATATTTTCTCTCAGCAGAAAAATACATAAATGCCACAAAGGCTAGAACCAAAATTAAAGCAATTTCCATTCGTATCATAGGTACCTCCTCTTTTAAAGCTATTATAGCTAATATAGTTTTTTGGTAATAGGTAAATAATTTATATAAATGTGTCAATTTTATAGGAAAAGAAACTTTTGAATGAATCTCTTTCTCTCTTGGCAATTATATTGTACACTTTTTCTTCCAAAAAGAAAAAGGAAAGAAACATATTTATTTTCTTCCCTTTTTTCTTAATATATATTTCTCATTTTTTCAATTTCCTGCATTATTTTTTCCTTTAAATCTAAAGGCTCTATCACACGTATATGCGAGCCATAGGAAAGCACGTAACTAATAAACCATTTTATATCTGAAACTTCTACTATACATAAGAGTTTTCCATTTTCGGTTACAGAAATATTTCCCAACTCTTCGTATGCACGAAATGCCATGTCCTGATTAATTTCCATAATCACTTTAACAATAGCCGAATCTTTGGAATATTCCTTGTTCCCTTCTGGCAATACTTTCCCTACTATCTCAGGCTCAAATTTCAAATCTAATGTAATTATTTCTGACATGCGCTTCAGCTTAAAAAAACGATAGTCCTCTCGTAAACAACAGAATGCATACAAATACCATGCCTGATCTTTAAAGCATAGTTTGAGCGGCTTAATCTTTCTTTCCGTTGACACACCCTGATTTCCAGAATACCGTATTTTCATGTAGCAGTGATTCAATATAGCATCTTTTATCTGTGCAAATATATCTGCATCTGCTTCACTATTTCCCCAACTAGAAAACTCTATCTCAATCCAATCCTGATACGATTCTCCAAAAAAGTTTTGAAGCTTCGCCATGGAATCTCTATTCTCCGAGAAGCTCACTTCATTTAAAGCATTCAATGACTCCAATATCCTTGCTTTTTCCTCTGTAGTAAGAACAGCCTTATCCAAAACATAATTTGGCAATATGGAAATTCCACCATTTTTCCCTTGATTGGTATAAACCGGTATCCCTGCAAGCGTCAATTTATCAATATCACGATATATTGTCCGCTCCGAAACCTCAAACCTTTCAGCCAGCTCTTTTGCTGTTATCTGTGGCTTTTCCATCAATACATATACAATTTGAAATAATCTATGCCATTCATGCAAATGAATTATAACATCTCTTAAATTCTTATCCCTTCTCCAATGTGCTTCTTTCTTTTTTACATCCGCTGAAAAATCATATTCTGTGTCTAACTCTATTGTGGTCATAGTTTCCATAAGCTTCAACAGCTTATCATAGTTCCCTTCTGCTGCTGTAATTAAATCTTCTTTGGTCTGCGGTCTTGCCATATCATCATTCCCCTTCCTTTTATTAATATAAAACCATAATAGCACAAATAACCTGACACCGTGTGTCAGGTTATCCTCCGCAATTCATCTTCATCCAATGAAGTCACCCTTCCATTTTCGTCCCAATGGATATTACATCCACATTCATTTAGAATCACACACTGCGGTATATAGCCTAGACGTTTCGCTTTCCAGCCTCCAGATATAAGATTCAATATGCAGGCAACTCCTACAACACCTATTTTCTCATCCGTGTTTACTTTTTTCTTCTCCAGTTGAGAACCATGATATACGATTCTTACTCCTTGATATCGTTTTGACAGTCTGTTTACCTGACACTGCTCACTGCAAGAAGCGCATACATAGCCATCTACATTTTCTCTAGCTTGACAATGAGTCATCCGCCTTGCCATACACCCGGGCAAAAAGATATAAACCTTATTACAAGAGATAAATTCCTGTCTATAACAATTATTAAGCATCTGTGCAGCAAGCATATTAATGTAATAACAGCTTTTATCTCTTAAAATAAGTCCTGCATCCTCGCGGCTACCCCAAACTAATTTATTGTTTTCTAAATAATTAGGCAAATGTGACAGATATTTCTGTAAGTAACGGTCTCCTAATTCATCTACCTTTTCCACCAACCAACAAACATCACTCCACAATTTCTTCTGCTCTGTCTCCTCATATTCCGCGAAGAAATCCATCCAATTTTGAAATCTACGAATTTCTTCTTTGAACTCGCCACTTTCTTGCATAAAGTCAACACTTTCCTTCAACTTCGTATACGAATAATCGCAAGTCTGAAATCCATCATCCTCTGAAAGACCTTGTATCCACCTATGTAAAATTGCAAAATCCAGCAGTTCAATGCCGTACTCCACAATTTCTCTAACAGGCTCTATTTTCTTGTCTTGGATATATTTTGCAAATAACTCTATGTTTTTATCCAACCGTGTCATTTGCTGTTGCAGCTGCTCTGCCAGACTTTTTGTTAATTGATAATATTCTTTTGCGCTATTATCTTTCTGCAACTCATAAGTTAAAAACATAAAACTCCCCCTATCATCATTTTATGCATGGGACAATATTGGAAACATCATTTTGTTTTCTTCTACACACTTCAAATCTTCTCCCAGAATAAATAATGTACAGTCCTCTTCCTTATGTTCTCTCACTTGAAACTCTTCCTTATGGATCGGAGTATAGCCCAGAACCACTTCCGAAAAGTCATCCTCAAAGGCACCGGCAACTTTTTTAATATCAATCTTTTCTTTGCCAATCACCTGATAAATCATTAGTTTGTCATCCTCTATACCAGCCACAACAAAAACATTCTTTTCTGGCAGATAATAGATACTATCCCGATATTCTGAATCCATCCAGAAATGATACAAGCTTATATTCTCGCTCATATACAACCCATCATTTTCATTTACCACCTCTGAATTTTGGGTATTTTCTTTCAAAAGAGCATATACTTTGTCAGCCTGTTTAGTATCCGACATGTCCACCTTTTCCAACTGATATGAGACAGTATTTTCATCCTTTTTGAACGGTATATAATACTCATATTCCTTTGCTGGCTCAAATCCAAACTTCGGATAATACTCTAACACACTATCATTGCCAAATAAATATATTCCGTCCACCTTGTCCTTATATTCCTGCAAAATGAATTCCATTATCTGACGATTCAGACCATGACTTCTGTAAGAATCCTCTGTCATAACTGTTCCAAGCTGTAGATAATTCTTAATGGTTCCTCCTACATCAAACTGCATTTGATTCACAGAAACATTAGAAATAACCTTTCCGTTATCCATGATTACATGTGGCATATACATATCTCCAAAATATCCTGCTTTATGCCATTCTACAAAATCAAACCAAAATGTTTTTCTGGTTAATTCATTAAAGGAATCTAATAACTCCACATCGTTCTTATAAATTTTTTGTATCATTTAAAATCCTCTCCTTTTACATTATTTGTTTCAATAATAAATAACCTACAAAATTCACACTTATTACTATGTTCCCGTTCAATTTCACCTATTTTTTTCCCACACAAGATTATACCTTGTTACACCATTTTCTGCGGTGACTTGATTATACAGATTACATCCCATATGCTGATACATCTGGGCATAATCCCACATATCTGTATCAAACAGCAGCGGAACGTTCCTATTTCCAGCCATTTCCTGCGCATACTCCACTAATTGTCTGGCAATCCCTTTTCCCTGACTCTCTTTTTTTACACAAACCATTAAAATATCCATATGTGGAAGCTTGGCGTATTTTTCATTGGCTCCGGCAATCTGCTTTATATGCTTCAGAAACTTTTTCATCGTTTTTAAGGGAATGCTATTAACCATCCGAAAAAGCATTTTCAGCTTTGGAAAGAAGGGAGCATTTTGACTAAATCCCAGTCCAATATACCCCTGCCCATCCTCTGTTCCATATAACTGTCCGGACTCATAAACACATTCCACATACGCATCCATATAGGACATTACTAAATCTCGTCTTTCGGAAACACTTCCAAATTCGTGAAAAAGTTCATTTGTAACAAAGGCTTCTCCTATAATCTCTTTTATTTGATTTAGTTCTTTCTTTGATATGTTTTCTATTTTTTTCATATGGCACCTTTTCTTTTCCTAGTTTCTTTTTAAAGATTTCTCAAAACATCCGTCGCAAACTTTGCCTGCAATAAATATTCTCCCTTTTTATCTGCTTCCGCATTCAAATACTGGGAATAATAATCACACACCGCAATCTGATAAATATATAATTCTATCAAATTATCTCTGTCATACTGTGTAAGAGTCGCTACGCTGCAATAACGCTCCACATAATCTTTAAATTTCCCTTCATGAAATCCTCCGTTGACACAAGAGGGCTCTGCGTAAAAGAAGGAACGGGTAATTTCCCATATAACAGGATGTCTACAGGCGCATGTCCAATCAATTACCGCATTTATTTCATCTTCTCCGCAAATCATTTGATTCACTGTATAATCACCATGGGTATTGCAATAGGTCAACTTCTGCAAATCAAATTTCCAATCAGATATTTTCTGAAGAAATTTCATTCTAAACTCTAAATCTCCAAGAATTCCCACCTCTCCTGCCTGCTTTGCCATTTCATAGGAATTCTGATAAGAATTCTTTGCATTTTCCGGTGTCATATAACGAAAGAAATCTTCTCCAATCCCCATCGGTAATTCTTTATATCCCCGCAATGCATTATGTATTTTTCCAAGAAGCAACGGACTTTGCTCCATAAACCAATCTGCAGCTTCATTCATAGCAAAAACTTTTCCCTCTACAAATTTCTGTAGATGGCTAACTCTTGTATCACCATAGGGGGTTATGAAAGAACCTGACCTATTCTTTATAAAAACCGACACTTCTATACCTTTTTCATATAAATAGTTACATAGCTCTGGTTCCGCTTCCAAATGATTCATTTCATTTTTATCTGCGATTTTATATACAAATTTTCCTTGGGATGCTTCTACCAGAAAGGTGTCTCCGCCCACTCCAATTGTCATCGGATTAATTTTTCTTACAGTAAGTCCGTATTCCTCTAATAAAATCTGTTTGATTTTTTCCATTTCCTTCAACATCTCTTTTTCTCTCCCTTAATCTCTTTCAGGTTCTAGCATTCATGCAATCAATTTATTCATATTGTAACGAATCACATTTCCTGAAGATAGATAATTTATTAGGTAAAATGTGTGAATTTTATAGGTGAAAATGGTAATTTCCTATATAATCACACAGTGGAACCACCCCTGAAGATGATTCCACTGTGTGATTATATGCTGTTGAACTATTAATAAACCTCTTCCCTTCTCGTTTAATCAATAACTTCATATGCTGTATATTCATGAGAATACTCATATCCCAATTTTTCTGCCAAATACACGGAATTCATATTTTGCGCATCCCAGCTCGGATAAAGTCTCCTCTCAAGACATTCCAGAATCAGTGCCGCACAACATGCTGTAGCAAGATGTTTTCTTCTTTCACCTTCTGCGGTATCTACTTCAATCTCTATCCCCTGCTTATAGCTAGTATACGAGGAAGCACCAGATACAATCTCACCATCCTTCAAAATAACCATACCAAGTCCCAGCTTAAGATACTCTTCCTTAGAATCAAAAGAGGAAATGAAATCCTGTGCCATTGGATTATGTACACACCTGTCATAAATTTCCTCGTCAATTCTGCATAATTCATATCCATCCGGGATAGCACTAGCCAGTTCCTGTAACCGCTCCTTATTAAACAAGGTATCTTTCTTTATTGCGAACCGCTTCACCTTCTTCGCTGCTGGATAGCATTCTTCAATGAGTTTTTCCCATGCTTCATTCTGAGGTGTCATAATTACAAATCCATCTGGCTTATTCAATACTAATTCCTTCTCCGGTTCACCTGCATAAAAAGCAAAACAACCAACATAAGCATATGCCGACCGCGGATTCTCTTTCTCCGTGACATATACCTTTCCCATAACCTTTTGTAAACAGGAATAGATTAAGGTTTCTTCCCATCCCTCAAATAATTTTTCTACTTTCTCTGTCTCTGTTATTTCATAAATCATATGGCACTTTCCCTTTCTGTTCTTCCTTTTTTTCTTTTCCATTATAAATTTTTTCCCCTTCAGTCGCAACTTTTAATCATCTTTCAATTTCTCCAAAGCTTCAAACATATACCAAAAGGGAAGAAAATAAGATATTTTCTTCCCTTTTGGTATTACTATATAAAAATAAATATAGAAGGGGTGGCTACTTATTATTATTAATTTCCAAATTTCGCTTCGATAATCTTCCACCATCACATATCCATGAGAATAGCATTCAATCTCTTTTTAATCTTCTCCATATTCTATACTTCCTTGCACATGTATATAATATGCTCGCATTCCTCAAAGCCATTCTTCTTATAAAACTTTGGAGCAGGAGCATATTTATTAGTCAACAGAGTCATACCTGCCAACCCTTTAGTCTTAATGTACTTTTCCACCTGCTGCAAGAGCATGGAACCATATCCTTTCCCCTGTTGCTCTGGCTTCACAAACATTTCCTCAACAAAAATTTCTGTATTGTTCCACCAGATTTTTTCGTGGGCAAAGATACCTCCGAGAATCTCTCCATCCTCTTCCAACACATATCCTACAAACTTCTCCATGTTAAAATAATCTGTAAGATAGTCATCAGCTACTTCTGTAGTCCATCTGCAACGCCACAATTCATTGTTATACACACTGCATAAAATATTTGCACAAGCAACAATATCCTCTTTTTTTATTTCTCTAATCATCATTGTTAATACATCTCCTTATAATATTTCCGAAGCTTTCTTTAAGTTATTCGCAACATCGTTTAACTTCTGAATCACTACAATATCATTAATTATTTATATTTCCCCTGCTTACAGCTTTCCCCGAAAAACCAAACAGAGCCCCAACTGCGTTTTCACAATTTTATAGGCTCTGCGTCTTTGCGTCTGACTCATCTGTTAGATTGTTTTTTTCTATACAGCTTTTATATAACATCCATTATATAACATTTGTTTTATTATATATTTCTAACTCTATTTTGTCAATATAAAAAATTCCTCTTACCATCTAGTCTCATTTATTACTGGTACTTTTCCTTAAATATCTTGCAGTTATGGTATCAGCACTTTCTATCATTTCTCTTGGTGTACCTGTAAACACTACTTCACCACCACTGGAACCACCATCCGGTCCAATATCAATAATATAATCCGCCTGTTTCATTACATCCAGATTATGCTCAATGACAATAACCGTATTGCCTTTCTTCACTAATTTCTCCAGAAGAGTCATAATACTTTTAATGTCCGAAGCATGAAGACCTGTGGTTGGCTCATCCAGAATATAGATATTCCCTTTTTTATCCAAATCCTTGGCAAGCTTTACTCGCTGTCTCTCTCCACCAGATAAGGTGGACAATGGCTGTCCCAGAGACAGATACGGAAGACCTACTTCCAGCATTGCTTTCAGCTTCTTACTGATTTTCTTATTATCTGCAAAGAATTCATAAGCATCTTCCACAGACATTTCCAGTACCTCCATGATATTTTTGCCATGATAGGTGTGGCTTAAGGCTTCTTTACTATATCGCTTTCCTTCACATTCCTCACATTCTGTAGTAACGGGATCCATAAATACCAGCTCTGTAACTACGATACCTCTTCCCTTACACACAGGGCAAGCTCCTCCACCATTAAAGGAAAATAAAGACGTCTTCTCACCACTCTCTGATGCAAACAGCTTTCTTATTTCGTCAAAGAAGCCTAAATAGGTTGCAGGAGTAGAACGTCCTGTTGCGGTTACTGGTGACTGGTCTACCAAAACTACTCTGTCCTTATACTGCTTTGCGAATACATCCCGAATCAGCGTGCTTTTTCCAGAACCTGCCACACCCGTAATTACTGATAATATATTTAACGGAATATCCACAGAAACATCCTTTAAATTATGAAGGTTTGCATGTCGCACTGATAAAAACTCCGTAGCAGTACGAACATTCTCTTTGACAGAAATTTCTTCCTTCATAGCATCTCCTGTCTTTGTTCCTGATAAAAGAAGCGCCTCGTAGCTTCCTTGAAACAGAATCTGTCCGCCTCCTTTTCCCGCAAGAGGTCCTACATCAATTACTTCATCAGCGATACTAATAATATCTTTGTCATGTTCTACCACTAGAACCGTATTACCTTTATCTCGAAGACTTTTTAACAGCTTACTCATTCTGTGTACATCTCTTGGATGCATTCCGGTACTAGGCTCATCAAAAATATAGGTCATTCCAGTCAGGGAACTTCCCATATACCTTACTAGCTTTAATCGCTGTGCCTCACCTCCTGATAGGGTAGAGGATTCCCGATTCATACTAAGATACGGCAGACCAATATCTATCATTCTGGTAAGAGAGGACACCAAAGCCTCCACAATAGTAGCTGCTTTTTTCTCTTCAATACGAAGCAGTACTTCCCGAAGCTTGATAAACTCCAGTTCACACATTTCATCAATACTGTACCCTGCCACTTTACAGCTAAGAGCTGCATCATTTAAACGCCTTCCTTGACAGCACGGACAGGTCTTCTCTTCCACAAATTCCATTAATCTTTTTAGTGAGGCTTCTTTTACCTCTGCACTGCTTCGTTTAATCAACATCCGGCTAAAGTAAGTTTCGATTCCCTCTACTTTCTTTGAAAGCTGTTTTTCTCCTTTTCTATTTGCACCATATAATAAAATATTTCTCTCTATTTCACTAAAGTCCTTATATTTTTTTTCCAGTGGAATCAATCCTGACTGGGCATACTGCTTCCAATACCAGTTGCCAATATGAAATCCCGGCAAATCTGCCATTCCCTCATTCCATGTTTTTTCCGGATCGATTTTGTCCTGAAGTTCTACAGTCATTACCTTTCCAATACCAGCACATTCGGGACACATTCCATTTGGATTATTAAAAGAAAAGTAAGATGCAGTTCCTACATAAGGTGTTCCTATTCTGGAAAACAACAGTCTTAGTCCTGAATATAAATCACTAATAGTACCAACTGTAGAACGGGCATTACCCCCAAGCCTGCTCTGGTCTATGATTACCGACGCTGTGAGGTTATCAATAAAGTCCACCTTTGGCTTTTCATATTTCGGAAGTCTTCCTCTCATAAATGCGGTATAGGTTTCATTCATCTGTCGCTGACTCTCTGCTGCCACTGTATCAAATACAATACTGGATTTACCGGAGCCTGAAACTCCGGTAAACACAATAATTTTTTCCTTTGGTATCTCCAAGGAAATATTTTTTAAATTATTCTGACGCAAACCTTTGATTATAATTTTTTCTTGTGCTATTCCCATTGATTTTTATCCTCTCTTTCTCACTGGAATCTGAATTTCTGACAACCACTCCTCCGACTTATCCTTATTCCATACTCCATCAATATAATTTTCACGGATATTTCCACAAATCTCATAATCATTTTCTTCGATATAATCTAGTATTACCGCATAGGACTTATGAAAATTATCATAAGAACCTCTATGAAAAATACACGCTGCTTCCACTTCTGGTAATGTACTAAATTTCACCTTGTCTGAATCTTCTTTTTTCTCCGTTACAGCCTGACACACCTCTACTAAAATATCATTTTCTTTAAAGCCCTGCTCTAAATAATGTGTAAAGCAACACTCTGGTTCGGCACAAATACATCCTAACCGTTCCATTTCATTTCCCATCTCAGGCATCAGGTCAAACAAAGCATCATAGGATTCTATCTTTCTTTCCATTTTACATACCGTTACCTCTGAAAGTTTTTTAACAAGAACAGGCTGGGAAAGAACAACCTCTTCCTGACTTAAATAAGACTCTACTTCTGCCAGCTTTGCTGTCAAAGCCGCAATCTCTTTTAATATTTCCTGCTTCTTTCTTTGAAGAAGCTTTTTCTCCTCTTCTCCATTGATAATCAAACGGATATCCTCTATGGAAAATCCCATTCCGCGAAGTGCAAGTATTTTGTGTAAATCCGCAATCTGACCTGCTTCATAATACCGGTAACCATTTTCTCCATCCACATATACCGGTTTTAGCAGATTCTGTTCATCATAATAACGTAAGGTTTTGATGGTTACACGGTTCATATTTGCGAACATTCCGATTTTATATCGTCTCGGTTGTTCTTTCGGTTCACAGGCTTCATAATGTTCCTTCATTCTCATGAAAATCATCTCCTCTTTTTGATTGATGGGAGTATGTTACAGTCTCCCCTAAGGGACGAGTCAACTGCTTTTTCAAAAAAGATTTTTATTAGTTCAATAACCCTTTATAGGTAGCTTCTGTTTCAGATATTGCAATACTGTGTTTCTTGCCAAGCTTGAATAATGTATCTCCGAATAGTTCTCTTTCATCTTTTTTTCCTAGCATTTCATAATCTCTCTGAAAAGAAGTTTTTGTTTCATAAGGAAAACTCTTTGCCTTATCCAGAGAAATCTGTAGGATTTCGTCTGTAAACACAATTCCTTCAGCCTGACCTAATTGGATAATCTCTTCCATAATCCGTTTCACTTTTTCTCTAAGCTCATCGCATTCATAGATCTCACCCAGCGTCTTATTCTCTTTTGCAGTTACAAGCCCATATGCTGCAATGAAAATATATTTGTTCCAAATTTCCTCAAGATAGGAATCACTCCATCTATAACGAATCCCTGCCTGATCCATAATCGTACAAAGTGCTGCTGGTTTCTCCCCACCATATTTTTTATCCTTTCCAAATACAATTTCACAGGAACCACCGCTTTGTGCTACGACTCCCGGGGATTCAATATGAGTTCCCACATAAACACAGGCAGGAAATACATATCCATTGGGGATAACCTCTCGCACTCTTTCATAGATATCCACTCCGTTTAATAACGGAATTATTTGGGTATCTTTTTTTATTTTTATTTTTAAGGAAACCAGACAATCCTGTAAATCATATTGCTTCACACATAAAAAACAGACATCCAGCATAGGTAACTCTGCTATATCCGCCAATACCTGCGTCGGTTTACATATCATCTCACCTTCCAGATTTGTCTTCAGAAGCAGTCCGCTTTCTTTGATTTTCTTTCCATGTTCTCCTCTTGCCACAAAATATATTTCGTGCTTTTTAGTAGAACTTATATCCAGACTTTGCGCCAGCTTTCCTCCGAAATATCCGCCAACGCCTCCAATTCCTATCACAGCAATAATCATTTTTTCTCCTCTTCTTTCTCAACCCCTACCAAATGAACGGAATCAATCTATTTTTCACGCGTTTCTTATATTCCGAATACCCTTCCAGACCCTGCTCTAATACTTTCTCTTCATTGCGAATCCGGAATATAATAATTACCGGATATGCCAGCATAACCAGAAAAGCAATCCATGAACCAAGAACAATTGGCATCGCCAGATAAAGCAAAACCGTTGCAGTATACATAGGATGACGAATCACTCCATAAAGCCCTGTATCTACTACCTTTTGATTCTCTTGTATTTCTACTGTTCTGGACAGGTATGCATTCTCCCGCATTACCTCAGCATACAATCCATACGATGCAAACTGCAACACAGCAGCAACTGCTACTCCCCAGACTGGAATATGAGACCAGCCATATCGAAAATCAAAACCAGCCAGAATGAAAGAGCCAAGAAACATAACAGCGGATGCAATTACAACTCCTACCTGTGCATTTTCCTTCTCTTTACTCTTTAGCCGCTTACTTAACAGTTCTGGACTTTTTACAAATAAAATGATACCCAGAACTAGCATTGGCACAAAAAGTAGCCCCATAAATAGCCACGCATTTGGATAATCCCATGTTCCTGCGGGAAGAAACAAAACAACTCCCATCATAATCAACCCACTTACAAATTTAATCATTGCATTTACCAATAAATTCTTCTTGTTTTCCATGTCTTAAATCCTCCATTCTTTATAATGCTTCCAACATAATCTTCATCCCGGCACCACCTGTTTTTGCTGGCCTTTCTTCAAAACCAAGTCTTTTATTAAAATCCTCTTTTCCCACCAAAAATTTCCACCTATGGTTCCAGCATTTCCTCTACCTTATAGCAACATATGTCCACCTTTTCCACATACTTACTCTTTAATTCAGACAACAAATCATAGTGCTTTGTTGACCGATGTCTTTTTTGCTCCTTCCAATTTGTCCACATTTCGATTAAACAAACGTCATTGGATGCATCTACCGGCAGATTAAGTTCATATCGAAGATTTCCTGGTTCCTGTCTGGAAGCATCCGATATTTTCATTTCTGATAACTTTTCTACAAATTCTTCTCTTTTCCCATCTTTTATTGAATATCTTACATTTGCAAGAATATAGCTACGCATAGAATTTTTTGCAGTTTTATAGTCCTCTGCTCTTATTACGGCAAAGTATTTTCCAAATTCCATAGTCCACATATCTATTTCATCTTCAATTTCATTAACCTGGTTCATGATAAAGCAGACAAATCTACAAGAGGTCTTCGCCATCTCTGGAAGTAAATAGTTAAATCCCCACTCTACATCACTCTTTGCATCTTCAAATCCATTTCTTGCATCTATAACCAAATTACTTCCTTCATTACTGCGCAGCATTTCTAGGGCAAGCTCCGTGGGTTTGCGATAGTTTTCCAGATATGCCGGCTGCTTCCACGTAAGCAATACAATATTATCCTCTTTTATGTATTTTACATTTGCGTATTCCGAACAAAATTCCATATTTTCCTCCAAAAAATCGTCTCTTTATTTCTCTATTTTTCTTATAATAGATATGCCTATTTGATTTCTTACTCTATAATATTATAGACAGTACGACTTTTTGAAAATAGATTCATATTACATAAGAATGTGTTAATTTTATAGTTATCACTTCAAATTGTATACATATAAAGTTTGAGTTATTAAAAAAAACGATGCCCACATTCTCTGTGAGCATCATTTTTATCATACCGTTTTAGTTACATAATGGTATAATTCTTTTGGCAGTCTGATTCCCTAACTTTTTTCCATTATACTGCTAATTTTTCTTACCGGAATCCACAGTTCACAAAACAGACCATTTCTTCCTTTCTCAAAATATATTTCATAATCTGTTTCTGCTTCTGACTCATACCCCATCTGTGGCAAAAATTCCTTGTAAAACTTAGACCAAGTGTCACTAATGCAATCACCATCCTCACCAATGCAATCAAATACAACATAGGTTCCTGGCTTTACATCCCAGATACGATACCCTGCCTTCTGCATCTCATCAACATCAAAGTCCATTGTTTCTTCATCAATTAAGACACCAATTCCATATTCAAACGTATCCTCACCTTCTTGTGTAGGAGCACATAGTCCATACAAATCCCTCTTTCCTTCCGGACGAAGATTGCGAATCAGTTCAACAAGATTTTTGTCATGACACTCTCCCCAAAAATCAGGAATATCATGATTTTCCTCGTCATTAATGATTTCATTTTGAAAACTTCTTACTAAAGCAATAAATTTTTGTTCCTTTGTTTGTACAATTCGGTAATCCATACTTTTACCACCTTTCACAGTTATTTTAATAACAATCGGATTGAAAAGTACAAGTTTCGCAGACTCTTCTCTAGCAAACTTAGGAGCAATTCCATGAAATCTTGTAAATGCCTTTGTAAAACTCTCTGGTGTTTCATAACCATATTTCAGCGCAATATCTGTTACCTTAGCCTCCGTTTCCACAATTTCTCTACCAGCTAAAGACAATCTACGATTACGAATATAGGAATTCGCTGTCATCCCTGTCAGAAAACTAAATGCTCTATGAAACTCATAACTCGAAGTGTGCACATGCTTCGCTACATCTTCATAGTTGATTTCTTCCATAAGATGCTCTTCCATATAAATAATTGCCTGCTGTATTGCTGCTATCCACTCCATACTTTTTCCTCCTGTCCAAGTCTATTATAGGGGCAATTTAAAATGTGAACATTTCCTGGTTTGCGAAGATTTGTCAGATTTAGAATTATAAATTTGCACTATTTTGTAACTTCTATATTGCAAAATAAAAATGTATTATACATCCAGATAACACCGCTACAACTCCTCCCAAAACAATTCCAATACAAGCACCTCTTAGATGGAACATATAGTCTTTATACTCTTTATCCATATCTTCTGTGCCGGGTATTCTTAACTTCCTGCTATGGCAAAAAATCCCCCAGTCTAAAACAATCAAATCATAGCTATTCACAACAAAAAACAATGTAAATACATGAAAGAAAGTTGTGCCGAACCCTCTACATCCAGACAAATAAGCAACAAAAGATAAAACAAGCACAAAAAATATCAAGGCAAATATCTTTTTACTCACATGTGCTTTTTCTCTTTGCTTAATTGTTCCTTTGTATTGTGGCAATTTTTCCACTCTTTTTCTAATCTTTGGTGGATAAGACATAATCATATTGATAGGATCTTTATATTGTGCTGGTAGAATTGCTAATGTAAAAAGCAAGCAACATACCACACACTGAATAAATAAATTCATGGATGTTAATTGTGCTATAATATTTTCTTTCATTAAACCTTATCTCCTGATTCAATTTTATAGTTTTTAACTCGGATTTTGCACATGGTTTCTAATTGCATTCTTCCTCTCCAAAAAAGCAAATTAGTGCTACAATCTTACAATTTCATCATCTTCACAACGACCAACCGGTCTGTTCTCTAGCTCCCACTGTAGTCCTGTATATTGCGCATTGGAATAATCTGCTTCTATTTCACTTCCAATCGAATACCAATCTTCAAACTGAACATTTGCATATTTTGAAAACTTATTTAGATGATATGCCTGAATAAGAAAAAGACATCCACAGTTCTTACACTGAACAAGTCTTCTCACTCCTTTTTTTCCATCATCCCAACGATACAGAAACCATCGAATGCTACCATTCTCGTTTTTTGGCTGTGGATCATATTCTTTCACAATGGTATAATTCTTCATCAATTCACTTCTTGCTGATAGCCCTTTTACTAATTGGCAACATATCATCCAAAACACCTCACAAATTGGAATTTATCGCGCTCTTCTTCATCTTCTTGCCCTTCGGACAAGAAGTATCCCTCGCTCAAAAGAGCTCGGTCAATTCAAATTCACTGATATTCTATAACCTATGTCAATTTTATTTCTTTCACCATACTATTATAAACAGAATAACTTTCCAAAAAAAGATTTATATTACATAAGAATGTGTCTATTTTATAGTTTTCAACTCATATTTTACACATGAAAAGGTTGAATTGTTACCAAAAAATAATGCCCACATTTTCTGTGAGCATTATCTTTACCATATTAATTTAGATACAAAAAGCGGCATACAAAGGAACAATCTTTTTCTTATCCTCAAAGCCAAAGTTTTTTGTAGAAAGCTTGATGGCATAGGCAGGATTATAGGTATCCATATATACTTTCAAACTCTTTGCTCTGGTGTTGTCAGCAGACTTAACCTCAATAGGTATCAGTTGCCCGTCACGCTGGACGATAAAATCAATCTCAGCTCCACGCTCAGACTTCCAATAATAGGTTTGATATCCATTCATAGAAAGCTGAACATTTACATAATTTTCAGCCATACCACCCTTAAAGTCGTTCAGTTCTTCCACCATATAAAGAACATCGTTTACCGCTAAATCTTTCTTTGCACAAAGCAGCCCTAAATCCGAAACATAAATTTTAAAATCATCTATATTGCGATAATTCTCCAACGGCTTTCTGATTTGGTCCACCTTATACACCTGCGACACAATACCAGACAAACAGAGCCACTCAATAGCATTCTCAAATTCAGAAGCCCGACCACCTTTTTTGATTAGCTTATACTGAAAACGCGTATTCTTTTTTGAAAGCTGAACGGTAATATTATCATAAGCAAGTCTGGTTTTCTTGATTTCATTCAGATTATTATATTTGCTCATATCATTAAGGTAGCTTGTCAGTATGGTATCCTGCGTATGGCGTACAAGAATATAGTCCTTTGTCTGAACAAACTGCCTTACGCATTCTGGCATACCTCCTATCACAAGGTATTGACGATAATATTGCATAGCTACATCATGCAAAGCTGATGGTAAAGCTGCATTTGTCTGAAAACATTTTTTTATCTGCTCCACCAGATTTTCCTCCCCCAAAGCTACCATAAACTCTTCCATATCCATCGGAGTTAAAGTTTTTATATCCACCTTCCCTACTGGGAAAGAGAATTTAGCTCTGTTGACAGCAACGCCAAGCAAGCTTCCCGCAACAATAATATGATAGTCAGGAGCATCTTCACAAAAATATTTAAGTGAAGTCAATGCCCGTTCACAAAGCTGTACTTCATCAAATACAATCAAAGTTTTTTCCTTGATAATCGTCTGTCCTGCAATATGCGATAAAATTGGTATCAAATAATCGGGGCTGATATTTTCTTCAAAAGTATCATTTAGCTTAGGATTCGTTTCAAAATTGAAGTATGCTACATTCTCATAATGGATGCGACCGAATTCCAAAATGGAATAAGTCTTTCCAACCTGTCTTGCTCCTTGTAAAATCAAAGGTTTACGATGTTGACTTTCTTTCCACGATTCCAAGAAGCCCATAATTTTTCTATACATATGCTCACTCCTCACATAAGGTATAAGCATAGTATAACACAATTCATGTAATTTTCAAGCATTTTTATGTGTTTACAGCGCTAAATAACACGAACTTTTACTTTGTTTTCACACCAAACTACACGTTTTTGTTTTTCTAAATTCATTTTTTCCATTTTTATATTCTTCCCATAATTATAAACTTTACTGCACCAACAAACTCCCCCAGGGCATTACAAACAAAGTTATGCACATTCCATAAATCATTCCAACCATAATCTCCGATAATCTGTTTGGTGATATAATTCCTTGTTCCGATAGTTATCAGCAATCTGTTTATTGCTATTCCTTGCCAATCATTTCCCTAAGCTAATTTCCTTCCATCAAATATTTTTTAATTGTTTCCTGCGCAGATTCCCAATCCCTCTGTGGATTATCTACTATCAGTCTATTGATTGGAAGCTTAGAAAGAATTCTTAATTCCCGTTCCTGTCGTTCCTTCAAACAACTAATATAGCCATCAAATCCCTTGACAGCAATGCTTCTTCCATACGCACCATTCACATGATAGTCAATGACTTCATCCAGCCAGCCCGGACGTTCCAAAGCAGCTTTATTCACCGAATCTGCAATGTCATTATTTTTCAAATAGATTACTACAGGATTCATAGGTTGAATCAACTTAACAATTTTCTCAATATATTCATAGGATTCTTCCTCCGTAAATCCAAATCTCATCATGGTCTCACACATAGGATTTTGAAGTAAGACACAATTAAATACATAGACTTTATTTTCTTCCGATTCTTGAACAAAGTTCTGCCATTTTTCCAGCATTAGCGGCATCTCTTTCTCCCAAGGCAAAAAATCATAAATCTTGTATGGCAGCAACTGACCAAACATCTCACCAGAATATTGAGACAATGGTACAATCTTTTCTTCATCAGATAAAAGCCCTGCCGGAGCAAGGGCATGAAATTCATAGTCCGCCGGGTGATTTCCAGTACCTTCATCAATAAAGCAAACCTTCTCTTTCTGCTCCAGTAAAGCTGCTATAAATGCTGATGTACTACTTTTCCCTGAACATGGTAACCCCTCAATGATAAACAATCTGCTTTTCATACTTCTTTCCTTTCAAGACTTTTTATTTAAATTAATTGTTATTTGACACTCTATCACAGGTAAATATTGTATATTATTTATTTTGCTTTACATGACATTTTATCAACATCTAATCTAAAAACACTAACTGCCTCAAGCATTTCATTACTATAATCCCATTTTTCTTTTTTTGTTGTCTGCTTCATAATTGCATTAAGTCCTCTTATTTTTTCTTCTTTTTCCTCTACAATATGAAGTGTTCCTGTGCCTATCACACTTTGAAAAGCAGCTGAAAAATCACACGCTTTTTCACTCTCTAGCAGCTTGTATTTTCCATCTATCTCAAACCCAACCACTGGTTCCAATTTGCTTAATTCAAATTTCCGCCCTGCCTTTGCACCATGAAAATAAAACGAATACTTATCATTCGTTAATATATATCCATAATTTATAGGAACAATATAAATATCTCCATTGTCATTAAATGCGACCCTTAATATTTGTTCCGTAGCGATAAAATGCTCTATCAGCTCTTTATCTGTAATTTCTCTATCTCTTCTTCTCATAAATCATACTCCTACAAATTCTTACAAACAATATTTCTTAGTTATGTATAATCTGCGCACCAAAGGGCATCAATGCCAGCTTTGCGATTTTAAAGAATTGCATTCCGAAAGGAATTCCGATAATCGTAACGCAAAAAACAACTCCACATATTGCATTTTCCACCGCCATAGGAACCCCACAGCAAATCAGCCAAATAATATTTGCTAATAACGAAGCAGCTCCTCCCCCATATTGAATCTCTTTACCAAATGGAAAAAATGCAAGTGTTGCAAATTTAAAGCACTGCAATCCCAAAGGAATTCCTACAATGGTACAACAACACAAAATCCCTGAAACAATCCAGGATAACCCACTAAGAATCCCTCCAAAAAGAAACCATATAACATTACCTAAACATCCCATATTTCTACCTCCTTATCGTCTCCAAAGCCTCTAAACAAATATACTCCCAGCACTGCATTAAATCCTGTGGCTGCAAAGACACTAAATCTTTCAGGAATCCCAAAATAACTTTCAGGTACCACATTTGTACCAATGGCACCTAGCATCATAAAAAATAATGCTATAGCTGCCCACATCGCCAGCGAAACATATTGCTTATTACAAAATCCATTAACAATAATACTTAATAACGAAAGAATGGAAAGCAATACCACTATTCCTGTAACAATCAGATGCATTGTATTTTGAAAACCTTTCGGGCTACCCGCTTGGGTTAATGGAAACATCCTATATCCCACTGCCGAAACCCAGTTCATAATAGCAAACAAATAAATACCAACTCTTGTTCCCTTATTTAGCTTTTCTTTTATGTATACACACACCATCGTAACTGATACAACTCCACAAATATCATATAAAGCGCATAACTGATTCCATAATTCTTTGGACGGTGCATTCTCTGCACTGAGATCACTAACCGCCTGTGCCATCCAGTTATATCCCGGATATGCCAGTGGCGAAAAAACAACTGCTGCTACGTATGATATAAGGCTAATCACCCCTAACAAACCTAAATAGTTAATAAGATTACGCTTCATAAACAGAAATCCTTTCTCTTATGCTTAAGTAAAATACTAAATATGACCTGAATTATAATTGCATATAGTAAAGGCAAAAATAGAATTACTTAAGGATTCGTCAATATCTTTTCAGTTTCTACCATATCCTTTTCAATCAACGGACGCATACTATCCTTATACTTTGATAAATCAGCTTCACGAAAATATGACAATATTTTGGGAATGTACTGTGGCTTTGCTAAGCCCACCTGAGCAAGAGCTTTAATGCATTGTCTGGCAGTAATGGGTTTTTCGTCCGTAATATGTGTGAGGAAATCAGAAATAATTGACTCAAAACGGTTTTCATCATCCCACTGAGCATTTGCCGCAAGAATGTACAATACTCGATTCCTCACCAATGATTTCGGATGGTCAAGCAACGAGGCAAACTCATTAAAGTATTCATACCATTCATCTGTATCTTGACTTTCAGATATGATTTTATCAGCAAAGGCACAAGCGTATTTATCATCTTTTGATGTCAATTTTGCTATGATATTTTCTTTCATTAATTCTCATCTCCTGATTCAATTTTATTTACCACGTTTTTATAGCTTATCAATATATGGCAAGGTGAAAATATAATCGCTGCAATTACTAGTGGAATTGACCGAATCATTATACCACTAAACAGAAAAATTACTGATGGAAGTATAGAAAGAGCCAATGCTCTGAATAAACTGTTTTTATGAAAGCATATCACCCAAATCAGACCATATGATGCGGTTAATATCCCATTAATTAAAATATAAACCAGTAATGCGTCTTCAAACCAAAAGCCGAAATATGTATGTGGAATATTAAAAATCATAAGACCAAAGCATCCAAAACGACCAATTTGTTCCAATGCCTCAACAACTTTATTTTGCCATAAATTTTCAAAGCCATCTTTACACTTTATGGCAAATACTATATTAGGTACCATAAAAAGCAGGATTATTATCAAGCCGTATATATTAAAACTATTCACTCCTTTACCTCCATTTTTCAATTCCTCCAAATTGTATGATTTGGAAAACATGGAATTTACCACTCATTAAAATATTTTTGTAACTCTTCTACAAACAGTCCAATATGCAATCCGTCTACATTGCACCTACCCAAGCCATTGAATAAAAGCTGTTTTATCAGTGCAGTTATAACCAGCACTCCCATAAAAATTAAGTGTTGCTTCTTTCTTTGACCCTGTAAGTAACATCATTTTATAGCAATTCATGTTTTCAGCGATTTCTTTTGCATAATTCAAACACTCTGTTGCATATCCTTTTCCACGATAATCTGCATGGGTAACAACATTCTCAATAAATGCATAGGGTCTTACATTTCTTGTCAGATTTGGTATAATCACACACACGCAAGAAGACACAATCCTATCATCCACCATCTTAACTATGATGTGATGATTTTCATCTTCTATTATCGTCTTCCATGTTTCATTCAAATATTCTGTCATTTCTGGTATCGATTTCTCATGCAAATACAAGTATAATTCTAACAGTTCATTTAACTCATTTTCATTAATTTCCCTAACCATTGCAAGCCTCCTTCAATCAATTAATTCCCACCTGATTAAGCTGTTCTTCTACTACTATGGAATGTCTAATACCTTCATGACTATAATTTTAATATATATTCCCTTTAATGATTATCTTCTGTTCTCCTGCATCCACCTCCACCATTGCTCCATAAGGCAATACTGTTCTCGGTGTGGCATGTCCAAAATTCACATTATAAAGCACAGGAAGCTCTGGATTACCAAGCACTTCCCTATAAATCTCTTTATACTCCTTGTAATAGGTCTCATCCATTGGCTTACCCACAATAACTCCATTTATCATTTCAAAAATACCTCTAGCTTTTAAAGCTTCTAATTCTTTCCGGAGCTCCTCTGGCTTTGGCTTTTCTTCACAGGTTTCTATAAAAAGAATTTTGTCTTTCCATTCTTCTTTTGGTGGGAAGATGCCATACTTCCTACACACCTCACCCTGATCTGCATATCTGTTAGAAACCAGAATATCATACAAGCTTTCCAGACATCCTCCCAATAGCCGTCCTTGAAATTTCTCCTTTCCCTGAAGCAATTCAAAACCATGGGTTTCTTTATGAGAAATTCTTTCTGTTCCTATAGCATCCGTTGAAAAATCTTCTCGTTCCTCATACCACACCTTACTGGGACGGATTTCTCTTTGATGTTCCTCTTGGAAATAACCTAAAAATGCTTTCTTTGTATATGACAACATTTCTGTTGCAATTTCAGCTAAGTCGCAGATAAAGCACGGTCCATAATATGTCTGCATTCCTAATTGATAAAACATCAAATGATTAATCGTTGTGTCTGAAAACCCCGTAAATAGCTTTGGTGTCTTTTGAACAGCCTTGATAAAAGCCTCATCTTCCATAAGATATGGTAAAAGACGATAGGTATCATCTCCACCAATGGCACAAATAATACCCTTGATTTCATCATCCAAAAACGCCGCCTTCAAATCCTCGGCTCTCTTCTCCGGATGCTCTTGCAAATATCCAATCCCTGATAAAGCGTTTGGCATAAAAACAGGCTCCAGCCCAAATTCTCTTAACCGCCTAGTACCAATTTCTACATTGTGGCTGCAAAAATCTTCTCCAAGCATTCCACTAGACAGACTAACGATTGCAACCTTATCTCCTTTTTTCAGCTTTTGTGGTATATACATATTTACAACTCCTTTTTATAAATTGAAATCCCAATATATGAAGATACTTTCCATAAGCTACTCATATAAACACCTTGGGATTCGTCAATATCTTTTCAGTTTCTGCCATATCCTTTTCAATCAACGGACGCAACCAATCCTTATACTTTGCAACTTAGAATTTATCGCATACAAGCATTTACAAATTTCATCGGCACGTCCATGCGCTCTGCAACTTGCTCTGGTGTCATACCACTATCTAGGAAACGTTTACAAACCACTTTAATATTTTCGCCCACTTCAATGATATGCTTGTCTGGATCATAGATTCTAACCACTCGTTGTCCCCACGAATGTTCTTTAACAGGATGAACATATTCAATATCACACTTCTTTAGTTTCTCAGAAAACTTGTCAAAATCATCTTCTTCAAAGTAAATCTCCGAACTATTGCCACCAAATGAAACATCATATGTACCAATAAACTCTTTCCATGTTTCAACAGTCTGCAATGCTAGACCACCAGTCAATGTTTTATTTGCTCCAAAATCCATAATTACACGGAGACCAAACACTTTTTTATAAAATTCAACCGACCGATCTATATTAGTTACTACCAACATAGGATTTTTTATTTTCATTATCAATACCTCCACAAACTTAAATTGCCTCTTTCCATTCGTAAAAAAACTCAGCAAATGTTATATATCGCTCACTTTTATTAGGACAAACAGCCTTAGTTGCAACTCGATAGCTTTCTTCATTTAATTGCCAATTAGTTAATGAACAAGGTATAAATTGGTTATTACAATATCTTTGATGAATTTCTTCATCAGAAAAAATACCAAAGAACTCAAAAATTAATGCACCTAAAGTAAAAATATTCGTCTGCTCATCAATCGCACAACCTTCTATATATTCCTCTGGAGCCTTCAGTCTCTTTGTTCCAAACCATTCGACACCTTTATCATTAATGACTGGAGCACTTCTGAAAAAATCAATATCACAAATGGTAGTTTTATCTGTTGAAAAATCATACATAATACTTCCATCATAAAAATCAACAGCAACATATCCCTTTTGATTTACATTCTGTAAAAACGAAAATAAAACCTCTATTACTTTCAGTTTTTTACTTGCGGGTAATTCTTTAAATTTTTCCTTAGGACTTTTAATAGTTGTATCTTTTTGGTATGTTTCAAAGTTCCAATGGTCAAATAAGCATTCACCATTTGCCCATTC
>CAZEFX010000022.1:0-33235 GCA_964511525.1 uncultured Jutongia sp.
GCTTGTACACCTTACGAATCAGGTTACAGTATACAATTGTGGCATAGTCCGGTCTCTTTCCAATCTCTCCTCCCGGAGTATAGGCGTCAAAGCTGCGACGCTTTTTGGACACCGTGTAATGATTTACCATGGAATCCATATTGCCGGCAGACACCAAAAATCCCAAACGGGGCATGCCAAATACCTGAATACTCTCTTCCTGTTTCCAATCCGGCTGAGCAATAATTCCCACCTTAAAGCCATGGGCTTCCAGCACCCGGGATATAATAGCTGTACCAAAGGAGGAATGGTCCACATAGGCATCTCCTGTAATGTACACAAAATCCACCTGCTCCCATCCCCGCTCTTTCATTTCTCTTTTACTTATAGGTAAAAATCCACTCATCTCAATTACCTTTCTATTATAAAATAAACTTCTCATAATATTAATTATGGGTATCATGACGCTCTGTAAGTTTATTGGTATTTCTTCTTCGCGGACGCCTCTCGGCTCGGGATGAGTTACGCAGTGGTGCATAGAGGAGTACAGTACACTCCTCGAGCACCAGCGAACTCAAACGCCACTCAGACAGAAAACCAATGAACTTACAGAGCTGCGCATCGGCTACCCCATAATTAATATTATGAGAAATTCCTATTCCATTTGGCTTATTATATGATATATCTGGCAAAATAGCAAAGCTTGCAACTTTTTCCTTCATAGGCTATAATCCCGCAAGGAGGAATATATTCTAAAGTTTTTATTATGTCTATTTTGTATAATATATACCATAAAATTCAGTGCACAATGGTGCATGTCACTTATATCTATATCATTGATTTTACTGAAAGAAAGGATAATTATGAAAAAATTACTATTTTTTGATATTGATGGAACTATTTTAACAGAAGGCATTGATGGAAATAAACGTTATGTACCGGAAAGTGCCAAAAAGGCTATCCGGCTTTTACAGGAAAATGGTCATCTTTGCTTTATTAATACAGGACGTTCCTGGTCTGAGATTCATTCTAACATTACCAGCCTTGGCTTTGATGGATTTGTCTGTGGCTGCGGAACCTATATCAGTTACCATGATGAAGTACTTTTCGCAAGAGAGATTCCAATGGAGTTGGCGGACAAGGTTTATGAAGATTTGCACAACTATCACCTGGACTGGCTTTTAGAGGGTCAGCATGAAATTTATTATAGTACACTGCCATACACTACTCATATCGGGGATTTTCATAGAGAATACCATGAACGTTTTCCTGATGCCTGTGCAGATGTCCCACCAGAAACCAGAGGGCTCCACTACGACAAATTCTGTGTCTGTACCCGTCCTGACAGTGATTTAGAGGGTTTTGTGAAAAAATATAAAAAAGACTTTGACTTTATTGACCGGGGAAATGGTTTCTACGAGGTAGTACCTGCAGGATGCTCCAAAGCCAGTGGTATGAAATTCTTGATGGAACACTTTCAGATTCCACTAGAGGATACCATTGCCATTGGAGATAGCACCAATGATATGCCAATGCTATCCTTTGCCGGACTTAGTATTGCCATGAAGGAAAGTGACCCTGTGGTTTTGGAAACCGCGGATTACGTAACGGATACGGTGGAAAATGATGGAATCTATAAGGCAATGGAACATTTTGGGTTGATATAAAATTATTTGTCATTCAAAGCCAAAAATAAGAGCAGATAATTAACATTACTTCCATTATCTGCTCTTACTATATTCATTTTATCAATATTTCACTTATGCTTTCTGAATCACTACCCTAGCGAAGAAACCTTTTCTAATACCGATTTATACACCATTACTAGGTATGCATCTACAAAACAGAATTTATTGCAAACAAACTCATATACTTTATAAAGAAAACACATACCCATCAATGCCAGACTAACATTGGTAACTAATGGATTCAGATTCATAAGAAGCAATACCAGATTTGCCATTAGGTAAAAGAAAAAGACAAACCAAAACTGCTGGCTGATTTGAAAAGCTTTTACTAAGGTCTGCATTAATTCCTCTTCCCGCTTAGCAATTTCATCTTTTCCCATTCTCATAACATATTCGTACATATCCTGATAAACCACCTTGCTGTCTATCTGAGGCTCCTGCTGTAGTTCTTGTCCTTTTAACTCTTCCTGACACAAAAATACATACAAACCATATTTTTTCTTTCCAAATTCTTTTTTCAAGCATTTTCTAAATACATTCACTTTTCCCATCACCTCTTATTTCGGCTAGTATTATTTTACGCTATGCCACACAAATTGTTCCTATTGTCTCCTAAAATCCAGAAAATAAACGAAGAATTAATAGGTAGAAAACTGGAAAATTGCCACGTGACGATATTCGTCACCAGCCTTCAATACCGGGCTTGGAAAACCTGGAGTGTTAATGGCATTGGCGTAATTTTGTGTTTCAAAGCAAACCGCACTGGAAGGTCCATAAATAACACCTTCTTTTCCCAGCTCTCCATCCAACTGTGGTGCAGTATACATCTGTACACCCGGCTGATCAGTAAACACCTTCATCATTCTTCCTGTAGATGGTGCACGACAAACTACCGCCTCAACCACTTCACCTTTTTCATGTTCTAGAACATAGTTATGGTCGTAGCCTTCAAAATAATTCGGTGCATTTTCGTCAGAAACCACATCTGTTCCTAATACCTTAAATTCTCTAAAATCAAATGGAGTTCCTTCCACAGTGCAAATCTCTCCTGTAGGATATAACAGCTCATTCACTGGTGTGTACTCTTTTGAATGAATCTGCACCTCATGATCCAATATGGTAGAATTTTTATGACCACCCTTTCCTAAGTTAAAATAAGAATGATTTGTCATATTTACAATAGTATCCTCATCAGAAACACCACTATATTCTATAATCAATTCATCTGCATCTGTAAGGCGGTACTTAATACTGTAACTGAAATTCCCCGGAAAATTCTGTTCTCCGTCAGGGCTCATTCTGGAAAATGTAATACTTTCCTCCGCCTCATCCGCTTCATACTCTGCCTCGTACATTAAATGATTGTAACGAAGATATCCACTATGCAGACAGTTGGTTTCATCATTCTGATCCAATTTATATTCTTTTCCATTTAATACAAAACATCCGTCAGAAATACGATTTGCACATCTTCCTACTGGTGCACCAAAACTAGGAACATTTACTTCATATTCCTGTACCGTATCATAGCCATGCACGATATCCTCTACATTTCCATCCCGGTCTGCCATCCAGATGTTAGTAATAGCTGCTCCCAAATCAATAAAAGCAACTTTTAATCCATTGGCGTTTTCCAATATGTACTTGGTTACTTCCTTACCTTCCTTTGTGATTCCAAATTTTTCTTTTTTCATACTCATTCTGAAAACTCCCCTTTCGTCCGACAAGTAACTGTGAATTCCCACAGCCTTTTCATTTTTCTAATCTATACACCCTGATCCAACCCACAGGGCTTTGCGCATTTTACGCAGTTCTCTCATCTCTCATTGGCATTTAGTATAGCAAAACCGCTTATTCATGACAAGCAACTACAGAAATTTTCTCCATTCCATAAAACCGAAACACTTCTATCATCTCCTTGGTAATTACCTCACCGCTGATTCCAATTGGAATGGCTGGCGGGCAAGAAATGGTCTCTTGCGCCAAAATCCTTCCACAGGCTTTATCAATAGCAATCTCTTCGGAAGCAAAAAATACTGCCTGTCGAATGGTCATAGCCCTTTCCGGCACTTCCTTAGAAAAGGCAAAAACCTGCTTTAATGGTGTCTTTTTCTTTTGTAAAATAGTATTTTCTATCCATTGCTCCAGACACAAAAAATCCTCTTCTCTGTTTTCTGGTGTTATCATTAAAACCAAATATTGATTGTCTGCATATTCACATTCCATTCCATGAATACGTCTTTGGCCATTCTCCCAGATACTTCTTCGCATTTCCTCTGCAATCTCATACCCGGAATATCCATTTGCTCCTGTATCCAAGACAATTTTTAAGGGTTCACTGTCCATTACCGGAATTCCTCTTTTTAACATTTTCTGTTGGATATTCTTTATTTTCTCTATACATTTTTCCAGCTTTTCTTTATATTCTCCTGAAAGATAAGAATTACACAAATCCAAAGACTGAAGAATCAAATAGGACGGGCTAGTTGATGCAAAGACAGAAAATGCTTTAGGCACATAGACAGAATATCTTTGTGCTGCCTCCTTGGATAAATGCAAATAGGCACCACCTGTCAAAACTGGTAACGTTTTATGGGCTGAATCACAGCATATATCTGCTCCTAACGCAATGGGATGCTGACTTTCCTTTAGAAAAGCTAAATAACTTCCATGGGCATTATCCACCAGCAATGGCAGCTGATACTCATGACAAATCTGGGCAATTCCTGAAATGTCACTCTGAACGCCAAGATAATCCGGTGATGTCAAATAAACTCCGATAGGCAGTTCCTGACATTTTTCCAGATATTTTTTCACCGCTTTGCATTCTACAAGAATAGAACAAATCCCATTTTGTTGCTCTACCGGAAGAAATTCTATATCTAAATCTAACAATGCACAGGCATCCACCATGGCACGATGTATGTTTCTGGCAGCTAGTATCCATGGGCGTTTCGTTTCTGTTCCAGACTGATTTAGAAGATTCTTCTGTTCCTTGGAACTCCTCTTCTCCTGCCATGCCATCCGGGCTACCATGAGCATAGTTTTAATACTTAGGGAAGAACCCTCTGCCGAATAATAGGTTGCTCCTGTCCGAAACAGCATGGAAGCATTCTGCTGGCTTTCTCCCAAAATTCCCAAGGACTCTGACAACACATCCGCTCCAGAAATTTCTGTAATATCCAATCCTTCGCAACCTAAAAACCCCTGCCCCTTATGCCCTGGCATATGGAAACGGGCACTAGAATCTGCATTATATTTTTGTACAAAATCGTAAACAGGAGTACTTATCCTGTTATTTTTTTTATTGCTGCCCATTGGTATTCCATCCTTCTTCCTTACGGGATTCCAAATTAGGATTACCTACATTCTGATTAACTACATTTTGCTGTCCGGCATTCTGATTAACTACACTCTGCTGTTCCACGCTCTGCACCTGTGTATTTTCTGCATTTTCTTCCTGTTTCTTTTTCATTTGCTCCTTCATCAAACGAAGATAAGCATCCTCTCTTAAATTAGATTCCTGCTGATTTCTATTCGTTGTTTTTGCAATAATGCTATATCCATACAAAACGGTTGGAATAAGAATGGTTGCTCCAATGCTGGCAATAAACCAGTTATGTGCCTCTGGAGTAGCTGTAACTGCTGTCACAAAAGACATGACATAACACAATAACAAAATGGCAACACCTGTCAACGCAATTATTCTTTTTAACATATCCATAATTTACCTCTTTTCCGCCAGACTTCCTTCGTCCTTTGCTTTTTATTTTTTTCCAATTCGTTTAAAATGTTCCTGAATTTCTTTTTCATATCCCTGTTCTGATGGAATATAAAATTTCCTGCCCACCAATTCATCCGGCAAATACTGCTGGTCTACATAATGATTTGGGAAATCATGGGCGTATTGATAACCGATTCCATGCCCCAGCTTTCCAGCTCCTTTATAATGAGCATCCTGTAAATGAACTGGAATGGCACCGGTCTTTTCATTTTTCACCACTTCCATAGCTTCATCGATTGCCATAATAGCCGAATTACTTTTTGGTGCACAAGCAACATAGGCTGCTGCCTGCGCCAGTACAATCCTTGCCTCTGGCATTCCCAGCCGTTCCACCGCCTGAGCAGCATTCACAGCCACTACCAGAGCCTGTGGGTCTGCATTAGAAACATCCTCCGCAGCACAAATCATGATTCTACGGGCAATAAATGTAATATCTTCCCCTGCATAAAGCATCCTTGCCAAATAATACACTGCTGCATCCGGATCAGACCCCCGCATACTTTTAATAAACGCAGAAATAGTATCATAATGATTATCTCCTGTTTTATCATACCGTACTACCCGTTTCTGTATGCACTCCTGAGCCACTTCTACAGTAATATGAATCCTTCCATCCTCACTACGTTCCGTAGTAAGGACGCCCAGCTCAATAGCATTTAATGCACTTCTGGCATCTCCATTGGAAATGTCTGCCAAAAACTCCAATGCATCCTCTTCCAGCTCTGCCCGAAAGCTTCCCAGCCCCCGCTCCTCATCTTCTATTGCTCTCGTAAGCAGCTGCTTGATTGCATCCTTAGAAAGTGGCTTTAGTTCAAAAATAATGGATCTGGAAATCAACGCACTATTTACTTCAAAGTAAGGATTCTCCGTAGTTGCTCCTACTAAGATTATAGTTCCATCCTCCACAAAAGGCAGCAAATAATCCTGCTGTCCTTTATTAAAGCGATGAATCTCGTCTACAAATAATATGGTTTTCTGACCATACATTCCAGCCTGATTCTGTGCTTCTGAAACCACTGCCTCCATATCCTTTTTCCCGGCAGAGGTGGCATTAATCTGCTGAAATCTGGCACTGGTAGTGTTGGCAATCACCTTTGCCAAAGTGGTTTTTCCAGTTCCAGGCGGTCCATAAAAAATAACAGAGCTTAGCTTGTCCGCTTGAATTGCCCGGTACAACAACCGGTTTTTCCCAATAATATGCTCCTGTCCCACTACCTCATCTAAGGTTCTGGGACGCATACGGGCAGCAAGAGGTGATTCCTCTTCCTGATTCTGCTCCCTCATATATTCAAATAAATCCATGTTTTAGCCTCCATGTTACAACCATTTTATAACCATCTACTTTTTCAAGCTTCGTCGTCAAAAACCAAAGGCTGTCCTTCCAGTAACGCAAAAGAAATAGGATCTGAAAGCTCTATCTGCGCCTGTCCGGCGGTTGCCTCTGTTATTTCTTTTACCAGCTTATTACAAGCATCCTCCGGCACCAGCAAAATCATTATCACATTTTCCTCATAAATGGTATCCATTGTAGTCAGACCTAATTTTCCGGCAATGTACTGCAATTTTCCAATCCCATTGTAATCCGTATGTACCGTCACCTTTCTTCCCGGCTCTCTGGTAATGACCTGACTAGCCTTTAGACCTGCTTGTGTTGCTTGGGAATAGGCTCTTACCAAGCCTCCTGTTCCCAGAAGAGTTCCACCAAAATATCTTGTAACAATGACCAATGTATTATGAATGCCTTCTCCTGTTATAACCTCTAAAATAGGGCGCCCCGCAGTGCCTGATGGTTCTCCATCATCACTGCAGCGGGTGATTTCATTATTTTCCCCTATGACAAAGGCATGACAATTATGTCTGGCATCCCAGTATTCCTTTCGGATAGCCTCAATATGTTTCTGAGCCGCCTCTTCCGAGTCCACCGGAAATACATGAGCAATGAAACGGGATTTTTTCTCCACAATTTCATCACTACCTCCCTCATAAACTATTTTATATGGTTCCATCCTCTTTCCTCCAACAGTATTTTATTTTAATCGGAATGTTTTCGGCGCCACCATCCATGCAATGGCGAAGCCTGCAACCAACAGCACCACCGTTACCGCCAGCACCAAACTAGAAAAAAAGGTTGGTACTGTTCCCATCTGCATGCACATATAAGACAAGAGATAAATTCCCGCAGAGCATGCCCGATAGCCAAATCCTGTCTGTGAACCACCTTCTGTAAAAGGCTGAAAAATATAATACATACATAAAAACAAAACAGAATAAAACACCGTCAGGCTGCACACACACAGTAAAAGAGATAACATCTGTAATATATTTTGCTGCTGTCTTAATAAAAGAGTGTCTGCAATAATACCACCACAAAAAATCAGCAGGGTAGGAAGCTCTGCCTTTAGCATATAAGACAAACGTATTTTAAATCCCTGTAATATAGCTTCTCTGGAACGGTAATAGCCCTGTTTCAGTAAAAAGATATCACAGTTATAAAACATCGCCTTGGTCAGATTCTGTCCAGAAGAAGCACAATACATGATAAAAACTAAAATCGGAACAAAGTTTTTCACATTCTTCCAAATCATATCACTGACTTCCGCAAACTCCTTTGGAGACAGAATCACATTTGCCACAATCAGCGCAATAGTTGCTGCTCCAAAGGCAATACCCACCACAATCGCCTTTGCTCTAACCACATTTCTCACCAGCTTCTTATGACGCTGAAAGAAAATCGCATTGAGATAATCATATCCCTTCTTTTCTGGATATAGACGTTCTTTTAATTCTTCCTCTTTTACTTCATCATCTTGAAGAGCATAGCTATTATTAGAGGCTTTTTCTACAGCTGCTTCAATCTCCTGTAGATTCTGCATATTACACATTCTTCTTGCTACCAGCACATAGTCCTGATATCCCCAAAGATAACCCACAGATAAAACTCCTGCCACAAGGATTACTGCTAGCAGAACCAGCATCAAAGGGTAATTATGCACAAGGGGCAACTCTACAATCCCTTTTCCTCCCTGTACAAAAAACAGGACAGGCACAATTCCATATCCCAGACAAAAAATTAAAACATTGTAAATATAGTACCATCCTGCTGCCACTTTATTTTTCTGCTGAAATGGCATACCAAGCTTATCATTTATCTTTAATCGTGCCGCCTCTCCAATAAAGCGAAAGGCTGCATAGGCTGCCATCAGCCAGAAATAATGAAACAAGGACATATGATAAAACCGCACAGCTACCAGATAAATCATAATCCCATAATAAACAAATTGCTTTCCATTTTCCCACAATATCGTAGTAAGATAATGTTCTTTTGGATTAAAACGCATTAAATTCAGCAGAACATATTCATCCTCATCGCATGCCTTTTCGGTAATTTTACTATTCATAAAGGAGCCCAGCATGCAATTTAGAAAAAAGAATACGCAAATCAGCATAGCAGCAAAATTAGCTGCATCCCACTCTAATAATCCGGTTAAAATAATACCAGGAAGACAGATAATTCCACCAAAGTAAAAAACCTTAGTAAGCACATCCCATACTACCGCCCATATAAGGCTTAGAATTCCCAACAGCTTTTTGATGTCCATCCGTACATACCATTCCTCAGAAATATAATTTCCAAGAAATTTAATCTTCTTTAAGGAATAGATAAAACGATTGGTATTTTGTGCAAAGGACAGTTGAAACTTTTTATATATGGTCCAAATCATTTTCCCACCTCTTTCTAATATTCGTAAGGGTCTACATCACCCTGCTCTTCTTGATGGGAAACTTCCATTGACACTTCCTCATTGGAAAGTCCCGGATTCCTTTGGTTCTCATTCCCTTGTTCTTCCTCTTCCGCTGTCAGAAGCTGAATAATCCGTTCCTCAAATTCCTGCTCGTTTTCTCCCTTCTCATTAACGCCGGTAAGGGTTCCCTGATGTAATAATACAATTTCATCACATAAATCCTGAGCCAGCTGCATAATATGGGTGGACAAAATAATGATATGATCTTTCTTCATTTCTAACAGCAATTCCTTCATTTCGTGGGCGGCTACCACATCTAGAGAGGTCAATGGTTCATCCAGCAAAATCACAGAGGGACGACTAATAAGCAGACATAGCATCTGCATCTTATTCTTCATTCCGTGGGAATATCCTTTTAGCAGTCGATCCAAATCGGAACGGTCTAAAGCTACCATATCTGCATATTCTTCTACAGTTTTTCTGTCCTTTACTTTCTTTTCATTAATATCCAAAAAGAATTTAATAAACTCATATCCTGTCAAAAACTCTGGTAATACAGGGGTTGAAAATGCATATCCGATATTGTCATAATCCAAATTCATTTCCTGCCCATTATCCTCCAGCATCACGGTTCCTTTTTCGTATTCAATCTCTCTGCTGATGCAGTTAAATAATGTAGTCTTGCCGGCACCATTACGTCCTAATAAACCATAAATCCGACCTTTCTCAAAGGTATAAGAAGCACCTGTAAGTACTTCCTTTTCGTCAAAGCTTTTTTCAATTCCCTGTAATATTAATTTCATTCTCCTATCCCTTCCTTAATACTGATATAAAAATTTTCTTTTATTTCTGTGGTTCCAACAGCTGAAATACGTCAGGAAATACTTCCACACTTCTTTCCAAAATCTCCTTGGTATATGCAATAAAAATGCCGTAATTCACAATTGGCACCTGCTGGTTTTCTGCCCGGAATATGCGATGCTTCATTTCCTTTTCATGCAGGGTACATCCTCCACAATGAATAATCAATGCATAGGAAGACAAATCCGCTGGAAATTCCATGCCGCTACAGGTATGAATCTCCAGTTTTTTCCCAGAAAACTCATTAAGCCACCGGGGAATTTTCACTGTACCAATATCGTTACACTGTCTTCTATGGGTACATCCTTCTGCAATCAGTACCTTGTCTCCATCCTTTAATTTCTGAACCGCAGTAACGCCTTCTACTAGCTTAACTAAATTTCCTTTATGTCTTGCAAATAAAATCGAAAAGGAGGTTAGTGGTATCTCTCTGGGCACGATTTGGGACACCTCCCCAAAAGCCTGAGAATCCGTAATGACCAGCTTCACCTTTCCTTTTAAGCTTTCTAATGTCCTTGCCAGATTTGGAATCTGGGTTACTACAGAAATCGCATAATGATCCAGTAAATCACGGATAGTCTGCTGCTGCGGCATAATGAGCCGCCCCTTTGGCGCTGCCTCATCTATAGGAACTACCAGTACCACAATGTCATTTTCCTCAACCAAATCTCCTACAATATTTAACTTGGAATCTGCTTCTGGCATCTGCGCTGCTATAGTATCCTTTAATTCCTCCAGTCCCATTTTTGTTACAGCACTGATGACATTCACCGGAACAGAACCATTCTTTTTTACCAACTGGGTTCTAATCTGTTCTGCCCTTTCGTCTCCACATTTATCCGCCTGGTTCAGCACAATAATATATGGCAGTTTCTTCTCTTCTATGACAGAAATCACTTCCATTTCCTTTTCTCCCAAACCTCTTCTGGTCTGTAAATCCTCTTCCGTCAATAGAGAAACATCTACCACTACCAGCGCAATATCTGTTTTATTTAGCACCTGTAACGCCTTTTCTACACGTTTGGCTCCCAATTCTCCTTCATCATCCAGTCCGGGAGTATCAATGAGCATACAAGGTCCCAAAGGTAATATCTCCATTGCCTTTGATACCGGGTCGGTGGTAGTCCCTTTCACATCCGACACAATAGCCAGCTGCTGCCCGGTTAACCCATTAATGACACTGGACTTTCCTGCATTTCGTCGCCCAAACAACGCAATCTGCAAACGGTCTCCTTGAGGAGTAGCTTGTAAACTCATAGCAAAACATCCCTTTCTTTAACGAATCTGTCCATTTCCAGAAATTAAATACTTCATGGTGGTTAATTCTTTCAATCCCATAGGGCCTCTGGCATGAAGCTTCTGAGTAGAAATACCAATCTCTGCTCCTAATCCAAATTCGCCACCATCGGTAAATCTTGTGGAACAATTCACATAAACACATGCGGAATCAACTTCCTGCTGGAACTTCTGAGCACTAGCATAGCTTTCTGTCACAATACACTCAGAATGGCCTGTAGAGTAGGTTCCAATATGTGCAATTGCCTCTTCAATAGAGTCTACCACTTTTATTGCAATGGTATAATCCAAATATTCTGTGGCATAATCTTCCTCTGTAGCTGGAATCACGCAATCTCCCAAAATCTTCTTAGTCTCCTGACATCCATGAATCTCCACCTGATGCTCATCCAGCTTTGCCTTTAGCATTGGTAAAAATTCCTGTGCCATTTCTTTATGTACCAGGCAGGTCTCTAATGCATTACATACACTTGGACGCTGGGTCTTTCCATTATCTGCAATAGAAACTGCCATATCCAAATCTGCCAGCTTATCAACATAAATGTGACAATTGCCGGTTCCCGTCTCAATGACCGGAATGGTAGCATTATTAACAACCGCCTGAATCAGTCCTGCTCCACCTCTTGGAATCAGTACATCAATTAATCCATTTGCCTTCATCATCTGGGTAGACACCTCTCTGGAGGTATCCTCCACCAGCTGTACAATATCCTCAGGGAATCCACATTCCTTTACTGCCTCTCTCATGGTATCCATTAAAATCTTATTGGAACAGATTGCCTCCTTGCCACCACGAAGAATTGCTGCATTACCACTCTTAATACAAAGGGAAGCGGCATCTACGGTAACGTTTGGACGAGACTCATAAATAATGCCTACAACACCCATTGGCACACGAATCTTGGTAATCTTCATGCCATTTGGACGAGTAGAGCCTTCCAGAATCTGTCCCACTGGGTCCTCTAAATTCACCAGATAAATACACGCATCTGCAATTCCTTTGATACGATCTGCGGTCAATCTCAGACGATCCACCATAGTCTCAGAGATTCCATTCTCTCTTGCATTGGCAATATCCTTTTCGTTTTCTGCTAAAATCTTATCCTGATTTTCTAAAAGCTTTTTTGCAATCGCCTCCAGAATGGTATTTTTCTCTCCTGTAGATGCAGTTAACAAGCTTTTCTTTGCTGCCTGCGCTTTCTTTCCTAATTCTTCAATGTAACTCATAATCACAACCTCACCTTTCCTAATTATTTTTAAAAGAGGTTTTCGTCCCCCGAAAACCTCTTTGTTTCACTACATTTTCCGGGTTTCTCTTACAAAACAGTTCCAAAATGATTATTCCTTTGGAAGTGCCTTGGAACATGCCACAGCCAAAGCTCCCGGACCGATATGACATGCCACACTTAAGGATAGTGGATCACAAATAATCTCATCCACTCCAAAATATTCTTTTAGCTCTTTCACAAACTGTTCTGCTGCCTCATAATTGTCAGTATGGGCAACCTCAATGTGAATGTTTTTTATATTTTCCATGCCTCCAAAACGATTCTTAATATCTGCTTCAATGGCAGCAATCATTTTGGAAACTCCCTGTTTTCTGGTTCTGGCAATGGTAAAGGTATCCAGCTTCTCTCCCTGAATCTGAAGAACAGGCTTCAGACGTAGAGCCGTACCTAATGCTGCAACCGCAGGTGTTAAACGTCCACCTTTTTTTAAATAGCTTAGAGTATCCAGTGTAATATAAATACTAGACTCCATTTTCTCTCTCATTAGAATCTCTGTAATCTCCGCTGCATTCTTTCCTGCCTCTGCCAGCTCCATAGCATCTAAAACAGACTGTCGTTGAGTCACAGAAATTCTTTGATTGTCCACTACGTGAACCCTTCCATCAAAATCCTGCGCTAATATCATGGCAGTACTACAAGAGCCGGAAAGTCCGCTGGACATAGGAATATATACTAGCTCCTCCGCAGTCTCCAAAGCATCCTCCCAGTACTTAATCACATCCTCTACAGAAGGCTGAGAAGTAGATACATTGGCATTCTTCTTCAATTTCTCATAGAATTCATCCTGAGACAGACTAATATCCTCATAATATGTCTTATCATCAATAATAAATGGCATTGGAAGAACACGGATTCCCAATTCCGTAGCTTCCATCTGTGTAATTCCACTATTACTGTCTGTCATAATTACAACCTTTTTCATCAATTTCCTCCACTATTTCAAAAAGCCATTGACAATCTGTTCTTCAGCCTCTGCTTCAGTAAGTCCTAATGTCATCAGCTTAATGAGCTGCTCTCCTGCAATCTTTCCAATTGCTGCTTCATGAATCAAAGCCGCATCAATATGATTTGCGGTCAGCTCCGGTATGGCACTGACACTTGCCTGATCCATAATAATGGCATCACATTCTGTGTGACCATTACATTCATTATTTCCATTAATTCTGGAACGGAAAATCTGTTTTGATTCTTCCTTCGCTACAGAACGGGAAACTACATTAGCGCTGCAGCCTTCTCCATCCATATCTACAATAAAATCTGTTTCTGCGGTCTGGGTTCCATGGGTCATAATCTTCTCATGAATCACCAGCGAAGCACCTGCCTTCAAATCTGCTCTGGTATCACGCTTGGTAGAATCTACACCCTTAATCTGCACCGAATCCATTTCCAGATAACCATCTTCTTCCACATGGATAATGGTAGTAGGATTTAAAATACGCTTTCCTTTTCCATCGCCCTCGCCATAATGCTTCTCGATATATTTTACCTTTGCACCTTTTTTAATATAGAACGTGTGAATACCTTCATGCTCCGAGGTATCAACACCACAGTTGTGAATACCACAGCCTGCTACGATGGTTACCTCTGCATCCTCTCCAATGTAGAAATCATTATATACCATATCCTTTAAACCAGACTGGCTTAAAACCACAGGAATATGAACACTTTCGTTCTTAGTTCCCGGCTTAATGATAATATCAATTCCCGGCTTGTCCTCCTTGGTAACAATATCGATATTTGCCGTTGTATTTCTCTGGGCAGTCTGACCATTGGCACGGATATTATATGCTCCTTCCGGTACCTGATGAATATCAGCCACCTGCTCCAACAATGATTTTTCTATTGCGTCCATAATTTCCTCCATAACATATACTAGTTTGCACTGTCTTTCTTATTTTTATGTTTTAACTCTTACTTCATTTTATTTATCAAAGTCGGACAGGCAATGTCATTTTTCATTAATTGCGGCATAATCTCATCTCTGGTTCCCTCATTTACCACTTCACCATCTGCCAATACAATTATTCGGTCAGCAATATTTAAAATTCTTTCCTGATGGGAAATAATCAGAATCGTTCCCTGTATCTTCTGATACATCTTTTCAAATACCTGAATCAGATTCTGGAAACTCCATAAATCAATTCCCGCTTCTGGCTCATCAAAAATAGAGAACTTGGTTCCTCTGGCAAGAATCATTGCAATCTCTATACGCTTTAATTCTCCACCAGAAAGACTTGCATTGATTTCACGATTAATGTAATCCCTTGCACAAAGACCTACCTCTGAAAGATAGTCACATGCCTGAGTCATACTAATCTTCTCTCCAGCCGCCAAGGTAATCATATCCATTACCGTCATTCCTTTAAACCGTACCGGCTGCTGAAAAGCAAAGCTGATACCAGCCTTAGCGCGTTCTGTAATATTCATCTGGGTAATATCCACTCCATCCAGAAGAATCTGTCCACTGGTAACCTGATTAATGCCTGCGATAGTCTTTGCCAAGGTTGACTTACCACCACCATTTGGACCAGTAATCACCACCAAATGATCCTCAATTTTTAAATTTATATTTTTTAAGATTTCTTTATCCTTGCTTTCCTCATCATTTACCTGAAAGCTGACATTTTTTAACTCTAACATCGCGTCCTCCATATTATAAAACTAGTTTCATTCCTTGAAACTACTCTATGTAAGCATGTTCTGCCACCTGATTTTTCATAGAAGGCAAAACCTTTCCTCATTATATATGAACTTCAAAGGAATGGCAACACTTTCACACCTCTCTCTTGCATAGTGGAGAGTTATTATTTATAATGAGAGTAATAAATTTTCAAGAAAGAGAAGAGGTGATTCCTATGCATCGATTTTTACGCGCCATTGGTTTTAGTAATATAAAGGACAGACAGGATATGGAAAAGCTGCTTGGAATCATTTTAAGCCAGCCGGATGTCAGCAAGAAAGCAGAACTGGCTCCAAAGAGAGTTTATACCGAGCTTCGTAAAGAGTTTGCCCATAATGCCGGCATTGTAGTCCGAGGGGAATATGACGAAAAGGGCTTTTTCCATGTGGAACATTATTTCCCTTACTTAGAAAGCACTTTCCTCTCCGTAAATACAGACATCACTGTAAATAAAAGAGTGGATACTGACGCCTTTACCGGTATGTGTGATGATTTACGTCTGGGGATTTCCCTGATATTTTATCTGCAAAATGCTGTAGATTATTTATTACTAGGATGCAATGATAACACTCCCCGCAAGGCAAAAACTACTCTTTCTGGACTTGCCCTTAGTGGTACTGTTATCCTTGGAGTAGAAAACACAGAAGATAAAATGCAGAAAAAAACCTATCGTTCCCATCTTCGCAACCAGCTTATTGCCATGGCAAAGTCTGGTAATCAGGATGCCATCGATAGTCTGACAGTAAATGAAATCGATCTTTCCGCTCAGATTAACCGCCGTATTAAGACTGAAGACTTGTACAGCGTGGTGGAAACCAGCTTTATACCTTATGGTTCGGAATCCGACAACTATTCTGTTCTGGGAACCATCGTCAACTGGAGCAGTGTAAAAAACACCTACACTGGCGAAGAAATTTACCAGCTTTTAATTTCCTGCAATGATATTACGCTAAATATAGGCATCAATAAGAATGATTTAATTGGAGAGCCTATGATTGGACGACGTTTCAAGGGGCCTGTGTGGATGCAGGGGTTTGTAGATTTTCAGAATGTATAACTATACGATATTTCAAAAAGGCAGTTACACGAGAATTGATATACTCGTACAACTGCCTTTTTATTCGTTCTAATTTTCTAGCTTATGTGATTTTACCCGTCTACCTAGAAGGACGTTTATCCATCCCATAATCTTTTAATGCTTATCACACAAAAGCCCTGGCAAATCCTTTGGCAATACATAAGGAGTATCCTTGGTATCACCCATCTCATTTTTAATCAAAAATACTTTTTCCTGTTTATCTTCTACTGGACAGGTTTCTTTTGCCGGCTTTCCAGAAGCTTTGCACAAGGTGTACTTCATATGACAGGTACAATAATCCTGAGGTTCCGTACCTCGGACAAAATATTCCGACTTGATACAATTTCCACTCTGCGCCTGATCACATACACCCTCTATGGCTAAATTCCCACATTTCGTACAAATATCCATCGCCTTTATATCTGATGGCTTTTTGAATTCTACTGGTTTGACTTCTGTCTTTTTATGGATTTTCTGCATAATTTCTTTCCATATTGTCTGATATTCTTCCTGGCTGTCCGTTTTACCTGGTACATATCTACAGCCTGCAGTATAATACGAACTATATCCCTCAAACCAATATTCTTCCTGAGATGGAGATTTTCCAGTAATCCCAGCCACGGACATGTCTGTTCCTTCCAGATTCAATTTTTTGTTTTGAAGATACTCCTCCATAACATTACCTAACAACCAAGTAGTAGAATTTTTCAATATTCTTCGCTCTGTCACTTCACTTTCCAGCAAAACATTCCCTTCCTTGTCCACTACCTTTGTATAAAATACAGGTTTCATGTACCTTCCACCATTGGAAATCGTAGCATAGGCAGAGGTTAGCTCTAGATTATTGACTCCATCCACAAGCTGACCTCTTGCTAATTCTAATCCAATATCTGTTTCTATTTCATCCTCCAAGGTTTCCCGACGCTCTACAAGAGTGGAAAATCCCAGATTCTTTAAATAATCATATCCTGTCTGAGTCCCAATCCGATCCATGGTTCTTATCTGAGGAACCTGAAGAGACTTTAAAATACTTTCCCTTAATGTTACTAACCCCTCATATTCCCCTTCCGAACGAATAGATTGATTTACTCCATTCTTCTCTAATAAATATTCACTGTCATCTATAACCTCTGACAATGTCAGTCCCATTGTATCCACTCCTGGAAGCCAGGTAGAGAGCAAAGAAAAAACATTTCCCGGATTCCCCAAGGAATCAATAGCACCATTTTCGTCTAATTTTACAGGTCCAGTCTCTACTGCTCCATTCAAAGCCTTTACCTTTCCTGTGGCCTGCTCCATCACCACAAAAGAAATCTGTGTTTTCTTATGGGACAGTTCTTTTTTTATAGTATCATCACAAATCTGCTGTATTTCCTCATCCTGACAAGTATAAATCTGTAACCCCCCATGATAAACCGCATTGTATGCCCGGGTCTGAGTATATCCTAGTTCATTTTTTAAATCCTCGATTACCTTAGAGATTACAGCATCAATATAATAGGTCTCCGCTTCTGAAAAGCCCTTTTCTCTTTCTCTGGTATTTTGTAGTCGGATATATACATCATCCCCCAAGGCATCCTCATACTCATCCTCAGAAATATATCCATGCTTCAACATGGCTTCCAACACCATTTCTCTCTGGGCAGCATTTTTTGTCTGCTGTTTTAACGGATGATATTGAAGGGAATTGATTCCTGCTGCTGCAAGAACTGCTGCCTCAGAAATCGTCAACTCGGAAGCATCTTTTTCAAAAAAATAAGTAGAAGCTGCCTGAATTCCAATAATATTCTCACCAAGACATATGGTGTTCATATAATATTCCAGAATCCTCTCCTTCCCCATATTTTCTTCCATTTTTACCGCCTGATACTGCTCCTGAATCTTTCCTGAAATTTCCTCCATCAAAGAATCTGCATTATCATTACTGTAAATCTGATTTTTCAATAATTTCTGGGAAAGAGTCCGATTTTCTTCCTTTCCATCCTCTTCTTGTTTAAAAGTAGAATATACATCGGACAACAAATTTCTTACATCCATTCCTTGATGCTCATAAAATCGCGGGTCCTGAGAAGCCAGAAATGCCTTTTTTGCTGCATCCGAAATTTGACGACCTGTGACATATTGAGTCTTGGCCTGTTTGCCATTTACCTTTTGAATCTCTTTTCCTGACATATCGTAAAAAACAGACGCTTCTCCATCGGAAAGAATCTCCCGCTCTCCAATCACCGGAGTACTGTCAAAAATCCCCTGAACAGCCCCCGCTATTCCAAATCCTATCACTACCACTGTACCTAAAACAAGAAAAATATAAATACAGAGTAATTCTACCCGGATTCTTTTTTTCATTTTTCTTCGGTATGAGGTAATATCTTCCTTTTTCCGAAGAACCTGTGTTTTGTTAAAGTTCATATTTTAATCCATTTCTTATTTCAAATTTTAATCGTCGGAACGTCTTCCAAACAACAATACTAAACGCACTAATTGAAGCAAGGTAGATATCATTGCTGTTACATAGGTCATAGCAGCCGCTCTAAGCACACTTTTTGCACCACGCATTTCATCTCCGCTTAAAAATCCACGGCCTTCCAATATTTGTAATGCTCTACGAGAAGCATTAAATTCTACTGGCAAAGTGATAATTTGAAATAAAAGTGCAAAAGAAAATAATATAATACCAATATTTATTAAATTTGTTATTCCAAAAATAAATCCCATCAAAATAATCGGCCATGATAATTTTGAACCAATATTTACTGCTGGCACAATCATATTACGAATCTGAATCGGTACATATCCAACCTGATGCTGAATCGCATGACCACATTCATGTGCCGCTACTCCGATAGCCGCTACCGAAGTAGAACCATACACACTATCTGATAGGCGAAGGACCTTATTTCTCGGATCGTAATGATCTGTCAAATCCCCACTAACACATTCTATAGAAACATCTTGAATCCCCGCTTCTCTCAAAATCTGCAGTGCCACCTGTTCCCCTGTCATCCCTCTGCTATTACTTCTCTTACTATACTTTTTAAAAGTACGGTTAACATTGGCAGAAGCTATCATACAAATCACAGCACCAATAATGATAAAAATATAGGTAGGATCAAAATAATACATTCCTGGTATATAACTTGGCATAACCAAACACTCCTTCTTTTTATACAGTTTATTTTTGTTTTGATTTCTCTGTTATAGTTTTTCTGATTTCGTAAATTTCATCCACCTTTAAATTAGGAAAAAGGCAACGCCACAACACGTTGCCTTTAATTTTTCTTAACGGTAAATAATATCGCTTCTCTTTGGTCCATTGGATACCATGGTTACTGGCACACCAAGCTCCTTCTCAATAAATTCAATATACTTACGACAATTTTCTGGAAGCTGGTCGTATTCCTTGATACCGCTAATATCACAATTCCAGCCTGGAAGTACTTCGTATACTGGCTTCGCCTTTGCAAGCTTAGCAGTTACAGGGAAGTCTTTCACTACTTCACCATCAATTTCGTAACCAACACATACTGGAATCTCCTTCAGATATCCCAGACAATCTAATACAGTCAGTACAACCTCTGTTGCACCCTGAATCTCACAGCCATAGCGGGATGCCACTGCATCAAACCAGCCCATACGACGTGGACGGCCTGTGGTAGCACCATACTCTCCACCATCACCACCATGACGGCGAAGCTCGTCTGCTTCCTTCTCATCCAGAATCTCACTAACGAACTCTCCAGCACCTACTGCACTAGAGTAAGCCTTTACTACAGTTACGATACGCTTAATTTCATATGGTGGGATACCTGCACCAATGGCACCATATGAAGCTAAGGTGGAGGAAGAGGTTACCATTGGATAAATACCATGGTCTGGATCCTTCAAAGAACCTAACTGTCCCTCTAAAAGAATTCCCTTACCTTCCTTGATTGCCTTACGCAGATATGCAGATACATCACATACATAAGGCGCAACCATGTCGCGGTACTCATGCAGAGTCTTTAATAATTCCTCTGGATTTAACTCTGGCTTATTGTATAAATGCTTCAAAATAACATTCTTCTGCTCACAGATTCTATCAACCTTATCCTGCAGGATTTCGTCATCGAATAATTCAGAAACCTGAATACCGATTTTCGCATATTTATCAGAATAAAATGGTGCAATACCAGACTTTGTAGAACCGAAGGATTTCTTTCCTAAACGCTCCTCTTCATACTCATCAAAGAGAATGTGATATGGCATCAGAATCTGCGCACGGTCTGATACCAGTACCTTTGGCTTTGGAACGCCCTTTTCTACCAGATCGTTAATCTCCTTAAATAAATAAGGAATATTTAAAGCCACACCATTTCCAATAATACTTGTGGTATGGTCATAAAATACACCGGATGGCAAAAGATGCAGTGCAAACTTACCATAATCATTGATAATGGTATGACCTGCATTGCTGCCGCCCTGAAAACGAACGATAATGTCCGACTTCTCACCCAGCATATCAGTAATCTTTCCTTTTCCTTCATCGCCCCAGTTTGCTCCAACGATTGCTGTTACCATAATTTCCTCCATTCTTGTGCAGAATCTGGTTCTCTTTTGTCCACACATTACATTTTTCGGGAGTGTGAATTCATCACACAAAGTCTATTTTACCAAATCTTTTAGGAAAATAAAACCTCTTTTATACATTTATTTCAGCTTTTACTCCCAAAATTTCCGCATTTTCATCCAAGACAGGCTGAATCACCTTAGAAACAAACTCCTCTACCTGAGATGCAGCACGACCTGTATATCTGGACGGTTCCATTACTGCCTGAAGCTCTTCCAATGTCATTGGGAATTCTTCGTCCGCAGCAATCAGCTCTAACAGATTATTGTCCTTTCCAAGAACCTTTACATTCTTACCTGCTTCCATAGACAGCTGACGAATCTTCTCATGAAGCTCCTGTCTGTCTCCCCCTGCCTTTACTGCATCCATCATAATATTTTCGGTTGCCATAAATGGAAGCTCGGACATAAGACGTTTCTCAATAACCTTCTCATATACCACAAGACCATCTACTACATTCAAAGTTAAATCCAAAATACCATCGGTAGCAAGAAATCCTTCCGGAATACTGATACGCTTATTAGCAGAATCATCCAGAGTACGCTCAAACCACTGGCTTGCAGAGGTAAATAAGGTATTCATTACATCAGACATAACGTAACGGGACAATGCTGCAATTCGTTCACTACGCATTGGATTTCTCTTATATGCCATAGCAGAGGAACCAATCTGATTCTTCTCGAAAGGCTCTTCTATTTCCTTCAGATGCTGAAGAAGACGAATATCATTAGAAAACTTGTGGGCACTGGCAGCGATTCCAGCCAATACATTTGCTACACGGGTATCTAACTTACGGGAATAGGTCTGTCCTGAAACAGCGAAGCACTCCTTAAAGCCCATCTTCTTCGCAATAATATCGTCCAGTTTCTTTACCTTTTCCTCATCTCCATCAAACAATTCCATAAAGCTTGCCTGAGTACCTGTAGTTCCCTTGGAACCAAGAAGCTTCATGTGATCCAGTACATGATCCAAATCCTCTAAATCCAATAAAAACTCCTGTAGCCACAAAGTTGCTCTCTTACCAACGGTAGTTGGCTGGGCTGGCTGAAAATGGGTAAATGCCAGTGTTGGCTGGGATTTATACTTCATAGCAAAACGGGACAGCTCATCAATTACGTTGATTAACTTGGTACGAATCAGCTGTAATGCCTCTGTCATAATAATCACATCGGTATTATCCCCAACATAGCAGGAGGTAGCTCCCAGATGAATGATTCCCTTTGCTTTTGGACACTGTACACCATAAGCATATACATGAGACATTACATCATGACGGACTTCTTTTTCTCTCTTCTTTGCTACTTCATAATTAATATTTTCCGCATTAGCCTTCAGCTCTTCAATCTGCTCCTTGGTTACTGCCGGATTTCCATTCTCATCCAGAAGTCCCAATTCATTCTCTGCCTCTGCTAATGCAATCCACAGCTTTCTCCATGTCTTAAACTTCTTGTCCGGCGAGAAAATGTACTGCATCTCTCTGCTGGCATAACGCTCGGAAAGCGGGCTTGTGTATCTATCATTACTCATGTTTCTCCTCCATTCTGCGTGATTTTCCACGTCTTTAGCATTTACATTTATCTACCTTTGTCTTTCGACAAAAGAATAACCCGGGAAATTATACACTAACCCCCGGGATATATGTTAACTGATTAGTCCTATTCTCTTGGCTACTTCCTGATAAGCATCCTCTACTCCGCCTAAATCTCTTCTGAAACGATCCTTATCCAGCTTTTCCCTTGTCTCCTTATCCCACAATCTACAGGTATCTGGAGAAATCTCATCTGCCAGAATAATAGTACCATCACTAGTCTTACCAAATTCGATTTTAAAATCGATTAAATCCATTCCACATTGGCTAAAAAAGCCTTTCAAGAATTCATTTACCATAAAGGCATACTTGGTAATGGTATCAATCTCTTCTCTGGTAGCAACACCAATGGCCATTGCAAAATAATCATTAATCAATGGGTCTCCCAGCGCATCATCCTTATAGCTGAATTCTAAGGTTGGACAAAGAAGTTCAAAGCCTTCCTCTAGTCCCAGACGCTTGGAAAAGCTTCCCGCAGCCACATTACGAACAATAACCTCTAAAGGTACAATATCTACTTTTTTAACAGCAGTTTCTCTATCACTAAGTTCTTCGACATAATGTGTTGGAACCCCAGCTTCCTCTAACTTCTGAAAGAGAAAATTGGTCATACGGTTGTTGATAACACCTTTCCCAAGAATTGTGCCTTTCTTCTCACCATTAAATGCCGTTGCATCATCCTTGTAATCTACAATGAATATATTTTCATCGTCTGTTTGAAAAACTTTCTTTGCTTTGCCTTCGTAAACCATGCCTAACTTCTTCATAATCTGTATCCTCCTAAAGATGTAAGCCAAATAATTAGTTTCTTCGATAGCACTGCAATGATATTACTCACACTGTTATCACAAATACATATTATAATCATTTCCTCAAAAATCTCAAGAGTTTTTTACAGATTATTCTTCCACTGGTTCCTCAGCAGCATTGACTTCCACCTTAGCATCCAAATCCTCCAATGTCATAATGCCCCTTTGGAATTTCAGCTTAAGAATCCGAAGCACCGACTCATTCAATCGTTTCTCCGTCAGTTCCCCAGCTTCAACATTTTCCAAAACAGCTTCATATGCCTCTTCCAGACTTTGAGGCATAACTACCATGTCTGCTCCTGCTTCGATGGAACTAACTGCCGCTTCTCCTGGGGTGTAATTCTCTGTTATAGATGCCATATCAAAAGCATCTGTTACAATAATGCCTTCAAAGCCTAACTCGTCCCTAAGAATCGTTGACATAATCAAATCAGACATACTGGCTGGCTCGCTGGTCTCTGTTACCTTACTGACAGAAATGTGAGATACCATAACAAAATCTGCTCCCGCCTCGATTCCTACTTCAAAAGGCTTAAAATCCACCTTCCGCAACCGGGAAATACTACTATCAATATCCACACTTCCCTGATGGGTATCTCCCTCAGAGGACCCCTGTCCCGGAAAATGTTTTAAGGTAGCACAAACATTTTGACTCTGGATTCCCTTTACAAAAGCATCCACCATTTCTGATACCTTCTGAGCATCATCACCAAAGGAGCGGCTGCCAATCTCCCGATTCATTTCACTGGTTCTAACATCTGCAACTGGGGCAAAGTTTACATTAAAACCCAATTTACTTATATCTTGTCCAATGGTAACGCCCATATCGTATACATATTCTGCATCTTCATTCTGCCCAATTTCTTCCATAGTCGGAAAAGTGGCAGTCTTCATGTTTTCATTATTTCCAATCCGGGCTACATCTCCTCCTTCCTCGTCCACAGTAACAAACAAAGGAATCTCTATATTTTTCTGTAGCTTCCGAATCAGCTTCTTGGTCTGCTTTCTTTTCTCAATATTTCTAGAAAAAAGAATTACCCCTCCTACATGATATTTTTCCAGATTTTCCTTCATGGTTTTGGTAATCTTCTGCCATTCATAAAATCCACCTCTGGTATCATCCAAAAGTTCTAGGTTTACTACAAATAACTGACCTGCCTTTTCTTCTATAGTCATAGTTTCCATATAATCCATAGCCGCATATATGGCATCTTCCTCGCTCATACCAACAATCTGTGTCTCCGTCCCTTCTGTCACCTTTGGAGTAAACTTAGGCTTTTCTTCTTTTATAGGATTGCTGCAGCCTGTAATCCCCAAACACACAGTCAGACATAGTGCTATTCCCCTTCTTTTCCCATTCTGTTTTATCTGAAACAATCTCATTTTTTCCTCATTTCTGCGCTTTTGTCATTTTTTCAAAAACACTATTTTTTTCTCTTCTGCTAGTATAACACAATTTTCTAAAAAATAAATTCTCTTTCAAGGAAACTGTCCAAGCCCTCCTACATAGATTAACAATGTAAATAAATTTCCTGTCGTTAATACGACAGAACGGAGGATTATATGAGTGATTTAGCAGCAACAGGTTGCGGTAATGGATGTGGAAGATCTGATGGAGGATGCGGCAGCTGGATTATTATCCTGCTTCTTCTTTGCTGCTGTGGTAATGGCAGTGGCTTCGGCGGTGGCTGTGGCTTTGGTAGTGACTGTGGAGATAACAGCTGCAGCTCTATCATCTGGATTTTAATCATCCTTTCCTGCTGTGGTAACTGCTTCTAAGAGCAACACAGAGAAGACAAAAAAATGTGACACATAAATGTGACGCATAAAAATACCCCTTGTTTTCCTATTCGTGGACGCCTTGCGGCTTGGGATGAACTACGCAGTGGTGCATAGTAGGGCATAATATGCCCTACAAGCACCAGCGAGTTCAAACACCACTCATTCGGAAAGCAAGGGTCATTTTTATGCTGTACACTGGCTAGCCATGTATGATTCTTTTGTTAATATCTGAGTTATGCATTTAGTAATTAACACATATTACATGGATTAATTTAAAAATAGACCTTCATAAACATAATTTAAAAGGGACAGTACTGATTTCTTCGTACGATCCCTTTTTCGTTATATGAATATCAGAAAGATGTTTCTTACATACTTTTATACTCCCGGTCTTCGTCTCGACCGACGGGACAGGCACATCCTGTCAATCTCATAAATAGTATCTTCCTCTATTACTAAATCCTCTTCCCAGTCATATGTTTTTGTTTCTATAGATGCACTAGAAAGTCCTATAGCACTATTCTTTTCACCAGAAGGATTTCTTTTTTCTTCTTTTTCTTTACCATAATAAAAATATCGCATACTACCTCCCTTTTGCCCCTGTCAGGCTCATTTTATGTAGTATGCCGTTTCCCATATTGGTAAATATGTAAAGCTGCTGTTATACTATATTGTATTATATGCAAAAAACGGAAATAGGTTTCCTATTTCCGTTTTCTAACTACTTCTAATCCCGTATTTTATTTTTCAAAAAATGACTTCATTCTATCCAGACGAGAGGTCATGGATACCATCAGCATATCCACTAAGGTTAATGCTGTCATAGCCTCCACCACCACTACTGCTCTTGGAACAATAATCGGATCATGACGACCTTTAATCTCTATCTCAATATTCTCGCCAGACTTATTTATAGTCTGCTGGCTTCTGGCAATAGAAGGGGTAGGCTTAATCGCTGCTCGAAGAACAATGTCACTTCCATCACTGATCCCCCCTAAAATACCACCTGCATGATTGGTAGCTTTCGCAATCTTCTTCTGGGAATCAATACAAAAGCTGTCATTATTCTCAGAGCCAAACAGCTCTGCCACATGAAAACCATCGCCAATCTCTACGCCTTTCACTGCACCAATGGACATAACCGCTTTGGTTAAATTCGCATCCAGCTTTTCAAATACTGGTTCTCCAACTCCTGTTGGCATCCCTTTTGTAATACATTCGATAATGCCACCCACGGAATCCATTTCCTGCATCTTGCCTTCCAATAAAATCTCCGCCTTGGCAGAAGCTTCTAAATCCGGCATATACAAAGGACTTTCCATGATTTTCTCCAAAGAAGCCTTCTCCTCATCAATAGAAATTCCACCAATGGATTTTGTATATGCATTCACCTGAATACCAAATTCTTTCAACAGCTCCAATGCAATAGCACCGGCAGCTACTCTGCCAATGGTTTCTCTTCCAGAGGATCTTCCACCTCCTCGATAATCCCGAAAACCAAACTTTTCATCAAAGGTATAGTCTGCATGTCCCGGACGATAATAGCTTGCAATCTCAGAATAATCTTTAGAACGCTGGGTCTTATTATAAACCACCATAGATATTGGAGTTCCTGTGGTCTTTCCCTCAAAAACTCCTGACTGTATCTCTACTAAATCCTCTTCCTTGCGAGGAGTAGAATAACGAGTCTGTCCCGGTTTCCGTCGATTTAGATATTTTTGAATCTTCTCTTCATTTAACTCCAAACCAGCCGGACAACCATCTACTACTACGCCAATTCCCTTCCCGTGAGATTCTCCCCAGGTAGTCACCTGAAATAATCTTCCAAAAGTTGAACCTGCCATAACCTACGTACTCCTTTCTGTCTTATCGTGGGATATCTGTAAATCCAACTTTCTTTCTCACCTTACGAAGGGTTTTATTCGCAAAATATCTTGCCTTATCATCATTCTCTTTGATAATACCATCTATATATGCCTTATCCTTAGATAACCGTTCAAACTCTTCCTGCATCGGCTTCAAAATCGCAATAACAGACTCTGCCACTGCCATCTTAAACTCACCATAGCCCTGACCTGCAAACTCCTTCTCTGCTTCTGCAATAGTCTTTCCGGTACATGCAGTATAAATATCCAACAAGTTACTTACTCCCGGTTTCTCCTCTGCATAACGAATCTCACTGTCAGAATCAGTTACTGCACGTTTACATTTCCGTACCACAGTATCCGGATCATCCATCAAATAAATACTTCCGTTTACATTCTCATCAGACTTGGACATCTTTCTGGTTGGATCCTGAAGACTCATAATCTTAGCTCCAGCCTTTCCGATATACGCTTCTGGAATAGTAAATACATCTCCATAAACTCCATTGAAACGATTGGCAATATCTCTAGTGATTTCCAAATGCTGCATCTGATCCTTACCAACAGGTACAAAATCAGCCTGATAAAGCAATATATCTGCTGCCATCAGCACCGGATAGGTATATAAGCCTGCATTAATATTGTCCGCATGCTTTGCTGCCTTATCCTTAAACTGGGTCATACGACTTAATTCACCCATGTAAGTATAACAATTCAAAATCCAGCTAAGCTCTGCATGAGCAGAAACATGGGACTGGAAATAAATACAATTCTTAACCGGATCCAATCCTGCTGCAATGTATAATGTCAAAAGATTTCTCGCACGTTTGCGGAATTCTGCCGGATTCTGACGAACAGTAATAGAATGTAAATCCATTACTCCCCAGAAACACTCATACTCATCACTAAGTGTAAGCCAATTTTTCAACGCCCCCAGATAGTTGCCGAGAGTTAAGTCGCCAGTTGCCTGCATACCGCTGTACAATACTTTCTTGTCGTTTAACATTATTATGCCTCCTAAAATCCTATTTAAATATATTATAGCTTAAATTTATTAACACTTTCTTCTAAACCATGCGCAATCTCTTTCAAGCCGGCCGCACTTTCAGAAATATCAGCAACAATTTTGCTTACCTCAGCTACAGATGCTGCTGTTTCCTGACTGCTGGCTGCATTTTCTTCTGCAATAGCAGACAGATTCTGTACAACATCAACCACCTGACCTCTGGAACGATCCAGATTCTCTGTTCTCTGTGAAATTGTCTCCACACGGCTTCTTGCGTTATCTACACCATTCTTCACCTGACGGAACATCTTATCTGTCTGCTGCATTTTCTCTGTTTGTTCATCCATAACACTGCGAACCTGCTGCATGGTATCTACCGCCTTGGTAGAATCATTAATCAGAGCCGATGTAATGGCATCAATCTGGCTTGCAGACTGGTTGGACTGTTCTGCCAGCTTCTGAATCTGAGAAGCCACTACTGCAAAGCCTCTACCCTGCTCTCCTGCTCTTGCCGCCTCAATAGAGGCATTAAGAGAAAGCAAATTGGTTTCTTCTGCAATAGATGCAATCAAATCAGTCGCATCCTTAATCTTCTGGGCAGATGCATTGGTAATATTGGTCTGCTCATAAATCTCTTCAATAGAAACCTTTGTTCTTTCATTTACCTGAATCAGCTCATTCAAAATGTCCATAGCATTCTTGCTGGAAACATTCATTTCGTCAGAATTCCGCTCTAAAGCTTCTGCTTCTGCGTTAGTTGCTTCAATCATGTTACCCATAATAATAACATTTTCTGTAGCACTTTGGGTCTCTTCCGCCTGATTAGAAGCTCCATCTGCAATATCTCCTACTGCATTTTCAACCTGTCCAATAGTCTTTGCAGTTTCTGAAGCATCTCCATCCAGTCTTTCAGAAGCAACAAAAAGCTCCTGACTCTTTCCACGAATCTCATCAATCATGCTAATCATTTCCTGACGCAATGTAGCAACAGAACGTGCCATAAGTCCTGTTTCATCTTTTCTCTTAATCAGCTTTGCTGACTCTGCATCCTCTGTAAAATCCATATCGGACATCTTCACTACAATATCAGATACCTTTAAAATTGGTTGAATAAAACGATTTGATATAAGAATACCTATAATAGTAACAAGAATAATTGCTACTATTGCTGCAACGGAACTAAGACTTGCTATCTCGTTCAACGGCTTCATAATCTCTTTTTCATCTGCACAAACAACCAGAATAGCAATATCATCCTGATCTACGTAGTAGGCAGCGTATTTTGTTTCTCCCTTAAATACATACTCTACTACCTTTGGTTCTGGATGCTTACCGGAAGCAATTGTCTTTACCAAGCCCTGCACCACTTCATTTTCTACAGGCTGGCCAATTTTTTCTTCAGAAGGATGGTATAACATCTCCCCCTTGGAACTAACTACATAGGCATAGCTGGACTCCACACCTTCTACGCCAACATGACTAAAGTTTTCCTTCAATGCACCTTTCTCAGTAAGTCTCATGGACTTTCTTAAGGTTTCCATCATGGTACCATTGCTGACCGTCACATCATAAATATAGTTCTTTGTCTGACTACCAAGCACATCCTGCACCTTTGGCACAATAATAAGGAGTATCATCACTGCTGTAAGAACTGCTCCAAAGCCCAGCATCATGGCAATTTTCCCTTTAATCGACGTGGTCATTTTCACCTTTCCCGCAGATACTCCTGCATTATTGTCTTTTGTTTTTTTTCCTAACATAAACAACACCTCTTCCTATATTTTTTCACGACCCCATTTTGTTTAATTTTACATGGTATTGCTTATATTTTCAAGTGGAGATATTAATGAGCTTTCAATTCTTTCCACATATAATTGTAGAATTCCTCTGTTTCCTTCCCTAAATATTTAAAAATTTCACAACGTTCAATCACATCCTCCGACGGAAAAATGGCAGGATCATCTGCTTTTTCTTCTTCGTCAATTTCCTCTAATACCGCTTCATTTGGCGTGGAATAATACACGTATTCAAAATTCTGCAGCGCTACATCAGCCCGGCATAGAAAATCTAAAAAACGAAGAGCGCCTTCGTAATTTTTTCCTCCCTTTGGAATCACCCAGCTGTCCATCCAAATGTCAGAGCCCTCCTTAGGCACTACAAAATCCAAATCTTCATTGTAATAAGTAGCCAGACTAGCCTCACCAGAATAAATCATAGCCATAGCCGCCTGTTCATTTGCCATATCATCCCTTACTTCGTCTACCAAATAAGACTGCACAATTTCTTTCTGATCCAACAAAAGCTGCTGGGCTTCCCGAAGCTCCTTCTCCTCCACTGTATTAATAGAATAACCGCTACGAACCAATGCAGGAATAAAGCTATCACGAACACTATCCTGCATAATAATATTATTGCGATAGTTCTCATCCCACAAAGCATCCCAGCTATCCGGAACATAATCCATCATCGTTGTATTGTATAAGATTCCTACCGTACCCCAGTAATAAGGAACACTATATTTATTTTCTGGATCAAAGCTTTGAGACAATTTCCAATAGGTGTCTCCAATATTTCCTTCATATTCCATCTTTTCAAAGTCAATGGGTTCCACCTCATTCCCCTGTATCATTTTGTCCAACATATAATCCGAGCAACAGATTAAATCATAATTTACCGTCCCGTTTTTGTACTTGCTATACATAGCTTCCGGAGTCAAGAATTCCTCGTACAAAACTTCAATTCCGGTTTCATCCTCAAACTGTTCCAAAAGTTCTACATCAATATAATCGCCATAATTAAATACTACCAGCTGTTTTGCATTTTTTTCTTCCTTTGTCTGACCACAAGCAGTCAATACGCCAGAAGAAGCCAGTACCATTGTCATTCCTACTGCAAGTACAACATTTCTTTTTTTTCGCATATGACAGTTCCCCCATTCCGAATCAGACACTCTATCTGTTTTTTTCAGCCTCTTTCTTTATCTGGGCTACACTTCGTCTGTTAATAATAAAAAGTACAATCAATACAATCAAAAACACTAAGGTAGATAATGCATAAATCTCCGTCTGGATTCCCTTACGATATTCTGCATTAATCATAGTGGACATAGTATGAATCCCCGGTGCCTTGGTGAAATAAGTAACGGAAAAATCATCCAGAGACATGGTGAATGCCAACAAAAATCCAGCCACAATACCAGGCATAATCTCCGGTACAACCACCTTCCAAAGGGCATATGCCGGTGATGCCCCTAAATCCAGCGCTGCCTCATAGGTACTGAGATTCAACTGTAACACCTTTGGCTGCACACTGAGTACTACGTATGGAATAATCAGCGTAACATGCGCAATCAGCATTGTACCAAAGCTTAACTGGGTAAATCTGGAGAAAAGCAGCATCAACGCTATACCAGTTACAATATCTGCATTGAGCAACGGAATATTGGTAACACCCATAATCATTGCCTTAGAACGTTTCTTCATACCAATCATACCGATACAAACTAAAGTCCCCAAAATGGTAGCAATCAAAGCAGAACCGGCAGCCAGAAGCAGAGTAGTTCCCAATGCTTCCATAATAATTTCATTTTGAAACAGCTGGGTATAACCCTTCATAGAAAAGCCCCCCCACACTGCCTTATTCTTTGGTGACGCATTTACAGAAGAAATAATCAATACCAATATCGGCAGATACAACATAATTAACATCAATATCAGATAGGCAGTGGATACCACCTTTTTTCCTGTGGATTTTACCATAGCGTACTGCCCTCCTCTCCCCGGTCAAAGAAGCGGTAAACCAGCATGCTTATTACAATTAGCGCCATCAGACTCAAGGACAGCCCCGAACCCAGATGCACATCTGCATAACCAGAATTAAACGCCTGCTCAATGACATTACCAATGAGATAAATCTTGCCTCCACCTAACATAGAAGCAATTACAAATTCACTCATAGAAGGCACTAAAACCATGGTAATTCCACTAACGATTCCCGGCAGGCTCAAGGGAAGAATGATTCTGCGCAGAATCGTAAAGCTTCCAGCCCCCAAATCCTGAGCAGCATGAATTACATCTCCATCAATCTTTACCAATGCATTATAAATTGGTAATACCATAAATGGGAAATAATCATAAGCGGTTCCCAATACTACCGCGATTTTTGTATTCATCAGATACAGACTTTCCATCCCCAGCATATTTAAAGCTTGATTTAAGAATCCATTATTTAAAAGAATCAAGCGCCACGCCAAAGTACGAAGCATAAAATTCATCCACATAGGTAAAATAAAAATCAAAACAATAAAGCTGTTCTTATTGCTGGAATGCTGACGCAAAATCAACGCCAACGGAAATGCTAAAAGAAGACAGACTCCTGTCACCAGCAAAGACATTCTTAAGCTCAGCCATAAAGGCTTGGCATTGACCGGGTCGGCAATTGCCAATACATTTTCTAATGTAAACTGACCATTACTGGCTGTAAAGGCATTATATATAATCAGCAATAACGGAATAATCGTAAACGCCAGCATCCAGATAATATATGGACCTGCCAGCAGTCTTCCACCTAATTTCTTCATTTTGCTTTTTCCTTTCTCCTTATAGAATAAAACATTTTTCTACTCATAAATACTGCTTGCAGTCTCATCCTCCGATTCCGGCTTATGCATAATCTGGATATTAAATGGATCTACCCAGATTCCCACCTGGGTTCCAGGCTCTTTCAAAACCGTACTGTGTACCAGCCACTCGTAACCAGCAGCCATAACTTCCATTTCATAATGTACACCCTTAAAAATAGCAGAAGTTACCGTTCCCTGAATGATTCCCTCGGAAGGCTCTGTCAGCACAATATCCTCCGGACGAATCACTACATCTACAGGTTTATTCTTACCAAATCCTACATCTACACAAGCAAATTTTGTTCCCTGAATCTCCACCAGTTTATCTTCAATCATAGTAGAACCTACAATATTACTTTCTCCAATAAAATCTGCCACGAAAGCATTCTGCGGCTCATTATAAATATCCTCAGGAGTACCAATCTGCTGAATATATCCCTGATTCATAACCACAATGGTATCAGACATGGTTAATGCCTCTTCCTGATCATGAGTTACATAAATAAATGTGATGCCCAGCTCATTTTTTAAACGAATGAGCTCGTACTGCATATCCTGAC